>DAHVRJ010000010.1:0-31302 GCA_027322505.1 Demequinaceae bacterium
TATGAACCCGAAGTGTTGGCTTTGGAGCGGGTTTTCGCCCAGCACAACCTGACGACGGTGATGGGAACAGCGCAGGTCTCGGGTGTCGTCATGTTGGCCGCGGCCCAGCGCAATATACCGGTCGCTTTGCACACTCCATCCGAAGTCAAGCGCGCGGTAACCGGCTACGGAGCAGCGGAAAAAGCGCAGGTACAAACCATGGTTGCCAAGATTTTGGGCCTGGCAGATGCGCCTAAACCTGCTGATGCGGCCGATGCCCTCGCGCTGGCCATTTGCCAGTTGTGGCGGGGGCCGGGCCTGGCAGCGGCGAACCAGACAGCCGGGGTGCATGCCGCGGGAGAACACACTGGATCTCATCGCGGCCCTAAAGCTGGCGCGGGAGCCCCAACTGCGGCGCAACAGGCCTGGCTGGCAGCTGAACGCGCGGCGCGCCGAGGCGCAGGGAGATGAATTTTGTCCCTCCCGTGCCGTACCGTCGTACACGTGTTCGCACTCAGGAGGGTACGTAGGTGATCGCATCGCTGCGCGGCACGGTGCTCGCGCTAAAACTCGACTTCGCAGTAATAGACGTCGGCGGGGTGGGAATGGCTGTCAGCGCCCCTCCCAACACGCTGGCCACTTTGCGCATCGGTGAAGAAGCCTCCATCGCGACCCACCTGGTCGTGCGGGAGGACTCGCTTACGCTCTACGGCTTCGCAACCGAGGATGAACGCGATACTTTCGTAATCCTCCAAACCGTCTCCGGCGTGGGGCCACGTTTAGCACTGGCGATGGTCGCCGTCCTCAATCCCGATGAATTGCGACGCGCCGTCAGCCAGGAGGACCTCACGACCCTGACCAAGGTGCCCGGCATCGGAAAAAAGAGCGCACAGCGCATCGTTTTGGAGCTCGGCGAAAAGTTGGGTCCGCCGCTGGGTGAGGAACCGATTGTGGACGGCGTCCCTTCCGCTGGGGCCCCCGCGTTGCCTAATGAGGTGGTCGAGGCGCTCATCGGTTTGGGCTGGAACGCCAAAGCGGCGGAAAAGGCCGTGGGAGCGGTGATGGAGGATTTGGAACGTTCCGCACGTGATAGCTCGGTAGACGTGGGCGCGATTTTGCGCGCCGCGCTGCAGGAATTGGGCGGCAACCGTGGCTGAGGGAGATTTTGAGCGAATCGTCGTTGCAGAATCCGACGAGTTAGAACGCGCGGCCGAGGCGGCGCTGCGGCCTAAAACTTTGGACGAGTTTGTCGGGCAAAGGACCGTACGGGATCAGCTCTCTTTAGTTTTAGAAGCCGCCAAAGTGCGCGGCAGCGCCCCGGATCACGTGCTGTTGTCGGGGCCGCCCGGGTTGGGGAAGACCACGCTGGCGATGATCATCGGCTCCGAATTGGGCACCCCGGTGCGCGTAACTTCCGGGCCAGCCATTCAACACGCGGGGGATTTGGCAGCAATTTTGTCCTCGCTTGAAGAGGGCGAAGTACTGTTTATCGATGAAATCCACCGGCTGGCCCGCCCCGCTGAGGAAATGCTCTATGTCGCGATGGAAGATTTCCGCGTTGACGTTGTGGTGGGAAAGGGCGCCGGGGCCAGTGCGATTCCGCTGCCGCTGCCACACTTCACCGTCGTGGGCGCAACCACCAGAGCGGGACTCCTGCCAGCCCCATTGCGGGACCGATTCGGGTTTACCGGCCACATGGAGTTTTACGAAAATGATGAACTGCAGCAGGTATTAATTCGATCGGCACGCCTACTTGATATTGAGTTAAGTCGCGATGGCGCTGCCGAAATAGCGCGCCGCTCGCGCGGAACACCGCGCATTGCGAACCGGCTGCTGCGTCGCGTGCGTGATTGGGCGCAGGTTAAGGGCACGGGGACGGCAGACATCCAAGCCGCCCAGGCAGCGCTTTTGATGTACGGGGTTGACGAACTGGGGCTTGATCGGCTGGACCGCGGCGTGCTGGAGTCTTTGGGGAAGAAGTTTGCGGGCGGTCCGGTGGGGTTAACCACGCTCGCGGTCGCCGTGGGGGAGGAGGCCGAAACTGTTGAGACCGTGGCCGAACCGTTCCTGGTGCGCGAGGGGCTGATTACTCGCACCCCGCGGGGCCGGATGCTCAGTCGCTTGGGCTGGGACCACATTGGCATGACACCTCCTAGTCCGCCGGGGCAATTGCCGCTGTAATTGCGCTGGGTCTTCGGTGCACCCCTGCACATCCCTGCTGCGCATACGCTCTCGGGGACGGTCTTTGGTGCACGCCTGCTGCGCAAATGCGCTGTTGCGGACGCCGCTGCGGTAACGTAGCGGATCCGGGACGGTTGCCGCGTTCTGGTCGGGGCGGGTTACCCTGTTTTTGGTCGGGATGGATACCGGGTTTCTGGTCCGAGACGGCTACCGCGCTGACACAAAACTGTTTGCGTCGCCTAGACTGCACGCGGTAAGAATTTTTGCGGCCGCAAATCAAATTAAGGATCCGTTTTCCATGGAATTTCTCATAATCATTCTGATCATGGTCGGGCTCATGTTTTTTATGACCCGCGGCCAGCGCAAGAAGCAGAAGGAAGCCCAAGAGTTTCGTGACAGTGTCCAAATTGGTGACGAAGTCATGACCCAGTCGGGCATGCTCGGTGTGGTGGTGGAGACGGACGAGAAGGTTGTCACCATCGAGTCGACCGAAGAGAACTACACCCGTTGGGTTCGCGCTGCTATTGGCCCAGTACCGCCCGCAATGGCGCCGGCGCCGGAGGAAGAAGAATTCGAAAGTGAAGACGACGCCGTCATCACTTCGGATGATTCAACTATCACGGCTGAAGACCTCGATAACGACCAGAAATAAGCAGGCATATCCAGCCCACAACGCCTGCCGATATCGGTCGGTAGCAAGGTGGCCATTAAGGCTGTTACGGAAGAGAACAAATAGTGACGCGTACAAGATCGGGGGGACGTCCGGGCCGGGCGCTCATTACCCTCGGAATTTTGCTGGCGCTGATTTTCGGCGGTATTTTTGCCGGCGTGAAATTCGCAGAGGGCCAATTCACGCCAAAGTTGGCGCTCGACTTGGAGGGGGGAACCCAAATTGTTCTCACTCCCCGCGCGGATACGGGTGAAGAAGTAACTTCTGAGGCCATCAACGAGGCGATTTCGATTATTCGCCAGCGCGTGGATGCGGCCGGTGTGGCGGAAGCAGAAATTACCTCCCAAGGTGGGCGCAATATTGTCGTTGCGCTAGCCGGAGAGCCCGATCAAGCCACCTTGGACTTGGTGCGCGAGTCTGCGCAGATGCAATTTCGGCCCGTGCTGGTCGAAGCGATGCCCGAGCCGATTGATCCGGACGAGGAATTAGATCCGGATGCGGACTTGGAGGATGAGCTCGGCCTCGACGGGGACGATGAAATAACTGGGAGCGAGTCCGAGGAAGACGGTGCTAGTGCCGGCGATGATGCTGGCTCTGCCGAAGAAGCCGACTCCGCCGATGATGGGGATGCCGAGGCCCAAGGCGTGGACGATGGCGCAGAAGACGCCGATGACGACGCCGCGGCCGATGACGAATCGTCTGGTGAGGGCGCCGCCGATGAGGAGTCTGCTGATAAGGATGAAAGCGCCACGCCGGACTCGGACGACCCTGCCGATACCCCGGAAGACCCCTCCGATCCCGCCTGGATCACCGATGAATTGCTCGATGAGTTCTACGCCTTGGACTGCACTTCACCAGATGCACTAATTGGTGGTGGCACGTCGGATGCCGACTTGCCACTGGTGACTTGTGAGCAAGAGGGCAACGCCAAATACATTTTGGGCCCGGTGGAGGTTCAGGGCAGCGAGATTAAAGATGCCAACGCCGGACTGGGAGTAACTTCCGCCGGAGTTCAGACCAATAACTGGGTTGTGAACCTGGAGTTTAAGAGCCAGGGCCGAGAAGACTTCGCCACAATTTCTAGCCGCCTGGTGAACTTGGAGCCGCCGCGCAACCAGTTTGGTGTTGTGCTGGACGACCTGGTCATTGTTGCTCCCCGCATGAACACGATAATCAATGATGGCCGCGCTGAAATTACGGGTAATTTCACTCGTGAGAGCGCGCAGACGCTTTCGAGCCAGCTGCGTTTTGGTGCACTTCCACTGTCATTTGAGGTTCAAAGTGAAGAGCAGATCTCAGCCACTTTGGGTAGTGAACAGCTCGAAAAGGGCTTAATCGCCGGTGTTGTTGGACTGTTTTTGGTTCTGGTTTTCTCGCTGTATCAGTACCGAGGTCTGGGCATTATCACGTTTGCCTCGCTGGCTATCGCGGGAGCATTGACCTACGGCCTATTAGTCATACTGGGTACCTTGCAGGGCTATCGATTATCGCTTCCGGGCGTGGCGGGTGTAATCGTCGCCATCGGAATCACGGCGGACTCGTTCATTGTTTATTTTGAGCGAGTTCGAGACGAGGTTCGCGAGGGTAGATCGCTGGTAGCCGCCGTCGACCGTGGCTGGGACCGTGCCAAACGCACGATTTTAGTTTCCGATGCGGTGAGCTTCGTCGCGGCCATCGTCCTTTACTTCCTGGCCGTGGGCGGGGTGCGCGGTTTCGCATTTACCTTGGGCCTTACGACGCTAATTGACGTGATCGTTGTATTCCTCTTTACCCACCCGATGCTCACGCTGCTGGTCCGCACGAAGTTCTTCGGGGGCGGGCACAAGTACTCCGGGCTTGATCCGGTCCACCTGGGCCAAACTGTCGCGCTGGCCCGGGGCCGCGGAGCGCAGGCCGCGCGTGCTCAGCGCTCAAAGAAGGCCGCACAGGTCCAGGCTGGCGTATTGGCCGGTTCCGGTGGCGGGCCCGCTGGAGGCGGAAGGCTCACCATTGCGGAGCGTCGCGCAGCTGAAGCGGCCCAGCGTGCCGCCCAAGAGGCTGAAGCTGGCGAGCCCGGTGGGAGCGATACTCGTGCCGGTGAAAGTGGCGCTTCGGGTACTGGTGCTGCGGAAACGGGAGCCGCGGAGGCTGGCGCTGCGGAAACTGGCGCTGATGAGCGCTCTCGAGGTACCGGCAGCGAGGGGGAGGAGTCCTAATGGCTGATTTCGCAAAGTTTGGTAACGACCTCTATACGGGCAAGCGCTCGATCCCGGTAGTTCCCCGCCGCAAGATCTGGTACATCATTTCGATCGTCTTGGCGATCATCTCGCTCATTGGGCTGGGCGTGCGCGGGCTCTCCCCATCAATTGAGTTCCGGGGTGGCTCGGAATTTATGGTCTTGGGCACTGCTGCACCCGAAGAATCAACGGCCCGAGAGACCCTTGCGGCACAGGGCGGTACCGAACCTCCGCGTATTTCGGTCGTGGGCGAAGATTCGGTCCGTATTCAAACGGAGCGGCTGTCAAATGACGAAACACTAGATATCCGCCACGCGCTGGCGGAGGCCTATGACGTTGGTATTGACGACGTGACTTCGTCATATGTCGGTCCGACCTGGGGTGCGGACGTAACTACGAAGGCCATTCAGGCGCTGGTTATCTTCTTAGGTCTCGTTGCGCTCATCATGACGCTTTACTTCCGCACGTGGACCATGGCGGTGGCGGGACTGGTCGCGCTATTGCAGGACCTTGTATTGACGGTGGGCGTCTATACGCTCGTCGGATTTGAGGTCTCCCCAGCAACCGTGATCGGCTTCCTCACAATTTTAGGTTACTCGCTCTACGACACGGTGGTTGTCTTTGACAAGGTGCGTGAGAACGCGGCTGGCTTCCAGCAGCAATCCACGC
The DNA here is from genome assembly GCA_027322505.1 of Demequinaceae bacterium. Lineage (GTDB taxonomy): Bacteria > Actinomycetota > Actinomycetes > Actinomycetales > JAJYRW01 > JAJYRW01. Next base: position 5,716 of record DAHVRJ010000010.1, read on the forward strand.
GCACCTACGCAGAACTTGCCAACCTCGCCGTTAATCAGACGGTCGTGCGCTCGGTTAACACCGCGGTGGTGGCCCTCCTACCCATCGGATCGATTCTGTTTATCGGATCTTTTGTCTTGGGTGCGGGAACTCTACGCGATATTTCACTGGCACTTTTCGTCGGCACGATCCTGGGCACATTCTCCTCGGTGTTTATCGCAACCCCGATCGAGGTGGACCTGCACAATCGCAAAGCTGCCACTGCCGCCCACACCAAGCGCGTCGAAGAGCTACGGGAGGCGGGCACTGATATGGACTCAGTGGTTCTGGTTGAGGGCGAAGGTGGCGATTTGAGCACCGCAAGTGCAGTCGTCCCGGGCAGTCATCGCGGTGTCGCAGCTCAGCCGCGCCGCAAGCGTGGTAAGTCGAAGAATCGGCGCCGATGATTCCCACGAGCGACTCGCGCATCGATCCATCCGCCGTCCAACTCATCATTGATCGAATTCGCCAAATTCCTGATTATCCGCAACCGGGCGTGGTGTTTAAAGACATCACCCCCGCACTGGCTGATGCAAGGGCCTTCAACGCGGTTATTGAACAATTATCGGCTGCTGCCCGCGAGCCAGTTGATGTGGTAGTTGGTATTGAAGCGCGCGGTTTCATCGTCGGATCCCCGGTGGCGCGGGCCTTGGGAGCAGGTTTTGTCCCCGTACGCAAAGCAGGCAAGCTTCCGCATCAGACCATTAGTCGCAGCTACGACTTAGAGTACGGATCTGAAACTATTGAGATTCATTCTGATGCGGTAAAAGCGGGAGATCGGGTACTGGTTGTAGACGATGTTCTGGCCACGGGCGGTACCGCGCGAGCGACATGCGATTTACTAACCGGATTGCGCGCCGAGGTTATAACGGTAGCCATGATGCTTGAAATCGCGGCGCTGAGCGGACGCAAAAAGCTGGACGACTACGACTTGGTCTCGCTCATTATCGACGACTAATCGCGCACGGGCTGGGTGTAATCGCGCACTGGCCGCGTATAGTCCCGCTTTAGCCGGGACGTAGTCCTGCTCTGGCCGGCGCGCCCGCCGACACGGCCAGATCACCCTTGACCTTACAAGCGCAAAGGCAGCTATTAAACTAGGACAATGAGCACCGAGGCAGGAAAGACAAATGCCCCGGCTGGAACAAACGGCAGCCGGCCCGCCGACGGTGCGCAAAATCCCACTTCAGCCCCGCGCACGGTCATGGCTCGCCTGGGCCGCTTCGGTCGCGCGCCCACGACGGGCCACGCCGCCCTAGAGCCGCTCTATCAGGCAGTGCATGCCACGCACCCCCGGATGGATTTGACCCAGGTAGACCGCGCCTATGAGGTTGCGCGCGAAGCGCATGAGGGGCAGATGCGTCGCTCGGGTGATCCCTACATCACCCACCCCGTTTCGGTGGCAACAATTCTGGCGGAACTGGGTATGCAGCCAGCCGTGCTGATAGCCGCGCTTTTGCATGACACCGTTGAAGACACGGATTACACCCTGGAGGAACTCACTTCCGAGTTCGGCGAAGAGGTGGCCAAGCTTGTCGACGGGGTCACCAAGTTAGACAAGGTGTCTTATGGCGATGCGGCGGAAGCTGAAACCGTTCGCAAAATGGTTGTCGCAATGGCCCGCGATATCCGCGTGCTGGTAATTAAGCTCGCTGACCGCCTGCACAATGCCCGCACCTGGAAGTTCGTTCCAGTTAGTTCCGCGCAGCGCAAAGCCCGCGAAACACTCGAAATTTACGCCCCGTTAGCCCACCGCCTGGGCATGAACACGATCAAGTGGGAGTTGGAAGACCTCTCATTTATGACGCTCTACCCCAAGGTGTATGACGAAATCGTCCGCCTGGTTGCCGAGCGTGCTCCGGAGCGGGAAGAATACTTAACCCTGGTGCGCCAGGAAGTAACTGATGACCTGCGCCGCTCCAAGATCCGCGCTGAGGTCACGGGCCGACCCAAGCACTACTACTCGATTTACCAAAAAATGATCGTGCGCGGGCGCGATTTTGCTGACATCTACGACCTGGTGGGGGTCCGCGTACTCGTGGACTCGGTGCGCGACTGCTACGCGGTGCTGGGATCAATTCACGCGCGCTGGACTCCGGTGCCGGGCCGGTTCAAAGACTACATCGCGATGCCGAAGTTCAACATGTATCAGTCTTTGCACACCACCGTTATTGGCCCGCAGGGTAAACCGGTTGAGATCCAAATCCGCACCCACGAGATGCACCGCCGCGCCGAATACGGCGTTGCCGCGCACTGGAAATATAAGAGCAAGCAGCAAACTGCGGCCGAGAAGTCCGCAACCCAGATGGCTTGGTTGCGCCAGGTGCTGGACTGGCAGCGGGAAACCACTGATCCCAGCGAGTTCCTTGATTCGCTCCGTTTTGAAATTGGTTCCGCGGAGGTTTACGTCTTCACGCCCAAGGGCGACGTTATGGCACTGCCAGCTGGATCCACCCCGGTTGACTTCGCGTATTCGGTTCATACTGAAGTGGGCCACCACACGATGGGCGCGCGGGTAAATGGTCGCCTCGTTGCTCTCGAGTCGACGCTCGAAAACGGTGACGTCGTTGAAATTTTCACATCGAAGAGCGAATCAGCCGGGCCGAGCCGCGACTGGCTCACGTTCGTGCGCAGCCCGCGAGCCCGCAACAAGATCAAGCACTGGTTCTCTAAGGAACGCCGGGAAGAGGCGATAGAGCGGGGCAAGGATCGCATCGCCAAGGCAATGCGCAAAGAGAACCTGCCCATCCAGCGCTTAATGACCCATGAGTCGCTGGTAAGCCTGGCGACCGACATGAAATACGCCGACGTCTCCGCACTCTATGGCGCCGTGGGCGAGGGGCACGTTCAAGCCTCCACCATCGTGCGGCGTCTCGTGGCCGCACTGGGTGGCGAGAGCAGCACCGAAGAGGACTTGGCCGAAGCGACAATGCCCGGGGAGCAGCGCCGCGGGCGCACCGGTGATCCGGGCGTGGTGGTCAAGGGCGTCGATGATGTCTGGATCAAACTCGCGCGGTGCTGCACCCCGGTTCCGGGTGATCCCATCGCGGGATTCGTCACGCGCGGAAGCGGCATCTCGGTCCATCGCACCGACTGCGCGAATATGAAGGTGTTAGAACAGCAGCCAGAAAGAATTGTGGACGTCGAGTGGGCGCCTACCGTAGATTCCGTCTTCCTGGTGCAGATACAGGTGGAAGCCCTGGACCGTTCGGGTCTGCTTTCGGACGTCACCCGGGTACTTTCTGACCATCACGTGTCAATTTTGTCCGCCTCCGTCACCACCACGCGCGACCGGGTAGCGATTTTGCGGTTTGTCTTCGAAATGGGCGACCCCACGCACCTGGGTCACATCAACACCGCCGTGCGCAACGTCGAGGGAGTCTTCGACGTCAACCGGATTACGGGGGACCAGGCTGATATGACTGAGGAAATGCCGTCCAGCAACTAGATGTTCTTGGCGGAACTGCTTCACAACCTGTGGCGCTTTATCCCGCAAATTCACTTAGCTAGTGCCTGAATTAGATCGCGAGCATGGTGGCCATTGCGCTGTGCATCGGGAACCATGCGGATTGAGGTTCGGAGATCCACGCCGTAATCTTTCAGTTCCTGAATGACCGGAACGGCTATTTCGGCGCGCTCCAGACGTGCGAGATCGGCGACGGTTTGCTCGGGGCTGGTTACTGCAACGCCGTCAACGAAGTGGACTGACCTGGCGCTAATGGTTGTTCGCACCGCCCGCACATCCCACTTGCGCCCCACAGGTGAAGTGCCCGGTTCCATGATCACTGACACGTATTTGGGCGGCAAGCCACCCAAATACACCCACGCGGCAGTGCGCAAGCTCAAGACTGCTCCGCGCGGAGCGAAATAGGCGCCGGCCTGGGCACGCAAAGCCGGCGTGCTGGGAAGCATCCCGATCAAATAGTGATCGTAGAACAGCGGGAGAATGGCCTTTTCCTGCGCCATTTGATGCACAACCGGCTCCGGCCCAATTTCGGCTCCAGCGACAATGATTGGAAGCGGCATACCTCTATCGTGCGCATTGGACGATAAAGGCGGAACCCGCCGCTGCCAAATTGTGGATAAGCCGTTTGCCAGATGCGGCCGGGCTAGTCCCTTGTGCTGTGCCAGCCCTGTGTGCCGGGTCAGTCCTCGCTAGCGAACTGGCTAATCTGTTCCATCCAAGAGCGGCGCACCTTTAGAGCCTCGCGTGCTTGCTCGGCGGCTTTCGCGTCACCGGAAGCCTCAGCGGCCGCCAGTTCATCTTCCAACTGCCTAAGCGACTCTTGGAGTTGTGCGGCGGCACCTTCAGCTCGCGCTCGAGTCTCGGGGTTGGACCGCTGCCATTCTTCCTGCTCGGCAGCGCGTACGGCGTCGACAACTGCGCGCAGGCGGCCCTCCACCTCGCGCATGTTTTCCCGCGGAACTTTTCCAGCCTCATCCCAGCGCTCTTGCACCGAGCGCAAGCCCGCGCGTGCTTTCTTAAGATCCTTAACCGGCAAGAGCGCCTCGGCTTCGGTTAATAGCTCGCGCTTTACCTCAAGGTTGGCGGTGAACTGGGCGTTTTCTTCTTCGAGTACCGCATTGCGGGCACCGAAGAACTTATCTTGTGCGGCCCGGAAGCGCGCCCACAGCGCGTCGTCGTCTCGACGCCCGGCATGGCCGGCCTTGCGCCACTGATTCATTAGATCGCGGTAGGCGCGGGCCGTTTCGCCCCAGTTAGTCGAGTCCGAGATCTTTTCGGCCTCTTCAACGAGCTTGGTTTTCGCCGCCTTCGCTTCCGCATTGCGTCGTGATAGATCAGCAAAGAAGTGGCGCTTAGAGCGGTCAAACGTCGTGCGAGCCGCCGAGAAACGCTTCCACAGCGCATCCTCGGTTGGCTTGTCAATGCGCGGACCGCGTCGCTGCGCAGCCTTCCAGTCTTCGAGGAGGTTCTTGAGCGCATCACCGGATTGGCGCCACTGGATTTTCGCGGGATCTGTCGCTGCTAACTTTTCGGCGGCCTCGACGATTTTTGTCCGATCGACAACGGCGCGTTCTTTTGCGGCCTGGCGCTCCGCTTCGATCGCGGCGCGCCGCTCCTTAGCGGCCTCGTTTACCTTGTTCAACAGCTCCCGCAGTGCCGGCAGATCGCCGACAGCGGCTGGCTCCTGTAGTTGCTCGCGCAGCTGCCGCAATGTGGTGTCAATTTCGCCCACACTCAGGTCACTGACGGTGGCAAGGCGGGTTTCAAATAGCCGCAACTGCGCTACCAGGTCGAGGTAGCGGGTGATGTAGAGCTGGAGGGCTTCGCGCTCCTGCACCCCGGGAAACTGGCCTACGGCACGTTCCGTGTCGCCGTCCTTAACAAAGACATTGCCTTCCGCATCGACGCGACCAAACTTGGCCGCCTCATCCGCGGCGGCTTCATCAACTGGGGGCGTCACCGGTGCAACCGGCGTTGCGGGCGTGGTCCCTGTATCAGTCTTCTTTGCTGCCTTTTTGCCCGCCGGGGGACGGGGCAGAGCCGAGGGTTTCGGCAGGGCCGATGGCTTGGGTACCGCCGAGGGTTTGGGCGGTGTCGGACCCGCGGCTGGCTCGGCTTTCGGCGCAGCCTCAGCCGCGGCGGCAGCCTCGGGTTTCGCAGTCTGCGTCGCCTCGGGTGTTGGAGTCTGCGCCGCTTCGGGGCTCGCAGTCTGCGCCGCCTCCGGGGCTTCGTCTCGACTTGTCTGCTTTGACGGGTCAGGGGTATGGGAGGTCACTGAAGTGCCACCTTTTCGATCGCGATCGGCCATTGCGGAGCCACGCCGTCGGCGGCGAGTCCGCCTTCGGCAATCTTACTGACAATCTCTAGACCAGAGGTGACCTGGCCTAGGACCGTGTAACCACCGGCTTCATCCGATGGAATTTGAGAATCCTCATAGGTAATGAAAAATTGCGAACCCATCGACTCGGCGTCCCCGCCCATCCGTGCCATGGCGAGCGTGCCGGCGGGATAAACATCGTCTTCGGGTGCGTTTTCAATCGGACCATAGGTATAGCCCGGCCCGCCGGTGCCCATACCGGTGGGGTCACCGCACTGCAGGACGAATATTCCAGACGTCGTCAATCGATGGCAGGCGGTGTTGTCATAGAAACCGTTATTGGAAAGTTCAACGAAAGACGCAACTGCCTGCGGTGCGGCCGCGCCGTCAAGTGTCACCTCAATATCGCCACAACTTGTGGCAATCGTTCCCGTCCAGTCCCGGTCTTCAGCTTTTTCGGGGTCGGGCGCTGCATCGAGCTGGAAGGCTGGCTCGGCTACGAGATCCTCCGGAACGGGGCAGGGGCTGTCACCCGCAGCATCACCCGAGGGGTTATCAACCGGGGGTGGGATGGGCGTTTCACTAGCAGAATCGCTGGGATTCATGAGCAGCACGGTGACTGTTCCCAATCCGCTCAAACCCAGCAGCGCCGCCAATACCAAGGCCATGGTGCGCTGGCGGCGTTTACGCGCATTCGCCCGGTATTCCTCGCGGCGCTCCGCCTTTTCTCTAGCTCGCGCACGATCCTGCTTGGCCTTAGCCACAAAACCTCCACTTAATTTTTGCCCAGGTTAGTTATCGCCCTGGTTCGGGCAGGAAAAACAACCCCGAGACAGTCTAGAGGGGAAAAGTGTTTTCCTGGGCACGTTCGGGTAACAGTCCGGTATCGAGTTGCGCTTTTTGCGGGCGATAGGCTGGCCTGGTGCTAGTTATTACGGTTCCTTCGCGCGCGCTGGATGCCAATTGCTACATCGTTGCGCCCGCCCCGCAGTCACCGGCGATCATCATTGACCCGGGCTTGGGCACGGTGGACGCAGTAGCCGAGGTGGTCGAACATCACGACCTGCAGGTACGCGCGGTAATCGCCAGCCACGGCCATCTGGACCACATTTATGATGCGCCGCAAATGTGTGCCCGCTTCAATGTGCCCCTGTGGATTCATCACGCCGATCGGCACTTGTTGACTGACCCGTGGGCGGGTGTGGACGGTGATTTGCGCCGCATGCTTGAGCCGGCTTTTGCGGGCAAGGCCTGGTTGGAGCCGGATCGCGTGCAAGAAATTACGGACGGCGTCTCTTCCGTAGGTGCGCTCATGGGAGTTGGGCTCGATGTCGTCTTTCGACACGCCCCCGGGCATACCGGAGGATCGATTTTGATCGACGTGGCTGGTGCGCCGGGAGAACACTCGACACTGCTGACCAGCCCGCAGGACGACCTGTCCAACTTCGTACAGTGCAGCCGGACAGTCTTTACTGGAGATGTGCTGTTCGCGGGAACGATCGGCCGCACGGATTTCCCCGTGAGCTCACCCGAAGCCATGGCGACGTCTTTGGAAATGATTCGCACCGAACTCGTTGCGGATTCAGCAATTTTGTCCGGTCACGGCCCAGCTTCAATTTTGGAGCGCGAATTTGCTGCGAACCCGTGGTTGGCTGCGCGCAGTTGATTTTAGGGTTGCAAACGGCGTCGGCGTTGCTTAACGGCGTCCAAGCACCTTATGGCACCAAGCAGCTTTTTGATGTTGATTAGCACTTTATAGGCATTAATAGACGAGAAGAGTTTTTGAAAATGGCACGTCCCACAGCCCTGTCGGGTTTTCCGGAGTGGTTACCGTCCCAGCGCATGATCGAGCAGCAGTTGCTGGCACAGCTGCAGAAGGTATTCGAACTGCACGGATACGTTCCGCTGGAAACGCGCGCGGTGGAGCCGGTAGAACAACTGCTTAGTAAGGGGGAAACCTCCAAAGAGGTCTACGTGCTGCGCCGGCTCCACGAGGATGAGGACCAGCTCAGTGCGGAAGCTGCCCCGAGCTCGCAAGTTGACCAGAGCCAACTCGGGTTGCACTTCGACCTCACCGTGCCGCTGGCGCGGTATGTGCTGGAGAACGCGGGGAAGCTCCAGTTCCCGTTTAAGCGCTATCAGATTCAAAAGGTTTGGCGCGGGGAGCGACCCCAGGAGGGGCGTTTCCGCGAGTTTTATCAAGTCGATATTGATGTTATCGGCGCGGATAAACTGCCGTATCACTTCGAGGTGGAAGTTCCACTGGTTATGGCCAAGGCACTGGCAAAGTTACCGATTCCGCCCATCCGGATGCGCATCAACAATCGGCGCGTTGCCGAAGGGTTTTACCAGGGCCTGGGCCTGTCAGATACCCAAGAGGTGCTGCGGTCCATTGACAAGCTCGCCAAGATTGGTCCCGATGCCGTGGCGCAGCTGCTGCAAAGCGAGGCTGGGGCATCGGCCAAGCAGGCACAGGCCTGCTTGGAATTGGCACAGATCACGGGGGTGACCTCGGCGGTCGTTGATGATGTCCGCGCGGTGGCCCAGCGCTACGGTGTCGAATCTGAACTTCTGGAACTGGGCTTAAGTGAGCTGGCTCAGCTGCTCGATGCGGCCCAGGACGACTTAGCGGGCATTGTGATCGCTGATATGTCGGTCGCGCGCGGTCTGGATTACTACACGGGTTCGGTCTACGAAACCGAGTTGGTCGGCCATGAAGATTTGGGTTCGATCTGTTCTGGCGGCCGCTATGACGAATTGGCCTCAGATGGTAAGAACACCTACCCGGGGGTTGGCATGTCTATCGGGCTTTCCCGCCTGCTCTCTCGGCTTTTCCGACAAGAACTCGTAACGCTTTCCCGTTCGGTACCTACAGCCGTCCTGGTTGCCGTCAACTCAGAAGATGAGCGCGCTGCCTCGAACCGGATTGCCAGCACGCTGCGTGATCGGGGAATTGCGGCTGAGACGTCGCCAAATGCCGCCAAGTTTGGCCGCCAGATTCGATACGCTGACCGCCGCGGGATCCCGTTTGTGTGGTTTGTCGGTGCCGGTGATGATGGCAGCGACCAGGTTAAAGACATTCGATCTGGAGATCAGGAGGCGGCTGACGCGGCGACATGGAATCCTCCGGTTGCGGATTTACGCCCGCGCATTGAAGCAGCCGAAGCATAAAAATTTCGGTGGGGCACTAGACTCGGGAACTTGGAAATAACTCTGGTTTTTATAGCCGCATTTCTGAAAATTTTAAGCATTAACAACACAGTTCGTAATTAAGAGTTACTCGCAATAACACAGTTCATTGGAAGGACCACCGTGCTGCGCACTCACGAGGCCGGAACATTACGCGCCGAACACATTGGCACCACCGTCACCCTTGCTGGCTGGGTAGCGCGCCGGCGGGATCACGGCGGAGTGACATTCGTTGATCTGCGTGACGCTTCGGGTGTCATGCAGGTTGTGGTGCGCGAAGAGATCGGCCACACCCTGCGTTCCGAATTCGTCCTCCAGGTCACGGGTGAGGTCAGCCGCCGCCCCGAGGGCAATGAGAACCCGGCCATCGCCACGGGCGAGGTCGAACTCATGGCCGATACGGTCGTCGTCCTTAATGAATCCGTTCCACTGCCCTTCCAGGTGACATCAGATGGGGATGACACGGGAACCATCAGCGAAGAGGCGCGTCTGAAATATCGCTACCTGGACCTGCGGCGGGAGGGCCCGGCCCAGGCGCTGCGGCTGCGGTCGAAGGTGAACCAGGCTGCGCGCCGGGTGCTTGACAACCATGAGTTTGTAGAGGTGGAAACACCGACGCTTACGCGCTCAACTCCCGAAGGGGCCCGGGACTTCCTCGTTCCGGCGCGGCTGCGTCCGGGCAGTTGGTACGCGCTGCCGCAATCCCCGCAGCTGTTTAAGCAGTTGCTGATGGTCGCGGGAATGGAACGGTACTACCAAATAGCGCGCTGCTACCGCGATGAGGACTTCCGCGCCGACCGGCAGCCCGAATTCACCCAGCTGGATGTGGAGATGAGCTTCGTCGAACAGGACGACGTCATCGCGCTGGCTGAAGACCTGCTGCGCGAGGTGTGGGCCACGGCTGGCTACGAGGTCTCCTTGCCAATCGAGCGCATCACCTACGCCGATGCCATGGCCCGCTACGGCACCGATAAACCGGATCTGCGCTTTGATCTGGAGCTAACGGAGCTGACCGAGTACTTCGCCGATACTCCCTTCCGCGTTTTCCAAGCTCCGTACGTGGGGGCCGTGGTTATGCCCGGTGGCGGGTCCCAACCGCGCCGGCAACTTGACGCCTGGCAGGAGTGGGCCAAACAGCGCGGCGCCCGCGGCCTGGCATACGTCCTGATTGGCGAAGACGGTGAGCTGGGCGGCCCGGTGGCCAAAAACTTAAGCGAACCAGAGCGGGCGGGCCTGGCTGCAAAAGTCGGCGCCGAGCCGGGGGACTGCATCTTCTTTGCCGCTGGTGAGGTCAAGGCCTCTCGCGCGTTGCTCGGAGCGGCGCGCGTCGAGATCGCCAACCGCATCGGAATGATTAAGGACGACGAGTGGTCTTTTGTGTGGGTAGTTGACGCCCCGCTCTTTGAGCCGGCTGGCGAGACGGACGACGTCGCCGTGGGGTCGGGGGCTTGGACGGCGGTTCACCACGCTTTCACTGCGCCCAAGCCCGAATGGGAAGACAGTTTCGATTCTGATCCGGGCAACGCATTGGCCTATGCGTATGACATTGTGTGCAACGGTAACGAAATCGGCGGCGGTTCAATCCGTATTCACCGCAAAGATGTGCAAGAACGCGTCTTTAAGGTGATGGGGATAAGTGGCGAAGAGGCCCAGGAGAAGTTTGGCTTCTTACTAGACGCCTTTTCCTATGGCGCGCCGCCCCACGGTGGAATCGCTTTTGGTTGGGACCGGATCGTGGCGCTGCTGGCGGGTGCGGATTCCATTCGCGAAGTTATTGCGTTCCCGAAGACCGGTGGTGGGGTGGATCCGCTCACCGACGCCCCCGCTCCAATTACTGAAGAACAGCGCGCTGAAGCCGGTGTGGATGCCGAGCCAGAGGAAGCGGACGAGGACGGGGACGAAGTGGGCGCGGCGGAAGCGGGCGCCGCCGAAGATCAAGGTCAATAACGAGCTGCGGCGCAAGATCGAGGTCAAGGATAAGGCGCGGCGCAAGATCAAGGGGCTGCGCTAGCTCTGGAGCAAATCCAGGAAATCCGGTGCGGCGGCAAATTCATCAAATGCGCCGGGGTTGGTGTAGTTGCTGACAATGCGCGCAAATTCCGCCCCGGCTCGGTTGATCCGCTCGGGCAACGGATTTGCTTCATCGGTTCCCGACCAGTCGTCTGTCGCTGCAAACACCGCGGTGGTGGCCAGGTCGGCGCGTAGATAGGTAAACAGCGGGCGGATCGCTGATTCCAACACGAGTGTGTGGCGCGCGCTGCCGCCGGTCGCGCCCAGAAGTGCGGGCTTGCCGTCAAAGTCCTCAGTGGTGAACAGATCGACGAAGGACTTGAAAATTCCGGAGGGGCCGGCCGTAAAAATTGGAGTTACGGCAATAACGCCGTCTGCTGCTTTGACCTGATCCATGACTTCACGCAATTCTGCGCTGGGAAAACGCGTCAGGAGCATGTCGGTGACGGCGTGGGCGTGTTCGCGCAGTTCAACCGTCGTAAATTCCGCCTCGACGCCGGCTTTTTCTAATGCGGCGCCGGTTGATTGTGCTAGCGCGTCGGCCAGCATGCGGGACGAGGAGGGCTGATTTAGTCCCGCGGTCAGTACGACGATGTGGCGCTTTTCCATTATTTACTTCACTTCCTTATCCTGCGGTGCGCTACGAGAGTTTCATGCGTGGGGGCGGTGGGTACGTGTGCCGGTCGCAGCGAGTCAAACTCTTTGCGCAGCACGGGCACGACCTCTTCGCCAAGTAAGTCCAGTTGTTCTAGAACCGTTTTTAGCGGTAGGCCCGCGTGGTCCATTAGGAAAAGTTGCCGCTGATAATCACCGAAGGTTTCGCGGAACGTCAGCGTGCGGTCAATTACTTCCTGGGGTGAGCCCACGGTCAGCGGTGTTTGTTCAGTGAACTCTTCCAGTGAGGGACCGTGGCCATAGACCGGGGCGTTGTCGAAATAGGGTCGGAACTCGCGCACCGCATCTTGAGAATTCTTGCGCATAAACACCTGCCCGCCCAGACCCACGATCGCTTGATCGGCGCTGCCATGCCCGTAGTGTTCATACCGGCGCCGATAGTAGGTAATCAGCCGTTTGAAATGGTCAGCGGGCCAAAAGATGTGATTAGCAAAGAAACCGTCACCGTAGTAGGCGGCCTGCTCGGCAATTTCGGGGCTGCGGATGGAGCCGTGCCACACGAACGGGGGCGTGTCATCTAACGGGCGGGGCGTAGACGTGAACCCCTGCAGCGGCGTGCGGAACTTGCCCTCCCAATTCACGACTTCTTCATCCCAGAGCTTGCGCAGCAGGGCATAGTTTTCAATTGCGAGTGGGATGCCTTGGCGAATGTCTTGCCCAAACCAGGGATAGACCGGCCCGGTATTGCCTCGGCCCATCATTAAATCAACGCGGCCATCAGCAATTACTTGGAGCATCGCGTAATCTTCAGCGATCTTGACGGGATCATTGGTAGTGATCAGCGTCGTTGCGGTGGAGAGCAGAAGCCGCTCAGTCTTGGCCGCGATATATCCGAGCATCGTGGTAGGGGAGGACGGTACGAACGGTGGATTGTGGTGCTCGCCGGTGGCAAACACATCCAGTCCAACCTCTTCGGCCTTTTGTGCGATCCGAAGGATCGCGCGGATGCGCTCAGTTTCGGTGGGAGTGCGGCCCGTTGTCGGGTCCGTCGTCACATCACCGACGCTGAAGATTCCGAACTGCATGGGTACACCGTCCGTGAGCTTAAGGTTCCATTTGTTGACGCTGTCGTCGTGCATCTTCCCAGATAGTGCAACTTTCAACTATCCTAACCGCCCGGGAGTGTGATTTGTTCCCGAGGTGCCGGGGGGAGAGTTTCATGCCGTGGGGGTAGTCGATTTTCTGAAGTAGCGGCGAATGTTGCGCTCAGCCGCAGCGGCGGAGGCGACTGCAACGGCGTCCCCCGCACCGCCGCCTATTTATCAACGCGTTGCTTGAATCCAAATCGCGAATGGAACTTACGCAGTTTCTTCGGCGCCCACCAGTTCCATTTGCCCAGCAGCGTCATGGTCGCGGGTACCAGCAGCATGCGTACCAGGGTGGCGTCCACCGCAATCGCTACGGCCAGCGCGACACCGGCCTGTTTAATCACTTGCAGTTCTCCGGTGACAAAGCCCGAGAAGACAACAACCAAAATCAGCGCGGCAGCGGTGATAATTCGTCCCGAGCGCTGTAATCCCTTTCGCACGGCGGCGTCATCTGAAACGCCGGCCTCATAGCCTCCAGCGCCCTCATGTGCTTCTTGAATACGCGAGAGTAAGAAAACCTCATAGTCCATGGCCAGCCCAAACCCAAACGCCACCACTACGGCCACGACATAGGTCTCCACGCCACCGGTGGACGTGAAGCCCAGCAAACCCTCCAAGTGCCCATCTTGGAATACCCATACCAATACACCCAGTGCCGCAGCCAGCGAGAACACGTTAATAATGAGGGCCTTAAAGGGCAGAATCACCGATCCGGTCATGAAAAAGAGCAAAATTAGCGTCGCCAGAATCACTATGGAGAACGCGGCCGGAGCGCCATCCCTTAAGGCTTGGGAGAAGTCGAGTTCTTGCGCCGCGGTACCTGTTACCCACGTATCAAAATCGGGCCGATCGGCGCGCAGTTCTTCCACAATGTCGCGCTCAGCCGCGGCCGTATCTCCTACCTGCGGGCTTACCTGCAACATCACGCCCACGTATGTTCCCAGGGCTTGGGGCGGGTGGACGGCAGCTACGTTATCCAAGCTCTCCAGCGAGGCCGCCCAACCTTCAGCCTCTTCAATGCTGGTGTCGGCCACGACAGTGATTTCCGGTTGCGTGGCTTGCGGGTACTGCTCCGTCATGAGTTGAAGGAACTCACGCTGCTCCGACTGTGTGGGCAGCATCTCCGCCGCGGTGTTGCGCAGTTGCAGGTGTGTGAGTGGAACAGCGAGCCCTGCGAGCACCACGATGGCACCAATCATCACCAGCCAGGGGCGGCGCTGCGTCCATTTGGCAAGGGAGGAAAACACACCCTCTTCCGGGGCGGTATCCCCAAATCTGCCAGTTAGGCGTCCGAGCACCGGTATGCGTCTAATTGGACTGGGCTCCAAAAGTCGCCGGCCCGTAAGCGCGAGTAGCGCTGGAACCAGCGTCAGCGCCGTCAGCAGTGCCACGAGGACCACCGCCATCGACGCGATCGATATGGCTTTCAACATCGACGGGGTAAAGACCAGTAAACCGCTGAGCGAAATTGCCACAATCAGGCTGGAAAAGCTGACTGTGCGTCCCGCAGAAGCCATGGTTCGGGCCAGTGCCTCCCGCACCACCGGATCAGTGCCACGTGCGTATTTAAGGTGCGGGTCGTCGTCCTCAATTTTCGCCATTGCCCGACGTAACTCCTCGCGATAGCGGGAGACGATGAGGAGGGCGTAGTCGATTGATAGGCCCAGTCCGAGCACGGAGGCGACGTTAACCACGGCGGAGTCGACGTCCATGAAGTGGGTTAAGGCGTAGATCGAGAATAAGCCGGCGGCAATCGAGCTGAGCGCGCCGAGCAGCGGCATTCCAGCGGCGAGGAACCCACCGAAAACCACGAGCATGATCACCAGGCTGAGTGGCAGGGCGATGGCTTCGCTGCGGATTAGGTCGGTTTTGATTTGGTTGATGATGTCGTCGGCGATGAGGCTGGAGCCGCCGACGTGGGTTTCAGCGTCGGGCGCCAGGGTGATAATTTCTTTTTCCGCCGCGTGCAGGCGCTTGGCGACCTGTTCAATCGTTTCGGTGGATGCATCGGCATCGAGGTGGGCGCTCGTCGTGGCGATGAGTAGCAGCCCGGTGCCATCGGCGGCAAGAAGGGGCTCGCCAACTGGGTTTTCCACACCCTCGGGTAGGGCGGTGGGGTCCACAACTGACAGCACGCCGGGGATCTGCTCTATGTCACCGCGCACACTAGCTAGCAGTTCCGCTAAATCATTATCGGAAGGGTCAATGTGGTGGGTCGCCAAGGTAATGGCTGGCCCCTCGGTGGCTTCCGCTTCAATAATGTCGGTGGCGACCTGCGATTCGGCACCCGGAATTGGCGGAACTCCGCCAGAAAGGCGTGCAAAAAGCCCGTCTCCTCCCACGCCCCCCAGCGCAATTGCAAACGCAAGCACGGTGGCGGCGACCCACACGAGGGCGATGAGGCGAGGACGGCGTGAAATGTGCTGGCCAAGCGAACGCATCACATCTAAAGGATTCCACACTTCACCGCGTTTTAACGCTTGGCCCGGGCGGCCTAGGCTAATGGCATGGACTTGTTTGATGCGGCAACGAATCCGGTGCCGGAGGCCGGCGGTGTTGGGGGACGTGCCGATCTATTCGCGCACGCGCCTTTGGCGGTACGGATGCGCCCGGCCAGTCTTGACGAGATTGTGGGCCAACAGCATCTTTTGACGCCCGGTTCGCCGCTGCATCGCTTGGTTGCGGCCCAGGAATCCGGTTCTCCTGCCGGACCGGCGTCGGTGGTGTTGTGGGGGCCGCCGGGAACGGGAAAGACAACCCTTGCGTATTTAGTTGCGCGCGCGGCAGATCGCCGTTTTGTCGAGCTTTCAGCCGTCACTGCGGGAGTTAAGGACGTGCGCGCAGTCGTCGAGGACGCCCGGCGTCACCTGGCAACGGGCGGGGCCGAAACTGTGTTGTTCGTCGATGAGGTCCACCGGTTTTCGCGCACGCAACAAGACGCGCTGTTGCCCAGCGTTGAAAATCGCTGGGTCACACTCATCGCGGCCACGACTGAAAACCCGTCATTCACCGTGGTTGCGCCGTTGCTGTCGCGTTCGCTATTACTCACGTTGCATCCGCTTGAGGACGACGACATAACCGACCTGCTTAACCGTGCAGTAACAGATGAGCGCGGCTTGGCGGGGAAGGTGGAATTGACTTCAGAAGCGCTGGATCACCTGGTGCGGATGGCTTCGGGAGACGCGCGGCGGGCGCTGACCGTACTAGAAGCAGCGGCGGGTTCGGTGCTTTCAGGAGATTTTACTGGCGAGGGGGCGTCTGAGCCCGTTGCGATTACCGTGGAGGATGTGGAGCGCGCCGCCGATGTGGCTGCGGTGCGCTATGACCGAGCTGGGGATCAGCACTATGACGTTGCCAGCGCGCTGATTAAGTCGATTCGAGGTTCGGACGTCAACGCTGCGCTGCACTATCTCGCCCGCATGATCGCTGCCGGTGAGGATCCGCGCTTCATCGCCCGGCGCCTGGTTATTTCAGCGTCCGAAGACATCGGTATGGCTGATCCCACATCGCTTCAAACCGCGGTCGCGGCGATGCAGGCAGTTTCTTTTATTGGGATGCCCGAAGCTCGGATTGTGCTGTCACAGGCGGCTGTGCATCTGGCGCTGGCGCCCAAGTCGAATGCTGCTTATAAGGCTATCGATGCCGCTTTGGCCGATGTGCGGGAAGGGAAAGCCGGCGCGGTACCGGTCCATTTACGCGATACGCATTACGCCGGTGCGAAGAAGCTTGGGCATGGCAAAGAATACAAATACGCGCATCATTTTCCGCACGGTATTGCCCAGCAGCAGTATCTGCCCGATGAACTCATCGGCGCGGATTACTACCAGCCCACCGATCGCGGCTTCGAGCGCGACCTAAGCGCGCGGATTGAGCGAGTGGGGCGGATCTTGCGCGGCGAGTGAGGTGCGCGGTGACTGATGTGGGCGGCGACGACGGATTATCCCTGTTAACTCACTTAAATCAAGTGACCTTTCTTGCGCTGTGGATTGGTCTGGTTGGTGGGTGGTTGTGGATCAGTTGGGGTGGGGGTTTGGCGCGGTGTAGTGCGGAAAATCGTTGATTTGACTATTGCTATTCGAACAGGTGTTCGATAGGCTTTGGTTAAGCAAAGAGGCAAGGTCAAAACGGTTTGGGGAGGTGAAAGCACAGTGAGCGTTGATGAGTCCGGTGACGGTTTTGGTGACGCTTCTGCTGGCGGCGGTGGTGCTGCGGCGGTGAAGCGCACTGGGTTTAGTTCCGCTTCTTATGCTGGGGCAAGTGCCCGAGCTTGGGTTTCATAATAGGCCGCTTCGGCCTCTGCTGGAGTCCGATAATCCAGGCCTTGATGTAAACGGATGTTATTCCACCAGTGGACCCAATTCATGGTCTGGAATTCCACTTCCGTCACCGACGGCCAGGCTGGCCTGGCGTAGATCAGCTCGGTTTTATATAGGCCGTTAACGGTCTCAGCCAGGGCGTTGTCATAAGCATCGCCAGCGCTTCCAACTGAGGCGTTGATTCCTGCTTTAGCTAAATGTTCGGTGTAGCGAATACTGACATATTGACACCCGCGATCCGAGTGATGAATTAGCCCATCCAAACCGCCTAGGGCTTGGTCTTTCGCCGCAATAAGGGCATGTTCTAATGCTTCCAACGGCAGCGCGTCGGTGCGCATTGTTGATCTGGTGGCCCACCCGACGATGCGGCGAGAATAGGTGTCGGTGATGAACGCGGTATAACAAAACCCGGCCGTGGTCCGGACATAGGTAATATCAGCCACCCAAAGCCGATTCGGGCGACGGACCTTGAAGTTGCGATTGACCAAATCTAAGCGGTCATCAGGTTCTTTCGTGCTGATAGTGGTGCGGGGTTTTCGGCCCCGGATCACGCCACTTATCCCGGCTTTGCGCATCAAACGCGCGCACTGGTCCCGTCCAATCATCCACCCAGCCCTAGCCATGGCATGCCACATCTTCCGCACTCCATAAACCCCATAATTTGCTTGATGGAGATCCTTCAATATCGGGATTAGCGCTGCATCTTGGCGTGCTCGCTCACTAGCAGGCCGGGTTTTAGCGGCCCGGTAGCCCCGGGACGTGATGAACCCACGCTCTGTGGCCCTCAAAGTGACACAGATGGCCTCGACCCCGAACTGGTCGCGATACAAGTCGATGTATCGGATCATTTCGTCGTGGGACGGTCGAGTTCCGCTGCGAAAAAAGCCGATGCAGTCTTCAGGATCTCATTCGCGCGCCGCAACTCCGCGTTTTCTCGCTTCAGCCTGCGAATCTGGGCCTGCTCATCAGAAGACACACCAGGTTTCTTACCCGCATCTACCTCAGCTTGAACGAACCAACGCCGCAACGTCTCAGTAGCAATCCCCAACTTCGGAGCGATCTCGCTAACCACCGCATACTGCGAAGGCGCATCCTCATCTTCCAGCCGATCCGCCACCATGCGAACCGCCCGATCCTTAAACGACTTCGGATATCTCTTAGGCATAGTTCCAATCCTCTCAAAAAACACCGGAACTAAACCCAGTGCGCTTCAGTGACTGGAGTGCCTTAAAGCCGCGATTATCAACGGAAAATCTAGGGGGTTCCGTCAGAACCCCGCCAAACTCACTTCTGCCAAGAAGAGAACCACTTCAAATTTTCCGGAAAACACCAACGAAAATCACCAGTTACCTCGCGCGCATAATAAGTGCGAATCACTGCTTCGCCACTTGAAAAAATGAGAAGCGCCTCCCAGTTGCATGGCCCCCAGAGCGGTCTTAGCGTCGAAGACGTTATCCCGGAAATCCGGGGACTCCGTACGACGCTAGGAGGACAAAATGGCTGACAAGAATAATCCCGGCCAGTTCGGAAATCGTAGTGACACGGAACAACAGGCCAGTAAGGGTGGCCAGGCAAGCACTGGCTCCTTCGGCAGTCAGAATGCTGCTGATCCGCATGATGCTGGCCGCAAGGGTGCTGAAGCTCAGCCCCGCGAAGCGAAAGTTGAAGGTGGCGAACACAGCCATCGCAACGACTAGCAGTTAGGTATTAGGAAAGCGCGGTGCGTCACCAGGCGTGCCGCGCTTTTTCACGCCAGGCTCGCAGATCCCCGGCGCAAGCAACCACCACACGCCCCCGCGGCGCTCAACCACCACCCCGTCCCCATTACACAACAGTCGTGTAGCAAAACCTTTCCAACTAAGGTTAGGCATGCCATACTTGGTCAGGTGCCCGACACCGGACGCCATGGAAATTGACTGCGCGGCTGCAACGAGCCGCAGGCAAAACCAGCAACACGTTTCGGTGAACCACACTTTTTGTTAGAGGTCTCATGTCAGTTGCCACGCCCGCAAACGTCGGCGTCCGCACCGCCCCGGCCTATCGGGGCTTTCCGGCAACCGTTGTAAACACCGCGCAAATCAGCCCAACATTTTTGCGCGTCACTTTCACTGGTGATGATTTTGCCGATTTTGCCCCCGGCGGCCATGACCAGCGCATCAAGATAATCTTCCCCATGGCTGATGGCGGAGTAGCCTCCTTCCCGCACTTCGTCGACGACAGTTGGTACCAGTTTTGGCGCTCCCTGCCCGAGGAAGAGCGCAATCCCATGCGCACCTATACCGTCCGCGCCTCCCGCCCGGACGCAAACGAAATTGACGTCGACTTCGCCATTCATCCCGATGCCGGCCCCGCCACCACCTGGGCCGCCACCGCTCAACCCGGGGATTCGGTC
The DNA here is from genome assembly GCA_027322505.1 of Demequinaceae bacterium. Taxonomy (GTDB): domain Bacteria; phylum Actinomycetota; class Actinomycetes; order Actinomycetales; family JAJYRW01; genus JAJYRW01. The sequence continues at coordinate 25,187 of DAHVRJ010000010.1, forward strand.
GTAATCATCGGCCCGAACCGGCACCATCCCGGCGATACCGGCGGCATCGCCTGGCGCCCCAATCCGGACGCCCGCCGCATGCTCCTAGTTGGCGATGAAACCGCCGCCCCGGCGATTTGCGCGATCCTCGAGGGCCTCACACTCGGCCCCGATCAGGAACTCTCCGCCGTAATTGAGATCCCCTCTGCCGATGACATTTTGGACGTCGTCCCTCCCGCAGGTGCCGGCGTCACCTGGTTGCCGCGCGATGAATCCGAACACGGTGATCACCTCATCAAAGTCGTCACCAAACTTGCGCCAGAACTCGTGAATGGCACAGCCACAAAACAGGGCCGCGATTTGGAAGATGTGGATGTCGACTCTGACTTGCTGTGGGAGACCTCTTCGTCGGCCCCTGACGCCGGCACCGTCCCGCCGGACTTTTATGCTTGGCTTGCTGGAGAAGCCCAGGTGATTAAAACCCTCCGCAGGTTCTTAGTGCGCGATTTGGGAATCGATCGCCACCAGGTATCTTTTATGGGCTATTGGCGCCGTGGTCGCGCCGAAGTTGTGTGAGGCACCCGCGTGCCAAGCCGCATCCCGATCTTTGGGTGATGTCGCCCGGCTCATCAGAAGTCGCCCGACTTATTTGAAGCCGCCAGGCTCATTAGAAACTGGAGTAATCCGTGCCATTTCTTGGACGTAAGACCGCTTCGCGCGCGCTGCGCGCTGTTGCCGCAGCTGCCCTGGTCCCGCTGTTGGCCACGGCTTGTTCACAAGCGGCCGCCGAGGGCGAATGTCGTGAAACCACACCGCCGGCAACACAGAGCGGGGGAGCCTTTCCCGTCACGATTGACCACGCCTTAGGATCCACCGAAATCCCGGCTGAACCCCACCGCGTGGTCACGCTTGGCTGGGCATCCCAGGACACGGTTCTTGCGCTGGGCACTACGCCCGTTGGAATCGCCGAAGACGCGTGGGCCGGCGACGATAATGGCCTCCTGCCCTGGACTGATGAAGCGATTACCCGAAACGGAAACACCATCGGGCCCGTTGGGAGCGATGCCGATGTTTCGGTTTATGCCGACGCGCCCGAAGTCAACCTTGAAGAACTAGCTGGGCTGAACCCGGATCTGATCTTGGCGACCTACTCTGGGATCACGCAAGAAGAATACGATCAACTCAGCAAGTTGGCTCCGACCGTTGCCTACCCCGAAACGCCGTGGCTGGTGTCCTGGCAAGACCAGACTTTGATCAACGGCCGGGCGCTGGGCAAGGCCGAGGAAGCTGAAGAATTGATCGCGGAAACACAGGAGCTCATCTACACCACCGGCGCCGAGCATGCCGAGTTACCAGGCACCACTTTCGCCTTCATTTATTCCCAAGATGACGGCACCGTTGGAATCTATTTAGCTGGCGACCCGCGCGTTGACCTGCTCATTGATTTGGGAATGTTCCCCGCGCCGTCCGTGAGCGACCTGGACACGGCCGAGGGGAAGTTCTACGCCGAAATTTCACTGGAAAACATCGACATGCTCGATGACGCGGACGTTATTGTCACCTGGTTTAACTCCGAAGAGGAGCAGGCCCAGCTCGAAGATTCCGAACTCTTCCAGGATCTGCCCGCGGTCAAGAACGGTGCCTATGTGCCGCTGCTGGATCGTCAGCTGTCTATGGCGGTGTCCACTTCGACGGCGCTGAGCATTCCGTGGAGTTTGGAGGCTTTCGTCCCGCCCCTAGTCGAGGCCGTTAACGCAGCACACGGCACCGACAACTCCGATAGCGACAACTCCTAACCGCCAGCGCGCCCGCCGGCCGTAAGCCCTCCGCGCCCACCGCCACAAAATGCCTCCCGCGTGAGAACATGACGACTGTGTCGCGCCGCCTCGTCCTTACTGTGGGCCTCATCGCAGCGCTGGTGCTCATCACGGCCGCCAGCGTCCTAGTGGGCGCGAAATTCATTCCGCTTTCCACCGCGTGGCACGCAATCTTCAGTGCCGAAACCTCCACTGAATCGGCAATCATTTTTGATCTGCGCTTGCCGCGCACCTGGCTGGGCCTTGCCGCCGGCGCTGCGCTGGGTCTGGCTGGCGCGCTCATGCAATCTCTCACCCGCAATCCGCTGGCTGAACCGGGCTTATTAGGCGTTAACTCCGGGGCCGCCGCTGCCATCGTCGTCGGAATTTCTGTCTTCGGCATCAGCCAGCCCGGCAATTACATCTGGTTCGCACTCCTAGGTGCCGGTCTTGCGGCTGGCGCCGTTTACGCCCTTGGTTCGCGCGGCTCGGCAGCCAACACCCCCGTCAAACTGGTTCTGGCCGGAGCCGCCATCTCCGCAGTTTTAATGGCCGTTGTTTGGGCAGCGACCCTAATTAGCCCCGACGCGCTGGACCACTACCGCTTTTGGGTCCTGGGCAGCCTCACCGGCCGCGACGCCGGAGTCCTGGCCCAAATTCTGCCGTTCATAATCGGTGGCGGCCTCCTAGCGCTCGCGCTCGCCTGGCCGCTGAACATCATGGCGCTTGGGGACGACGTCAGCCGCGGCTTGGGCTTAAACCCCACCGCGGTCCGGGCTATAGCTGCGATCGCGGTCACGTTGCTGTGCGGGGCAGCGACCGCCGCGGTGGGGCCAATCGCTTTCGTGGGGCTGGCAGTTCCCCATGCCGTGCGATCGCTGACGGGCCCCGATGATCGGTGGGTTTTGCCACTGTCGATGCTGGCTGCGCCAGTATTACTGCTGAGCGCTGACGTGCTGGGCCGAGTTCTTGTCTCCCCCAATGAGCTGCAGGTGGGCGTCGTAACGGCATTCCTGGGAGCCCCCGTGCTAATCGCCCTAGTTACTCGCCGCGGACCGGTGCGCCTGTGATCCCAAAAACGCGCCGCCGCAGCGCGCGCACGGCCGCAATTGTCGCCGTCCTTATGCTCATTGTGCTGATCATCGCGCTGATGCTGGGCGACTACCAAATCAATCCCGCAGCGGTGGTGGCAACGGTATTTGGCGCTGGCGGTGGCACGGAATCTTTCCTAATTAATGAAGTCCGTGCCCCGCGCGCCCTTACCGCAATTGGGGTGGGCGCCGCATTCGGGCTCTCTGGCGCGATCTTCCAATCCATCGTGCGCAATCCCCTGGGCTCGCCCGAACTAATAGGTTTCACCCAGGGCTCTTCCGCGGGCGCCGTCACCGGAATTACGCTGGCTGGAGCAACGGGCGTCACACTTACCGGCTGGGCACTGGCCGGCGGAATTGCCACCGCCTTGGCCGTGTGGTTTTTCGCTTTTCGCCGCAACGCACTGGGCTACCGCCTCATCATTGTGGGAATCGGGATCGGCGCGATGCTAAACGCCCTCACCTGGTGGCTGCTAACCCGTGCCAACCTGGCCACTGCCCAAAGCGCAATGTCGTGGCTCATTGGCAGCCTCTCCGCCCGCTCCTGGGGGCATGTCGTCACGCTCATAATCGGCTTCGGGGTCCTTTTAGTGCCGCTGTTGGGAGCGAGCCGGACGCTGCGGATCTTAGAAATGGGGGACGGCGCCGCGACCGGTTTGGGTGTGCGCGTTCCCCAGGCCGTGGCCGGCTTAGTTGCGCTGGCGGTGGCACTGTGTGCGCTGGCTGTTTCGATGGCCGGGCCGGTGGCTTTTATTGCGCTGGCTGCCCCGCAGATCGCGCGCCGTATCGCCCGCGCTCCCGGCGTTACGCTTTTGAACTCCGCGCTGGTGGGAGCGCTGCTTTTACTGGTGAGTGATTTAGTCGCACTGCACGCCTGGCCAGATGTGACTTTGCCGGTCGGCGTTGTCACCGGGGTTATTGGGGGCATCTATTTAGGTTGGCTGTTGGCCACGGGCGCGAAGTCGGCGCGGTAGTTTGTGTCCATGAGCCAAAACCCGCCTCCGTACATGCAACCGGGCAGCCAATATCATCAGCCACCGCCCCAGCAGGCACCTCCCCAGCAGCCGCCGCAGGCGCCGCAGCAGATGCATTCTTACCCCGGTTATGGCCAACAGCCCTTTTACGGGCCGCCGCCGGTTTATCAGCCGGCTCCAGCGCGCGGACTGAGCATCACATCGTTGGTTTTAGGGCTTGTCTCGGTCTTCTTCGGTTTCACGTTTTTGGTCCCGCTGGCGGCTTTAATTTTTGGCCTCATAGCGCTGAAAAAGGAACCCGCAGGCCGCGGTTTTGCCCTCACCGGAACAATCATCGGTGCCGCGTTCTTGATCTTTTGGATCTTTATGGTGATTGTCTTTAGTAGCTTCTTCATGGCCATGGTGACCAGCCTCTAGGCGCGGGCCAGTGGCTAAGATTACGAGTGCTCATTTAGTTCACAACAAAAAACATTGGAGCAATTCGCATGGGACGCGTAGTCGTCGAAGTCATGCCTAAACCCGAAATCCTTGACCCGCAGGGCAAAGCAATCGACGCGGCCTTGGCGGAAAAGGGCTATGACCGCTTCCGCTCAGTGCGGCAGGGGAAGCGGTTTGAACTTGAAGTCGATGGCGAGGTGACTGAAGGAGACTTAGAACTCATTCACCGCGTCGCCGAAGAAGTACTCGCCAACTTCGTCATCGAAGACGTTGTGAAGGTGGAGGCCCTGTAATGCGTATCGGTGTCATCACCTTTCCCGGAACGAGTGACGACCGGGAGACCGCTGCCGCCGTAACAGCAGCGGGGGCAGAACCAATTGAGCTTTGGCACAACGAAGCAAATCTCGCCCGCGTGGACGCGGTCGTTCTGCCCGGTGGTGCCGCCCACGGTAATTACTTGCGGCCCGGTGCGCTTGCCGCCCATGCGCCGATCATGACGCGCGTTGCATCGGCTGCGGAGAGTGGTTTACCAGTTTTAGGGATCAACAATGGATTCCAAATTTTATGTGAAGCCGGCCTGCTGCCGGGGGCGCTAGTTACTAACGCCAGCGCGCGGTTCGAGTGTGTTGATGCGTGCTTGCGGTTCGAAAACACTGCTACTCCCTTTACCTCCGCATTCCAAGCGGGCGAAGAAATCGTGCTACCCGTGCGCACGAAAGCGGGGGCGTTCGTCGCTGACGCTCAAACCATCACGCGGCTCGAGAGTGAAAATCAGATAGTCGCCCGATTCGTAAACGATCCAATCGGTTCGACTAGCGCCATAGCAGCCGTTCGGAACGAGCCAGGGAATGTGCTGGGCATCATTGCCAGCCCCGAGCAGTCCATCGAAGCGGGTTTTACTCCTGCCGATCCTGATACAAAACTTCCGGCGAAACCCGACGGCTTGAAGTTCTTTACCTCAGTGCTTGCCGAACGCGTTAACTAGCTTCGTTGCATTTTCTGCAACACTCGTTGCGCTTTACGCAACAATGGGCTTATGACATGGCACCCGCAGCCAAAACTTAGTCGGCTTTTCAGGGCTCGCAAGATCGGTAATTGATTTAGCCCCGCCGGCGGACCGAGCCGGTAAAGTGCAAGTCGCCCTTTTTCGGATTCCACCCGGCGTAACGCCACTCCGCTTCAGCATCAAAGGCCGTCGCGCCGCCCTTCGATACTTCTGCGTCGCCAGCAGCCCCCCGCTCCACCCCAAACGCAACGGTGCCGGGCAGCAGTACGGGTTTGGCAAAGTCGACTGTCCAGATAAACGCGTCGCCGCGCGCGGGACCGATTACCGCAAGTGCCCGCGCCGCGGTGTACATTCCGTGCGCGATGGCGCGCGGGAATCCGAGTGCTTTCGCGCTCAGCGCCGACAGGTGGATTGGATTTCGATCCCCCGAGACCGCGCCGTATTCGCGTCCCAGCGTCGCGGGCAGGCGCCACAGCCCCGCCTGTGGCGGCAGGTCCGTATTGCGCTCACCTTCACCGTTGCGAACCCCACTTTGATCGGCATAGGGAACCGAGATTCCCTTCGCCAGATAAGTAGAAATTCCGCGCCATCTTACGTCGCCACCGACCCGGACCTCGGCCACAACATCGACCAGGGCCCCGCGCCGGTGCCCGCGCAGATCCTGCGCCCACGCCTGGACATCAAACTTCTCGCCCAGGAACACTGGCGCGAACTGCTCAATGCGGTTGGCAATATGCACCATTCCCAGCAGCGGCAGGGGAAAGTCATCTCGCACCATTACCGACGTCGCCACTGGAAACGCCGCCACATGCACAAACCCCGCCGGCGCCGC
>DAHVRJ010000019.1:0-25925 GCA_027322505.1 Demequinaceae bacterium
CCGGGCTAAGAACTCAGCCTCGGTGATTACGGGTTTGCGGCGCCCGCTGTCGCGACCCTCGCGGCGGCGCTGGCGTTTAGCTTCCAGGCGCGTTGAGCCGCGCGGGGTTGCTACCTCGTCAGCCCGAGAGCCTTCGGAACGAGAGCTGGAACTTCCGCCTCTGCGGCGGCGGCGCCGCCGCCGGGAACCAGCCCCGCCATTGTCACTGCTTCCGGAGCCGTTGTCCTTTTCCGACTGGCCCGACTTATCCGGTGCGCCGGATTCAGCGCTGGACTTTTCGCCCCGCTTTTCCCCGCTGCCAGAACCGGTGGACTCGTCGCCCTCGGTTTTAGCCGCGCCCCGGGTGCCATCTTTGCCCGCGGTCTTGCCGTCGCCGACGGATCTATCTTCGGAGTCGCTAGCTGATCTACCGTTTTCGGACTGTTGGTCGCCGGTGTGGTCATCGCGAGAGTCGGAGTCTGCGTGATTGTTTCCACCCCCGCGTCCGCGCCGCCCGCGCCCGCCGCGCCGGCGGCGGCGCCGCCGGCCACCGTCCTCGCCTTCGCTCCGGGAGTCGTTTTCTGCCTCGTCCCGGGTGGTCGAATCTGCATCTTGCGCATCGGAATCGTCGGATGAGCGAGCGGATTTCTGCGCGGATTTATCAGAGGTTTTATCGGAATCTTTGTCAGAAGTCTTGTCGGCCGCGCCGCGTGATTCTTTCGCGGAACCGGATGCGTCCCGCAGTCCCCCACGCCGCGCGGACTGGGACTTTTCGGGATCGCTTTGTTGCTGTTCTTCCAAATCGGCTGCAGCCGGTGGCCCAGCTGGTGCCGAAGCTCGCCGGGGGCGGCGTGCCGAACCGTGATCTGGCGGCTGGAAAAGCAGCGCGGTAGATGGAGCAGCCACTGCCTTTGGTTCTGCAGCCTTGGACTCAGATGATTCTGCAGCCTTGGACTCAGATTTGGCCGCCTCCTTTTCGGGCGCGGCCTTCTGCTCAGTTTTAGACCCGGAGCCGGCTTTAGATGCGGACTTGGCTTCCGCCCCGGTTTTTTTACTCGCGGCTTCCTTGCTTTTTTGTGCCGGAACGCCGGAGCGCTCTAATTCGGCAAATATATCCAGTTTTGCTGCATCGCCATGTTGATTCGATGCTGTTGTGGGCAAATCCGAATTTTCGGGTGCCTCTCCCATTTAAATTCTCCTGCGCCACGCGTTCACCACGCACACCCATACGCAGCCAGCGCGTAGCCTGCTGGTCTCCGTGCGTAATGTCACGGAGCAAAAAAGTTCAAAAGTTACGCTAACGATGCCGCGCGCAATACAGGCGCAGGCAGACATCGCAACGCCGACGTAGCACTGCGACCAGAAACGGCAACAAAGCCGCCCTGGCAACGTCGAGATTCTCACGCTCGCGCCAGCTACATCACCTGGAGCGGTGGAGCGGCGCGACGGGCGCTTCTTCTCGAAGAATTTAAAGTCCTCGTCGGGTCGAACGAGCGGGTGCTAACTCCTCGTTGACCACTACGAGTATCGCACAAGTAACGATTTGAAAACACACGGCGCACGCAATGACTTTTTTGCTGACAAATTGTCAGCGCCAGGGACGTTAGTCCCAGATAAACATTCGCCGCGCATATTAACGTGCGAAGTCGTGGAAGCACTGGAAATTTTAGCCGCTGATAGCGCCGGCGCACTCGGCCTCGCCCGCTGGCAATTTGGCATCACAACCCTCTACCACTACATCTTTGTGCCGCTCACGATCGGCTTGGCGCCGATGGTGGCGATCATGCAAACGATCTGGCATAAGACCGGCAACGACAACTGGCTAAAACTCACCAAGTTCTTCGGGCGCCTCCTCCTCATCAACTTCGTGATGGGCGTGGCAACGGGAATTGTCCAAGAATTCCAATTCGGCATGAACTGGTCGGAATACTCCCGCTTCGTCGGCGACATCTTCGGCGCGCCACTGGCGATTGAGGGTCTGGCGGCGTTCTTCCTCGAATCCACGTTCTTAGGCCTGTGGGTCTTCGGCTGGGATAAACTCCCCCGGCGCATCCACCTGGCGTGCATCTGGCTTGTTGCCCTGGGCGTGAACCTGTCCGCGCTTTTCATCCTGGCGGCCAACTCTTGGATGCAACACCCCGTTGGCGCGGTCTTTAACGAGGCCACCGGCCGGGCCGAGCTTGTTGATTTTGGCGCCGTGCTGACTAATTCCACGCTTCTAGCCGCCGTCCCGCACACCATCACGGCCTCCTGGCTCGTCTCGGGCACGTTCATTGCCGCAATCGCCACCTGGTGGATGGTCCGCAAGGTCCGCGCCGGCGATAAAGACACCGCCCGGGCCCTGTGGCGCCCCGCCGCGATCTTCGGCATGGTCACAATCCTGCTTGGCGGAGTTGGAACCGTAATATCCGGCGATATCCAGGCAAAGCTGATGTATGAACAACAGCCCATGAAGATGTCGAGTGCCGAAGCGCTGTGTGAGGGCGAGACGGGGGCGGCATTCTCAATTCTGACAATTGGTGACCTATCTAACAGCTGCGAAAATGTGGAACACGTTTTGCGCATTCCGGGCCTGACATCGTTCCTGGCTGATGGGGAATTTGACTCCTATCTGCCCGGCGTGGATGAACTGCAGGCCGAATATGAGGACAAATACGGCACCGGCGTGGACTACCGCCCGAATCTGGCCATTACCTACTGGTCTTTCCGGCTCATGATCGGATTTGGTGCTTTCTCCGCCGCCCTGGCCGCGGCCGGTTTATGGCTTACCCGCAAGGGGCGCGTCAGCGGCGCCAAATGGCTGTCGACCGCCGCTCTTGTGGCGCTGCCCATGCCGTTCTTGGCGAACTTCTTTGGCTGGATTTTCACCGAAATGGGCCGACAGCCCTGGGTGGTCTCGCCCAACCCCAACGGTGTCGATTTAGTTCGAATGTTGACTCAGGACGGCGTCTCTACTGTTTCGTCTGGTCACGTAATTACTTCATTGACTATCTTTACGCTGCTTTATGGCGCCCTGGCAGTGGTTTGGTACCTGCTAATGAAGCGCTTCACCAAGCAGGGACCGCTGGAATCCGACGCGCAAGTTGCCGATGTGGACACCGATGCGGACGATGACGCGCCGATGTCCTTCGCCTACTGACTGACCGCTTAAAACAGAAGCAGAGAAAGGGCAGCAAATACCGTGGAACTATCCACCGTTTGGTTCTTGCTCATTGCGGTCCTGTGGACCGGCTACTTCGTCCTGGAAGGATTCGACTTCGGCGTCGGAATGCTCCTGCGCCCCGTTGCCCGCAATGACCGCGAGCGCCGCGTGATGCTCAATACGATCGGCCCGGTGTGGGACGGCAATGAGGTGTGGCTCATCACGGCCGGCGGAGCGACGTTCGCGGCCTTCCCCGAGTGGTACGCCACGTTGTTTTCCGGTTTCTATCTGCCGCTGCTATTGATCTTGGTAGCGCTAATTGTGCGCGCCGTCGCGCTGGAGTATCGCGGCAAAATGGACGACACTGGCTGGCGGTCGCGCGCCGATTGGGGCATCACGCTGGGTTCGTGGCTCCCGGCAGTTTTGTGGGGCGTAGCGTTCGGGAACATTGTGCGCGGCGTGGCCATTGATGCCGATAAACAGGTGGTCTCCAGCTTCTTTGAACTGCTCAATCCCTACGCGCTGCTTACTGGCGCGGTCACGGCGCTGCTTTTCGCCACGCACGGGGCCGTGTTTTTGGCCCTGAAAACCGATGATGAGGTGCGCGAGCGCACCGGAAAGCTCGCCGCGAATCTGGCGCCGATTGCCGCCGTTGTCACTGGGATCTGGGCGGTCATTACCCAGGTTTCCTTTGCGAATTCTGGTTGGACCTGGGCGGTTGTAGTCATCGCTGCCGCCGCGCTGCTGGCCCTCATTGGCGCTGCCCGGGCGCGCCGCGAAGGCTGGGCGTTCGTCTTTTCCGCTGTGGCGATTTTGTCCGGGGTGGTGCTGCTCTTTGGTGCGCTGTTCCCCAACGTGATGCCCTCCACTTTGGATCCGGCGTATTCCCTGACCGTCACGAGCGCCTCCGCCACGCCCTACACCTTAAAAATCATGACGTGGGTGGCCGCGCTGTTAACACCGGTGGTGTTGGCCTACCAGGGGTGGACTTACTGGGTGTTCCGCAAGCGCATTTCCACCAAACATATTCCCGATGGCGGGGGCCTGCCGGCCGATAAGAAGCAGCGCCTGGCAAATCTGGAGGCCGCCACCCGCGCCCCTGGTGGTCCGGCGCCCAACCCCAACGGCCAAGTAGGCGATAAACCTACCTCCCCGTCCGATCGCCCAAGCGGATCAGGCGATATTTAGCGCATGGCGACGGTTCGCCCCCTTGACCCCCGGCTCCTGCGCGAAGCGAAGGCAGCGCGCGGTTACGTAATCCTGACCGCTGCCCTCGGGCTAGTAACAGCTGGCCTCGTGGTAGCCCAGGCGCTGTTATTGGCCCACGTCCTCGCCCCGCTAATCACCGGAGCGGCCAAACTGGCCGACGTCACTGGAAAACTCCTGGCCCTGGGGATCATATTTACGGTCCGCGCCGCGGTAGTGGGGTTACAAGAACGCTTCGCCCATCGCGCGGCAACACGCACCATCACCCAGTTGCGCGCTGCGCTTTTGAAACACGCCACCGCGCTGGGGCCGCGCTGGCTCGCCGCGGGCCGGGCCTCCCAGATCGCCACGTTAGCCACCCGCGGTCTGGAAGCACTCGAACCATATTTCGTGCGCTACCTACCCCAACTGCTCCTTGCAGCAACTGTCACACCGCTCACGCTGGTCATCGTGTGGTGGCAAGATTGGACCTCGGGACTAACGATTTTAATTACCCTGCCCCTGGTGCCCATTTTCATGATCCTGGTGGGCAAGCTCACGGAGTCGGCGTCAAAACGCAAGATTGAGTCGATGTCCCGGCTGGGTTCACAGGTGCTGGATCTCATTGCGGGCCTGCCCACACTCAAGGCGCTAGGCCGCGAGCGCGGACCGGGAGCGCGCGTGCGCCAACTGGGAGAATCTCACCGCCGCGCGACCATGGGCACCTTGCGCATCGCGTTTTTATCGGGCATGGTGCTCGAACTTTTAACCACCCTGTCGGTGGCACTGGTGGCAGTCGGAATCGGGATGCGCCTGGTCTACGGGTGGATGGACCTCGTCGTGGGGCTGGCCGTGCTGATTTTGGCGCCGGAAGTGTTCTTTCCCATCCGCCAAGTCGGAACACAGTTCCACGCCAGCTCCGACGGCGTCGCGGCAGCCGAAGAGGTCTTCGCCGTCCTCGAAACGCCGCTGCCCGATGAGCCAACTGCTAAGAAAACCGCAGCCGGGTCTTTCTCGGCGGACTCTGATTTGGCCCCGGCACCTGATTTGGCCCCGGCACCTGATTTGGCGACCGCTCCCATTACGGTGGACGAAATTTCCATTCGGGCCGGCGAGCGCGGCCACCTGGCCCCTGCGCACCTGTCTTTTACGCTCTACCCCGGCGAAGTACTCGCCCTGCGCGGCGCCAATGGCGGGGGAAAGACCACCGCGAGCCTCGCCGTCCTAAATCTCCTACGCCCCCACGCGGGCGAAATCCACGTCAACGGCACTCCCCTACAAAAAATTGACCCGGCCGGGTGGTGGCGTCAGATTGCTTGGGTGCCGCAGCGGGCCATGCTTTTGCCCGGCACGCTGTATGAAAATGTGACGCTGGGTTTGGAAGGCGGCATAGATGCCGATGAATTAGGGACGGCGGCCCGCACCACTGGTTTTTCTAAAGTTCTCGCTGAGCTTCCGCACGGGTGGGACACCCGCATTGGGCACGGTGGCGTGGGCCTGTCGCTGGGGCAGCGGCAACGGTTGGCTTTGACGCGGGCGCTAATTCGACCGGCTCCGCTGGTGATTTTGGATGAACCAACAGCGCATTTAGATGCGGGTAGTGAGCAGGTTGTGTTGGATGCAATTTCGGCGCTAAAGGCATCGGGGCGCAGCGTGCTGTTGATTGCGCACCGAGCCCAGCTGCTGGATCTGGCCGACGAGGTCGTCACCGTCCACGCGGCAGCCCCGGACGACGCGGGCAACTTGGCCGCGGCAGCGATAGGTGGCGCGCGGGCAGCTGCGGATTCGGGGGCAAATGATGAGGCTTAAGCAGTGGCGCAGCGACCCGCTGGTGCGCGCAATTGGCCTATTGCAGGTGCGTCTCTCGCGCGTAGTTTTGGCGATCTTTGCCGGAGTGGGGGCCATTGGCTCAGCGATTGCGCTGGCTGCCGTTTCTGCGTGGCTGATTGCGCGGGCCTCCCAAATGCCCCCGGTATTGCACCTGACGGTGGCGGTAGTGGCGGTGCGCACTTTCGGAATTACGCGCGGAGTCCTGCGCTACAGCGAGCGGCTTGCCTCCCATGACGTGGCCCTGCGCGGCATGGCCCACCTGCGCGAGCAACTGTATTTGCGGCTGGCCCAGTCGCGCTCCGATCGGGTCGTGCAACTGCGCCGCGGCGATGTGCTCCAGCGCGTGGGCGCCGATGTTGACGCGGTGGGGGATGTGGTGGTGCGCGCCATAATTCCCGTTGGAGTCGCCGCCGTTTTGGGTTTGGGCTCGGCCGGATTAATGTTTTATTTTCTACCCGCAGCGGGCCTAAGCCTCCTGGCGTGCCTGATCCTGGCCGCCGTTTTGGGGCCGGTCCTAACCCTGCGGGCGGTGCGGCGGGCGGAAATAGGGGGCGCCCAGGCGCGCGGGGACATTGCCGCCCATACGCTAACTTCCCTGCAGGCGGCCGCGGAGTTGCGGGTAACGGGTGGCGAGCAGCAATTAGCTAACGCGCTAGCGCGCGAAGAAGCCGCGTTAACCTCCGCCCAGGACGCCGCGGCCCGCCCCGCCGGATGGAGCGAATTCGTGCTCCAAGCTGCCATGGGGCTCGCTGTTGTGTGCGCCGTTATTTTTGGTGGCCTAGCCCTGGCCGCGGGCAACCTTGAGCCCGTGGAACTAGCAGTTATTGCCCTTACTCCCCTGGCCGCGTTTGAGCCCATTCAAGCCCTCCCGGAGGCCGCCCAGCAGTGGTATCGCTCCCGCAGTGCCGCGCAGCGGATCATGACCCTAATATCCGATGAAGAGTTAGCGCCCGAATCCGGTGGCGGGGTGCAGTCAGGTGCGAGGCGCCGTCCGCAATCAGCACTCATCGCGGCGCACGACCTGACCATTGGATGGGACCGGGCCCACCCGGCGACGAAAGACTTATCGTTCGAAGTGGACGCGGGCCAGGCGGTGGCCGTCGTGGGTCCCTCCGGAGCGGGCAAAACCGCGCTGCTGCTGACACTTTCTGGGATGTTGCCGCCCCTCGCGGGCACGGTGCGCGTAGCCGGAACTGATCCGCTGACCTGGGCCGATGGCCTCCAGCGACAAGAAATGATCGCGCTGAATTTGGAAGATGCCCATATTTTCCACACCACCGTGCTGGAGAATTTGCGGGTGGCGCGCGGAGATGCCACCGCGGCTGAGGCGCGCGCAGCCCTGGCAAATGTGGGCCTGGGCCCGTGGTTAGAGTCACTGCCCGCTGGCCTCGATACGATGCTGGGTCCCGATGCGACCGACGTTTCCGGCGGGGAGCGGCGCCGTCTTTTGATCGCGCGAGCGCTCCTGTCCCGAGCCCGCGTACTCCTGATTGATGAGCCGGCTGAGCATCTGGACTCCGACACGGCCGATGATCTCGTGCGCGACCTGCTTGCGCTGGCACACCGGGCTGACAGCGAGGGCCCGGGGCGGGCAGTGATTTTAGTGACGCACCGCCACGCCCCGCTGGATGCCGCCGATAGGGTGATCGAAATACGCGCGGCTCAGCCCGTCGCCGCCAGCTAACGTCCGCGGAGATTTCATGACCGACACCTCGCCCGAAGCCCATGCCAGCGCGCAATTATTGGAGGCCGTCCTCGGGCTAACCGCCGAACTGGAACTTCCGGCCCTGCTGCGCCGCTTCGTGGACGCTGCGCGGGACCTGACCGGGGCGCGGTTTGCCGCCATGAACGTGTTTGATTCCCGGGGCCGGCCCGATACTTTCGTCCAGTCCGGAGTCGATGAGCGCAGCGCCGAATTGATCGGGGCCATTCCGCACGGTCTGGGAGTTTTAGGAAATATCCCGGCCCACGGGTCCCTCAAACTCGACAATGTCTCCGATCACCCCGCATTTCGGGGCTGGCCTGCCCATCACCCACAAATGCGCACGTTTTTAGGCGTTGCGGTGCGCGTGCGCGACATCGTCTTTGGGCACGTTTATTTAGCAAATAAAACCGCCGGCGGGAAATCTGGCGAATCCGAAACCATTCCCTTCACCGACTCCGATACCGCGATCATCACGGCCTTGGCCGCTGCAGCTGCCGTCGCGATCGAAAACGCGGAACTGTATGAAAACCGTACTCAGCGCGTGCGGTGGATTGCCGCGGGGCAAGAAATCACCACGCGCCTGCTTGAGGGAGCCGATGAAGAAGACGTGCTGGAGACAATTGTCTCCAAAGCCCGCGAGGTGGCCCACGCGGATGCGGTGGCGCTGGTATTGCCATCCATCGGTGATGAGTGGATGTTGGAAATTGCCGACGGCGAGGGGACCGCTGATCTGATCGGAACTGTGATGCCGGCCGAGGGCCGGTCAATGCGCGTGCTGGAGTCGGGCCATGGGATGGTGGTCGACTCACTTTCGCGCACCCGGGTGTTGCGCGTGCCGGCGCTGCGGCGCTACGGGCCCGCCCTTTATGCGCCCATGATTACTTCGGGCCGGTCAATCGGGGTGCTAATTATGTTCCGCAATGTGGGGGAAAAAGAATTCGTCGAGCTGGATCTGACAACCGCCGAATCTTTCGCCGGACAGGCCGCCCTCGCCTTAGTTTTGGCCGAGGCACGCCAAGCCCAGGACCTCGCGGCACTGTTTGATGAGCGCGAACGTATTGCTCGAGACCTGCACGATTTAGCGATTCAGCAGCTATTTGCCACCGGGATGCAGTTGGAGACGATTCGCCGCCGAGCCGGTCGGGGTGTCGAGCCCACCGAGTTGGAAGAAGTGGTCGAGCAGGCGTTGAACTCCATTGACTCAACCGTGCGGCAGATTCGCTCAATTGTGCACTCGCTGCGTGACCCGGATGCGGATGTGGGAATCGTGGAGCGCTTGCGGCGCGAAGCATCCCTGGCCCGAACGGGATTAGGTTTTGCGCCGTCCCTGGTCATGGAGGTGCGCGGCCGGGTCATCGATTCAGATGATGAACTACCCGCCGACGCTGACCTAGCCGAAGAAATAGTTGGGCCAGAAGCCAGCGATGACGTGGTGGCGGTGGTGCGTGAGGGGCTGGCGAATGCCGCGCGCCACGCCCAGGCCGCTTCCGTGCAGGTAAACGTGGTCATCGGGGGGCGGGATGATTCGGACCCGGCCGATAATTCCGTTTATGTGAGCGTGGAAGATGACGGCGTGGGCTTACCGGAATTTGCTACCCGCTCTTCGGGACTATCCAACCTGGAAGCGCGCGCCCGCCAGCACGGTGGGACATTTGCAGCCCGACTGGGAACGGAGCGCGGCTCAAAACTGGAGTGGCAAATTCCCCGGCGCTAGTTCCCGCTGCGCCAACCGGCAGATCGGCGCGCAGCTACCCAGGCTGCGACCTGCGTGCGGCGCTGCATGCCCATCTTGGCCAGCAGCGATGTGATGTGGTTTTTTACGGTCTTTTCCGCAACCTGCAGCCGCTCGGCTATTTCCCGGTTCGACATCCCGTCCCCAATTAGCTCAAGGACCCGGTGCTCACTTGGGGTGAGATCGGCGGTGGGATCGTCAGTAGCCGCACGCCGGCGTGTGACCGTTCGCTCATCCAGCAGCGTCCGGCCGGCCGCGACCGCTCGAACGACTTCGGCGATTTCGGCGCCGCGCACAGATTTCAGTAGGTAGGCCATCGCCCCCACTTCAAGTGCCTCCGCCAGTGCGTCATCATCATTAAACGATGTCAGCACCACGCAGCGCACCTGAGGCATTTGATCGCGCAACTGGCGCATCAGGTCAATGCCCGTGCCATCAGGTAATTGCAGGTCGATCAGCGCCACTTGCGGCTTTACGAGCAGTGCCCGTTGCAGGCCGTCGGCAACCGTTCCAGCCTCTGCGACCACGTGCATTCCATCCGCGCGGTCGATAACCTCAGCGATGCCACGTCGAACGACCTCGTGGTCGTCAACGATCATGACGTCAATAAGGGCTGATCCGGAAGTATTCGTAGAAAAATTCGAGGCCACAGGGTAGATCGTACTATCGGCCCCTGGCAGGAACAGCCGCCATGCCGAATTGGGCGCGCGTTGGGCGCTTTTGCGCGCCACTTGGAGGGGCGCGTTGGGCGCTTTTGCGCGGTGCTTGGACGGGCGCGCGGCTCGTGGACCGGTACGGATTTGAACCGTGGGGAATATTTTTTATCCTGTACGCGATAATTAAGAACATGCCCGAGTTGCCCGAAGTTGAAACCGTCCGCCGCGGACTGGATCGTACAGTACTCAATCGCCCCATTTCCCATGTCGAGGTTTTCCATCCCCGTACCATGCGGCGCCAACCGGGAGGGGAATCAGAATTTATCAAGATTCTGACCGGCGCAACATTCGTCGCTACCGCGCGGCGCGGCAAGTTTTTGTGGCTGCCAACCAACTTGGGGGATGCGATGTTGGCGCATTTGGGAATGTCAGGTCAGTTACTTGTGGTGCCGCCCGGGGGTGAAGATCCGAAACACCTACGGGCGCGCATCACCTTTGATGATGAGGGGCCAGAGTTACAGTTCGTTGATCAGCGCACCTTTGGCTACGTAATGGCCGAACGCGATGGTGCGCAGCTTCCCTCTCTCGTGGCGCATATTGCTCCCGATCCCCTCGATAACGCCACAAATGATGAACTCTTCGTTACCGCGCTGCACCGCCGGGGCGAAATTAAAAAATTGCTACTTGACCAACAGGTAATCTCAGGAATCGGCAATATTTATGCTGATGAGGCGCTGTGGCGCAGCGAAATTCACGGCCGCACCCCGGGCATCGCGCTCAGCGAAGAAAAGCGCCGCGAGCTACTAGATAACAGTCGCCAAGTGCTCCTGGACGCAATTGAGGCCGGTGGAACGTCCTTCGACGCGCTCTATGTCGGGATCGACGGCGAACAGGGATGGTTCGAGCGCTCATTGGACGCTTACGGCCGTGCCGGTCAAGAGTGCCGGCGCTGCGGTGAAATCATTCAGCGCGAAAAATGGGGCGGGCGCTCATCGCACTGGTGCCCCGGGTGTCAAAAACTGCCCACCTAACAGCAAGTGCTGCCCACGGGCTACTCGGCCGGGTCTGAAAGTTCGTGATACGCCGCCTCGGCCGCGCGATGTTCGGCTAACTTTTTAGACTCACCGCTGCCCGTTCCATAGTCCGTCTCGTCTATGACGGCTGTTGCGGTGAAGAAGCGGGCGTGATCGGGCCCCTCGCTCTCAACGCGGTAAGAAACCGTGGACCGTCCCTGGGCGGCAACGAGTTCTTGCAATGAACTCTTCCAGTCCAATGCGGCGCCCAGGTGCACGGCGTTGTTGAGCTCATCTTGCATCAACGCCAGTAATGCTTTACGCACAGTTTCAAAATCGTTGCACAAGTACGCGGCACCAATTAGCGCTTCAAACGTGTCGGAAAGGATCGAATCCTTCTCCGCTCCCCCATCGCGGCGCTCGCCTTTGCCGAGCAGAATGTACTCGCCCACCCCAATTTTGCGCGCTAACTTCGCCAGGCCCATTTGCGAAACCAGCGCCGCGCGCATGCGCGCCAACTGCCCCTCCGGCGAAGTCTCGTGCCGACGATAAAGCTCTTCGGTGACTATCACGCCAACGACAGAGTCCCCTAAGAATTCCAGCCGTTCATTAGTCGGAATGCCGCCGGCCTCATAGGCAAAGGAGCGGTGCGTTAAAGACAGCACAAGGAGCTCGGGGTCAATATCAACCCCAAGCTCCTTGCAAAGTTTGGTCGCAACTGCAGCGGTCTCCATCAGAGACCCGCCACTAGTTATCTTCGTGCTCGGTGCGCAGCGCCTCAACGTAGGACCGGTTGTTATAAGCCCCACAGGACGGGCAGGCCTGATGCGGCCGGCGCGGGGACTTACAACGTGAGCACTCAACAGTGGCTACGGCAGAAGCCTTCCACTGTGAACGCCGGGTACGCGTATTGCTGCGCGACATCTTCCTCTTCGGAACAGCCACGATCAGCCCTCTTCTTTCTTTTCGTGTAACAACGCTTCTAACGCCGACCAACGCGGGTCGATGTCTTCATGGTAGTGATCAGGATCATCCACCAAATGCACCCCACATACGGAGCACAAGCCCGGGCAATCGGCCGAACACACCGGTTGAAACGGTAGCGAAAGACCAATTGCGTCTCGCAGTGCGGGTTCTAAATCGAGTAAGTCGTCTTCGATTTCGTATTGCACATCTGCGGATTCGTCCTCGGCATCGACTTCCGCCGCTGCCTCGGGGTAAATATAAAGTTCATGAAATGTCACATTTAGCGGCTGCGTAAATGCATCTAAACAGCGCCCGCACTCCCCCTTGGTTTCCCCCGTTACCTCCACAGTCGCAAGGACGCCGTCTTCAACGGTTTCCAGGCGAATGTCGAGGTTAAGAGGATCGCCCTCGGGTACCCCAATAAGCGGAACCTTTAGGTCCACGGGGGCGGGTACGGTTTTTTGCAGTTTGCGCATAGCGCCCGCTCCACGGCCCAGGTCGCTCGTGTCTAGCACGAGCTCCGAGCGCGTTTCAGTCACAGCAAACTCCAATGAAGATGAGGAGAGATTTTTCTGGCAAGTAAGCCTAGTTTCCCACCTAATAAGTCTAATACTTAGTGGGCCAGCGTGTAAGTTTACTCGATGGAGCCACTTTGACCCAAATGTTCAGCCGTTCCCGGCGGGACCTGGCCCATTCGCTCCGCTAGGCGGGCGCGACCGGCCTGGATTTGCTTCCCCAGTGCCTCTACGTCGATCTCAACCTCAGCCAGCCGGCGATCACACCAGTCATCGGTGGATTGCGCTATTTTGCGCGCCTCCGCTTTGGCGTTAGAAATGATTTGCTTGGCTTCTTCCTGCGCTTTAAGTACGACCTTTTCGCGTGAAACCATTTCGGCTGCCTGCTTTTGGGCAGCCTGTAAAATTTCAGCCTTTTCTTCATGTGCACGGCGCAGAACCGAATCCGCGTCCGCCAAAATCGCATCGGCAGTGGCCAGCTCACCGGGCAGGGCCTCTTGGGCGCGCTCAACTAAGTTCGAAATGTCTTCGCGGTTTACTAAAACCGATGAGGACATCGGCATGGCCCGCGCGTTGGTGACCATTTCGGCGATTTCCCCAAGCAGGGCAATCAACTCGGCCCGGTGTTCACCGCGCGCCCGCTGCGCATCGCCTGCGGGCTGATCACCGCGCGCCGGCTGGGCATCACGCACGGGTTCGGATGGGGCAGCGTTCGCGTTAGTCACTTGTCCTCACTTTCCAAAGCGCGCTGGAGTTCTTTGGCAATCACGGGGTCAACCATCCCATGAATTTCGCCCCCGTGCCGCGCCACGTCCTTCACCAGGGATGACGCCACGTGTGACAGTTGCGGATCTCCCAGCACAAACAGCGTCTCAACTCCCGATAGCGCCCGGTTCATAAGGGCCATGGGCAGTTCGCTGTCCAGATCGGCGCCATTACGCAGGCCCTTCACGATGTGCTCGGCACCCACCGATTCGCAAAATTCGGCTAGCAAGCCCGGGGCTTGTTGGACTTCCACGCTCGTCAACTGCGCGTTGGCAATTGTGGCCTGGGCAAATTCGACGCGCTCTTCAACCGAAAACAGTGTTCTTTTAGCAGCGTTTTGAGCCACGGCCACGATGACTCGATCGCTTAAATCACGGGCTCGACGCACCACATCTAAGTGCCCGAATGTGAAGGGGTCGAATGATCCGGGGCATACAACGGTGCGCATATGCTCAAACTAACCTATGGCGCATCGGCAATCCACAATTTCGCTTCACCGTATCGCCGCGGTTTTCGCGCCTGCCAACCTGCAGGCCACGCCGGCTGCGGTGATTTCCCGCCCCGTTCCACCACCACTACCGCCTCTGGCATCAACCAGCCCCGCGTCAGGTTCGCCAGTAAGGCGGTGAGCTGCGCATCCGGGTAGTCATAGGGCGGATCAATTAGCACTAGGTCAAATCTTTCGCCGGCCTGCGCCGCCTCACCGGCTGGATTCAGGTACTTTTCGGCGCGATTATGGACGACGTCAATCACCGCCGGCTCCCGGCTCACCTGGGCGCGGTTCTTGCGTAAGACTGGGATGGCACTGCGGGCCATATCCACGAGCACAACGCGCCGCGCCCCGCGACTGGCGGCCTCAAGGCCGAGCGCGCCGGAACCGGCAAATAGGTCTAAAACGGCGCAATCAACAACGACTCCGGAGTGTTCGAGCATTGAAAATAGTGCTTCGCGGGCTCGGTCCGAGGTGGGCCGGGTGCCGCGCGGGGGCACCGCCAGTCGGCGGCCTCGCGCGTGCCCGGCCACGATTCGAGTCATATGTGGTTAGTCTTCCGGGTCTTCCGGATCCACCGGCGCGTGGTGGTCATGTTCGGCTGTTCCCAGTTTCCAGTAGCCCTGGAACTGTTGCCAAGTCCGATCCAGACCCAACTCGCGCCGGACATAGCGGCGAATTGGTTTTAGTCCACCTGCCTCGCCCGCTCCCCATACCAGCCCCGGTTCATTGGTGGGAATCTGAATGGCGCGCACTGCCTTATCTAACAGGTCGGTGGTGCCCGCGGCAGCTCCGTTGCGGTGGAGCCAGGTCACGTCGTAGCCGTAGGGGATTGGATATGTTTCATCTTCTGCGCCGTCGGCTTCGACGAATATGGTGACGTTTCCGTCGGGACCGATGTGTTCTAACCAGCGGCTGATCGCTGGCAGCGCCGTCTCATCACCAATAAGGATGTACCAATTGGCCCCCTGGGGTGGGATGCGTGAACCGCGCGGGCCGGCCACCACGAGGCGGTCGCCGACCTGAGCGCGCGCGGCCCAGTAAGAGGCGGGGCCATCATCTCCATGCAGTAAGAAGTCCAGATCAAGTTGTCCGTCTTCGCGTGGCAGCGGCGTGTAATCGCGCGAAATCATTTTCTCGCGATCGGGCCGCTGCATACCCTCTTCCGTCATATAAGGGGCGTGATACTCGCCAGTTTGCGGATCGGGGAAGAAAACTTTGACGTGGTCGGCGGGGCCTAAACTTTTGAAACTGGCCAGCGAGGCGCCGCTCAGCGTCATGCGCAGCATGCGCGGACTAAGTTCGGTGATCGCGGAAACTGTTAAGTCTCGCGCCGCCAGTTCATGCCCCACGCGCTCGTGGACCAGTTGCTGGACAGTGCCATTAGAAGTCTCAAAATTTTCACTCATTAGGTAAGCCTAACTTACGCTCGCTCTAGAAACTCGGCCCGTTCCGGATCAATGCGGTGCAGCGCAGCCGCGAGCGCAGCATGATCATCTAGGTGCGGGTCGGCGCTGATCACCAAATTGGCTGCGGTGCGGGCAGCTGCGATCATTTCGATATCTACCGTGGCACGCAGGAGGCGCAGTGAAGTGCGCCCCGACTGGGCGGTGCCTAAGATATCGCCTTCACGCCGCACTTCCAGGTCCAACTGGGCTAGTTCAAAACCGTCGTGCAGTGCGGCGATTTTCTCCAGGCGCTGACCAGTTTCACTATTGGGATCGGCTGTCGTTACCAGCAGGCACAGTCCGGGCTGGGAGCCCCGCCCAACTCGACCCCGCAGCTGGTGCAGTTGTGAGACTCCGAACCGGTCGGCGTCCATAATCACCATCACCGTTGCTGCCGGGACATCAACACCCACCTCGATGACGGTGGTGGAGACTAAAACCGGCGCCTGTCCCGCGACGAATCGCTCCATCGCGCGGTCTTTTTCCTCACTGGTGAGGCGCCCGTGCAGTACGCCAATTTCAATGTCGGCAAATGCCTGATGTTCGCGCAGTTGCTGTTCGAGGTCTAAAACCGAGACCGGATCGGCCCCTGAACTGCCCGGCGCGGTTGTTCCTTCCGCTTCATCTGCATCGCCAATGCGCGAGCAGACAATGTAGGCCCGACGCCCGGCGTCGACCTCTTCCCGGACCCGCTGCCAAATACGATCCACCCAGTGCGGTTTGGAGGCCGGCACGAGAAAGCTTTCAATCCCCGCCCGCCCGCGCGGTAACTGGCGCAGGGTAGAAATTTCCAGGTCACCAAATACGGTCATGGCTACCGTGCGCGGGATCGGTGTGGCGGTCATGACAAGCAAGTGCGGTATGGAATCGCCCATACCTTTCGCGCGCAGTTTGTCGCGCTGTTCGACGCCAAAGCGGTGTTGTTCATCGACCACAACGAGACCCAGGTCTGCAAATGTGACGTTTTCAGACAGCAGTGCGTGTGTGCCGACCACGATCCCCGCCTCGCCACTGGCCGCCTGCAACAGCGCCTCGCGGCGTGCAGCGGTCGGCAAAGAACCGGTCAGCAGCGCCACCTGGGTACCGTGCGCCGCGCCGCCGAGCATTCCGCCCTCAGCCAGTGGCCCCAACATGGTGCGTAATGATTTTGCGTGCTGGGCTGCTAGCACCTCGGTCGGCGCCAGGAGCGCAGCTTGCCCGCCCGCGTCAATAGTTTGCAGCATGGCGCGCAGGGCCACGATAGTTTTTCCCGAGCCGACTTCGCCTTGCAGGAGGCGCTGCATGGGGTGGTTGCGCTCGAGGTCGGCAGAAATTTCATTACCGACCTGAACCTGACCGGGGGTTAGTTCAAATGGAAGCGCTGCTTCAAAATCGGCGCGAATTCCCTCCCTCGCCCTAGGGCGGGCTACCGCTGGCCGGGTCTGGGCTTCCACCCGGCGTTGGGCCAGCGTGGTTTGCAGCACGAAGGCCTCTTCCCATCGCAGCGTTCGCTGGGCTTCCTTTACGTCTTCCATTTCGGTGGGCCGATGCACATTGCGCACGGCTTCTAATGAGCCCTGCAAGCGGTGCTCAAGGCGAATCGCATCGGGGATCACATTGGGCACCTCCGCCACCGTCAGCGGGTCCAGCACGGTCTTGACCGCCTGAGCGATCAACTCCGTCTTCGCTTTCGCGGAGGCGGGGTAGACCACCTGTAAATAACTTGCGCGTTCTTCTGCCGCGGCCTCATCGACCAGATCTTGGCCAATTACCTCGTATTTCGGCTGCAATAGTTGTGGTTTGCCGCCGTGATCTCCGAGTTTGCCGGTAAATAAGGCGCGCGTACCGGGTTGGAGCGCCGCTTCGTGCCAGCGCAGGGGCCCGCGCCGCTGAAAGAAGAAGACAATCGCGATGGTGCGGTGCCCGTCGCTGGCGGTGACCTCCAGCCGCGCACCGGCTCGGGAGCGATTTTGCCGCACCTGCGCGCTCACCACATCCAGCACTACGGAAACCTGATCCCCCAGGGGCAGCAGCGCCAGATCCGTCAACTGGCGCACATCAATGTAGTTGCGGGGATAGTGCCGGATCAGGTCATCGATCGTGTGTAAGTCCAGCGTGGCGAGTTTACGCACGGTAGCGGGATCAAGAACGGACTTTAAGGGGGCGAGAAGCGGGTCGGTTTCAGCCACGCGTCTACTCCACACTCCAAATCACGGCCGGGAATTCTTGCCCCCCGTACAGTACGTCTAGTTCCACGTTTAGATCATCACACAGGGCACTGACATGGCCCAGTTCGCTTAGGGACGACGCCACATGGCTTTTCGCGGCAGCTGCAGTGGGGGCCATCTCGGCGCTGGTGATAATTGCGGTAAGCAGCTCCCCTTCGCCTAAATTTTCGCGTAGCCAGGGCGCAAATTCCTCTCCCCCGCTTACCGTGTATGCGTCGCCACTGGTCGTTATAACTCGGGCGACGGCATCTTTAATCGCGGCTATTGGGTCATGTTCCGCGGTGCGCAGGGGCTGGTGTACCGCCGCAGCGGCGAGCAAATACGCCTCGCCGGTGGGTTCCATCACGCGCAGCTCAATGCCCGGTGGCGGGGTGATTGCGCGGGCGGTTTCGCGGCTGGCAGGTCGGGCGGTGAGCACCACTACTTCGCGGGCGCCGGAATCGACAACGGCGCGGGCAATTTGCTCCCTAGATACGGAGTCATCGCCCTGGGTAACAACCACTACGGCGCCGCTGCGGGCAAGTTCGCCGGCTAGCCCCGGGGAGCGCGTGCACAAGACAAGCCCAATGTCGCGGCCCTGTTCTCGAGCGACCAGGGTGGGCAGGTGGTGCACCGTGATTTGATGGCGCCGGTGTTGTTCGGTGACTGCGAGCGCGGATAAAACATCGTCACAGTGCACGTGGACTTGCCACAGCCCCGCGCCGCCCACCACGACGACTGAGGATCCGATTTCTTGCAGCCGAGCCCGCAGTTGCCGGCCCGCCTGCGGTGAATCGTCATCAACGAGAAACATGACCTCAAATTCGCCATCCACGCGATGGGAATCGGGGTGTAAATGCTCGCGCAACTCGTTTGTCCCGGTGATTGGCACCAGTTCGTGGCTGACCGGTGGTGTGTCGGTTACGGGTTTGCGGCCGGGCAGACCGTCTGCCGCGCGAGCAGGCAACTCTTCTTGGCCCTTAACCGCTGCTAGGAGTGCTTCAAATAAAATGACCAGGCCGCTGCCACCAGCGTCGACAACTCCGGCCCGCTGCAAAACGGGAAGCTGGCTCTGGGTGGCAATGAGCGCGCTGCGCGCGGCAGCGACGGTACGTGCAATGACCGCGGAGGCGGTGCCCTCCAGTTCGGTGGCGGCCGCGGCGGCGGAGCGCACCACGGACAGGATTGTTCCGGGCACCGGAGTACTTACGGCCTCCCAAGCGGTATCGGCCGCGCGGGTCAGGGCACGGGCAAATTCGGAGCGATGAATGACCTTTTGGTCAGCTACTTCGGTGGCAAAACCCAGAAGTATCTGGCTAAGGATCGTGCCTGAACTGCCGCGGGCGCCGCGCAGGGCGGCGCGAGATAATACGACCAGCGCTTCGCCCGCGCCCACGGAAACTGCGGCGGTGGAAAGGTGTTCTTCCAGCGCGGTCGCACCGTCGACAAATGTTAAAAGCAGATTGGTTCCGGTGTCGGAATCCGCCACGGGAAAGACGTTAAGGTCATCAATGCGAGAGCGCTCCGTACGCAGCCCGGCGGTGGCCAGACGCGCCCATGCGAGTACGGCCGCGGCGTCAAATTCGAAGAGTGGCTTGGACACATTTGCAGGCTATCGCGGTTTGGGTTTCTAGCCAGGCATCCGGTACTATTTGTTGGTTGCCTATACTGGGCATCGAAGACCTGCGCACAAAAATAACAGGCAACGCTGGGCGTTTTTGTTAGTAAAAAGGTGCGCACCCACCAACTGATCAGGAGATGGAACCGTGGCTGCCAACTGCGACGTCTGCGGCAAGGGCCCCGGCTTCGGCCACAACATTTCGCACTCGCACCGCCGCACCAAGCGGCGCTGGAATCCCAACATCCAGCGCGTACGTGCAGTCGTTGCGGGCACGCCGAAGCGCCTGAACGTGTGCACCTCCTGCCTGAAGGCCGGCAAAATCACACGAAACGCCTAAAGCACGCGATTCTTTATACACCGGTGGCCGGTCCCGATATCGGGGCCGGCCACCTGTGTATTCACTACTTATTGCTGGCGCGGGGGGTCATAGGGTTATAGGCCGCGCGTGGCTTCGCGGTGTTCTCCTGCGCCCACCTGCCCACTTGCTTCAACTTCCAGTTCCACCGCGGCGGCCGTGGCGATCTGGGATCCTCCATCGGCTTCGGCGCTGGTGTCGGGCGGCAGGACGGGTTCGCCATCCTCGATGGTGGTTCGCAGCGGAATTTCCTTAATGAAACTAAGCAAAATCGCCGCTAAAATCCCCGCCGGTGCCATAAAGAGGAAGATGGGGATTAGCGCCTCGTTATAGCCTGCGACGACGATTTGGCGCAGCGGCTCGGGCATTTCCATGATCCGCTCCGGTGTGAGTGAAGTTGCTCCCCCGCTCATATCCCCGCCCACATCACCGGTGGCGCTGCTGGGCACCTTATCGGCGAGGAGATTCATAAGCCGCGAGGCGAACAAGTTACCCACAATCGCTGACCCCAGTGATGCCCCCACCTGGCGGAAGTAGTTGTTGGCCGCCGTGGCGGTACCAACCTCGCGGGCGGGGAAGGAGTTTTGCACGATCAGCACCAGCAGCTGCATCGAGGTTCCCAAACCGGTGCCCAGCACCGCGATATACACACACAGCACCCAGACCGGTGTTTCCACCGTCATCGTCGAAAGCAGTAGCAGCGCGCTAGCTATCAACAGTGAACCGGTAATCGGCAGCCACTTATACCTCCCCGTGCGCGAGACGTAAACACCGCTAATTATCGATGTCGTTAGCAACGCCCCCATCATCGGAACCATCAGTAATCCGGCCACGGTCGCACTGACGCCGGCCGACATCTGCAGGTACGTGGGCAGATAGCCCAGCACACCGAACATCGCCACACCCGTCAACAGACCGGAGGTGGTCGTCAGCACAAAATTACGGTCACGGAACAGGTGCAGCGGTATGACGGGCTCTGGTGCCCGAGATTCATTCCACACAAACGCCGCTGCGGCCAGCGCCGCGCCCGCAAACAGGCCCACAATTGTGGGCGAACCCCAGTCATATTGCGATCCGCCCCAGGTTGAGGCCAGTACCAATCCGGTAGTCGCGATCGAGATCAACGCCATGCCCACATAGTCGATGCGCGGGCGGGTTTGCTCGGTGCGCTTTGGCAGTTTCATGAACTTCCACGCCGCAAATAGCGCCAATAACCCGGTGGGCATGGAGATCCAAAAGGCCCAGCGCCAACCCGGCCCCTCGGTCAGCCAGCCACCCAGCAGCGGCCCCGCAACCGAGGAAACTGCAAAAACGGAACCCATGACGCCCATGTAGCGTCCGCGATCACGGGCCGGGACGACGTCCGCAATTATCGCCTGGGACAGCAGCATCAAACCGCCACCGCCCAGCCCCTGGACGCCGCGCCCAATGATGAGCCAGTAAATATTCGTGGCCAGCCCACCCACAATTGAGCCGAACATGAAGAGCAAAATCGCTACGACCAGCAATGAACGCCGCCCAATTTGGTCGCCAATTCGCCCATATAGCGGCATTACGATCGTCGAAGTCAAAATATATGAGGTGATGACCCACGGCATAAGGTCCACACCGTCGAGCTCGCCAACAATTGTGGGCAGCGCCGTCGATAAGACGGTCTGGTTTAGCGACGCCAGCAGCATGGCGAGCATCAACCCGATAAACAGCAGCGTGATCTGGGGCGCCGGGTTGGCTGGCGTGCGGGGGTTGGCGACTTTTGTCATATGTGTTTTAGTGTTCACTTTCAAACTAATTAGGGACGACGGCTCGCGGCTTCGAAAGGCGTGTGCGCCTACTCTTCCGCGGCGAGAAGCTTGAGCGCCGCAAAATTACGGTCGATCAGGTCGGCTAATGCGGTTGGGGAGTCGGCTTTTTCCAGGCGGGCCCAGCAGCGCAGCGCCGAGCGCATTACGGAGGTGCTGACGGCTGCGATCACGTAGTCATCGCTCGTGGGATCGGTGCGGTGGCGACGCTGGGCAATTGCTTGCGCTAATTGCTGTTCGAGATCACCAAATCGCTTGTGCAAGTGAATCCAAATTTCTGGCTGCTGGGCAAAAATTGGCCGCAGCTCCACCATTTGATGGCGCACTTTCGGAGCGAGTTCGGCGTAATTAGAAATTAGGTCTCGTAAATCGGCCAGGAGGGAGCCAGCCCCGGTAACAAACTGCTCAATGGTTTCCGCATCGAGCTCAGGCGGCCCGGGGAAGATCGCCTCTTGCTTAGTTGGGAAGTAATTGAAGAAGGTGCGCGGCGAGACGCCGGCGGCTTCGGCAATTTCATCAACGGTCACCTCGTTGAACCCGCGCTCTAATACGAGTTCTACTGCCGCATCATGAATTTCGCTGCGGGTTTGAACCCGGCGCCGGGCCCGCAAACTTTTTTCGGACACTACTCTCCCCTTGCAAAGAACTAACTTGCATAGACTGCACTATATGCATCTATGCGTCAAGTTCAGTAAGTGCACCTTAGCTTGGGGTGGTGAAATTTCGTGGCCATGACCGTGTAAGACTTACCCCCGACTTAGTTCCCAAGATCGAAAGTTAATCCCTTGTCATCCCTTACCCGGCTTTCGCTTGCCAATAGGGCTGTCATTGCCCTCGCCACTTTGATCACCATCGGAGCGGGACTGTGGGCAACGACGTCCTTGAAGCAAGAACTCATTCCCTCAATGGATATCCCCATGGCCGGCGTGGTCACCGTCGTGCCGGGCGCTGGGCCGGAGGCCATTGAGCGGGATGTAACCGATCCGCTGGAGCGGTCAGTGGAATCGGTTGCGGGAGTAACGGGAACTACTTCGAGTTCTGCCTCCGGATTCTCGGCCGTCACGGTCGAACTCGAGTATGGAACCGACATGACGCAGGCCTCACAGGAGCTGCAACAGGCAGTGAATCGAGTTACGGCCTCGCTACCCAATGATGCCGAGCCCGATCTAATTCTCGGGTCGATCGACGACATGCCAGTGGTGCAACTGGCCGCCGCAGGCAGCGAAAACGGCTCGGATTTACTGACGACCTTAAATGACGAAATCATCCCCGCACTCGAGGGAATCTCCGGAGTGCGCGACGTCGAACTGGTGGGCATCGATGACGACATTGTCACCATCGAGCTGGACAATGAAAAGCTCGCGG
Organism: Demequinaceae bacterium; assembly: GCA_027322505.1. Classification (GTDB taxonomy): domain Bacteria; phylum Actinomycetota; class Actinomycetes; order Actinomycetales; family JAJYRW01; genus JAJYRW01. The sequence goes on from DAHVRJ010000019.1 coordinate 22,753, forward strand.
AATCGGGGCTAAGCGCGCAATCCGTTATGGCCGCACTGGAGGCCAATGGCACGCCGATGCCGGTAGGCACGATTATCGAGGGCGATTCGGAACTGGCAATTTCAGTTGGTGAATCGCTCACAAGTGTCGACGAAATCGCAGACCTTCCGCTGCGCGGAGAAGCCCTACCCGCCCTGCCGGACGGGGTTGGCGAGGGCGAAGTTCCCGCGGATCAGATGCCCGAGGGTGAAGTCCCCGAAGAGGCAATGCCGGGGGCCCCGACCGAGGAAGCTCCGATTGTGCGACTGGGTGACGTGGCCGAGATCGAGCGCGTGGCGGCCGAACCAACTTCTATCTCGCGCACGAACGGGCAAGACTCCATCGGTATCACCATCACTAAGACCCCCGATGGCAACACCGTTGAGGTATCACAGGCGGTGCGGGACCTCCTGCCAGAACTGGAACAAACTCTGGGCGAAGCCGGCGAAATTTCCGTCATATTTGACCAGGCACCATTCATTGAACAATCCATTGAAGATCTTTCGACCGAGGGCGCGCTGGGGCTGGTATTTGCCGTCCTGGTGATCTTGGCGTTCCTGCTTTCAATCCGCCCCACTTTGGTGACCGCGGTATCGATCCCGCTCTCGCTACTGATCACGATGATCGGCCTCAAAGCCGGTGGCGACACGCTGAATATTTTGACCCTGGGGGCCCTCACGGTCGCTATTGGACGCGTGGTGGATGACTCGATCGTCGTCATTGAAAATATTGAGCGCCACCTGCGGCCCGATGTCAGCCCCATGCGCACCATCGTGCCCGCGGTGAAGGAAGTGGCCGGAGCTATTACGTCCTCCACCATCGCAACGGTGGCGGTCTTTATTCCGATCGCGCTGGTGGGCGGTCAGGTTGGAGAACTATTCCGCCCCTTCGCGTTCACCGTTTCGATCGCGCTGCTGGCCTCACTTCTAGTCGCGTTGACGATCGTTCCGGTCTTAGCCTCCTGGTTCTTAAAGGCGCCCAAGGCGAAGAAGAGCGCCAAAGATAGCGACATTGCAGTCAGCAACGATCCAATGGACGATGCCCCAGATCGGCTCCAGCGCTCTTATCTTCCAACCCTGCGCGCCACGCTGCGCCACCCCGTCATCACGCTGGTATTGGCCGCAGTCATTTTGGGCGGAACGTTTGGTCTCGCAAACCGCATCGAGACCGACTTTTTGGGCGATGCGGGTGAAAACACGTTCACCGTGACGCAAACCCTGCCTGCAGGCACCTCGCTGGAGGCCTCTGATGAAGCAATCCAGCCCATCGAAGACATCGTTTCCGATTTGCCGGATGTAGATACATATCAAGTTTCTATCGGCGCTAACGAAATGGGCGCGCTCTTTGGCGGCGGGGGTGGAACCCAATCCACCGTTGCGGTCACCGTTGACATTGATGCCGAAGTCAGCGAGGTCGAAGATATCCTGCGCGAGCGCGTCGCCGAATTACCCGAGGCCGACACGATTAGCGTTGAGGCTGGATCCATGGGCTTTAGCGCCTCCAGTCTCGAAGTGGTTGTGCAAGCCAACGATGATTCCACGCTGGAGGCCGTGGCCGCGGATGTGGAAGAGCGCATTCGCGCCATGGATGATACGGCCGATGTAGCGAATAACTTTGCGGAAAAGATTGCCACTATTGACGTGGAAGTCGACCGCATGGCCGCCAGCGAAGCGGGAACCACCGAGCAGGAAGTCAGCCAGTTTGTGACCACGGCCATCAACGGTATTCCGGCCGGCCAGGCAACCGTCGATGACAACCAGTTAGAAATTGTCATCGAGACGGGCGAAGCACCCCAAACCATGGCTGATCTGGAAGAAATTATGATCCCCACGCCGGAAGGGGTCGTTCCGCTTTCCACCCTTGCCACGGTCAGTGAAGTTGAAGAGCCGGTTTCCATTAGCCGCATCGATGGCCACCGCAGCGCGACGGTGACCGCCAAGGCCACCGCATCGGATCTGGGTGCCGTAACCGCTGATCTGCGTGAGGTACTTGACGAGGTCGACCTACCAAGTGGCGCCTCGGTTGAGATCGCCGGAATTTCGGTGGAGCAAGAAGAAGCCTTCGCTGATCTGGGTATGGCACTGCTAGTCGCCATTGCGATTGTCTACCTGGTTATGGTGGCAACCTTCCGCAGCCTGGTACAGCCGCTGATTTTGTTGGTGTCAGTGCCATTCGCCGCCACTGGCGCGCTGGGGCTCTTGCTCATAACCGGGATTCCGCTGGGTGTGGCCTCGCTGATCGGACTGCTCATGCTGGTGGGCATTGTCGTAACGAACGCGATCGTTCTCATCGACCTGGTGAACCAGTACCGCCGCCGCGGGCTGTCTGTTTACGACGCTGTCGTGGAGGGAGCACGCCACCGGTTGCGGCCCATTTTGATGACCGCCCTGGCAACTATTGGTGCGCTGATGCCAATGGCTTTGGGGGTTACCGGCGGCTCCGTTTTCATCTCACAGCCCCTGGCGATCGTGGTGATCGGCGGGCTGGTCAGTTCCACCGCACTGACGCTGGTATTGGTACCGGTGCTTTACCTCCTAGTTGAGCGCATCGGCGAGCGGCGGGCTAACCGCCGAAATGGTCCCAGCCAGGTGGAATCTGTACCGGCTGATGCGAAATAAGGACGCCGGGATTCCCCGGCTGTTCTTGCTCCTCCCCCGGGACGCCCAGCACCTGCCCCACAGCGGTGAAGGCGTCCGGGAGGAGCGCATCGGGCGGAAATGTGGCCAATAGCCCGTGATCTTCGCCACCCGAAAGCACCCAGGTGCGCGGGTCGAGGCCCAGGTGCTTGGCGGCCGGACGTATTACTTCCTCATAGGCCGCGAGCGCTGCCGCATCAAAATTGAGCACCACACCCGAGGCCGCAGCCAATCGCGCGCCATCACGCACCAGCCCATCAGACACATCGAGCATTGCGGTCGCTCCGGCCCGCCGCGCCGCAACTCCGGCTTTCAGCGGCGGCTGCGGTACCTGGTGAGCGGAAATTAATTCCTGCGCTTTTACTTCCTGTGCTTTTGCCTCGGGCAATCCCTTAAGCCCGGCTTCTAAAAGCGCGAATCCGGCCGCGCCCCAACCAATATTGCCGGCATGGGCGATCACATCTCCCGCGCGCGCACCCGAGCGCAGTACCGGGGCGGTGCCATCTAGGTTTCCCATCG
>DAHVRJ010000021.1:0-1507 GCA_027322505.1 Demequinaceae bacterium
GTTTGATCTTTACGTCGGGGTGTTCACCGGCGGCACGGTCCACTACAACATCCAGGCCGGCGGCAACGTCAGCCAATACCTGCTCGCGATCAATTGAGGCTGGGAGCCAGCCCAAAATACTGGCGCCCGAACCGACCGGAACACCGGTAACGATCGTTAATTCTGCTCCCCACAGGTCGGCTTCGGCCAGTGCGCGGGACAGCGCCGCCTCGGCGGGCGGGGAACCATCAACGCCGACCACGATGCGCCGAGTTTCGCGCACTCTTGGTATCGGTTCATCATCGGGCAGCGCGGCTCCCTCGGCGGTGCGCAGCGGCACCACAACGGTCGGGCAGTGCGCGTGGGCGGGAAGGGCGGAGGACACCGTGCCCAGGAGGCGCTCGGTGATACCGCCGTATCCACCGGTTCCAACTACGGCCAGGCCCGCGGTGCGGGAAAGCTCAACTAGGACACCGGCCGCATCGCCCGTCTCTAAGGATGACGTGACATCCACGCCGCAATCCTTGACCCGCTCCATGGCTTCTTCCAGGACGGCTTCGGCGCCCTGGTGAATTGCCGAATCATCCAGCGCGGCATAGCCCCCATCTAGGGAAGCTGCCGAAAATGAGGGAAGTGAATAGGCGCAGACAATATGAAGTTTCCACCCCAGCCTCTTAGCCCGACCGACTGCCCAATCCAGTGCGTGCAGTGCAGCAGCTGAGCCATCAACGCCCACCAAAACTACTTCATGCTGCGACATCACTGTCTCCTTTCACTGCGAAGGTGGTTCAAGTATTCCACCCTTTCGTTTTCCAAGTCCGCCCTGGCGCCAGGTTGCGCGTTTTGGGCGGAGTGGCGCGCCCGGGGTGGGAGGGAATTGCGCGCCCGGAGTTAGCAGGAGGGGCACGCCCGGGAGGTGTTTGCGGTAGCAAGATCGCCAAAAGAGTTCTACCGTCGATATATGACTCTTCAACCTGATGTTAAGTACACCGCAACTGCAACTGCACAGGGCGGCCGTGAAGGGCACGTCCGTAGCGCCGATGGCCTAATCGACTTGGATATGCGCCCACCGGCAGAACTCGGCGGCCCGGGTGGGACGCCGAACCCCGAACTCCTTTTTGCCGCTGGATACGCCTCGTGCTTCCAGGAAGCTCTTGGTCTGGCCGGCAAGTCGGCGGGCGTTGACACGTCCAATTCCGTGGTCACCGCACACGTGGGGATCGGCCCCGAGGGTGAAAGTTTTGCTCTCGCAGTAACGATGGAAGTCACGATCCCCGGCCAGGACGCCGACACCACGAAGAAGCTGACTGAGCGCGCCCACGAGTTGTGCCCCTACTCCAAGGCCACCCGCGGCAACGTCGAAGTAACACTGCGCCCCCAAACCGCGTAAGTTTTGGCGGCGGCACGTGCTCGCGCGCGCTAGCGTTCTCGCGCGTTGGCGGTCTGCGCCAATCAACTGCGCCAACCAGCCATCAGATGGCGTGAAACCATAAAAATGGCCCGGAACCACACGGTTCCGGGCCATTTT
>DAHVRJ010000022.1:0-10830 GCA_027322505.1 Demequinaceae bacterium
CAGCAGGTCAGCTATTGCAGCAGCAAGTTCGGCAGGAGTCACGGGTTAAGGCTACCGATGATCTGGAAAATCCTCCGACCCGGTCGGCCCCTCACCAGCAGCGAAACCACTCATCTTCTACCGCTACCGGGCGGCATACGAACCAGCCTGCGACCAAGATCACAGCCATGGTGGCAATCAGAGCGCTTAACGGCACCGTCCATCCGCCCGTAGCCTCGTGCAACATTCCCACGCCCAGCGGGCCAAGCGCGGCGAAGGTATACCCCGCTCCCTGGGAAAATCCGGACAGCGTCGTTGAACCCACCGCGGTGCGTGAACGCAGATTAACCAGGGCCAAAGCCATCGGGAAGGTGCCCGCGCCCACGCCGGCGGCGATCACCCACACCGCCGTTGCGGCCATGGGGGAAATAATCAGGCCGATATAGCCGGTCACCGTCAAGGTAGCGAAGAACACGGCCATCGGGTAGGGGTTTTTCATGCGGGCTGCCAGGATCGGGGCGCCCAGGGACGTGATGATGCCCAGGGCGGCGTAGAGGGATAGCCAGCGCGCTGCTGCGGCTTCCGCCGCGCCAGCATCCGTTAAGACCAGCGGCAGCCACGCAAACATGGCGTAGGAATTGGAGGAGTTAGCTGCCAAAAAGAACGCTAATGCCCACGCGGTGGGGCTGCGCCAAATTCGGCCCCCGCGTCGGGAGCGCACCTGGTTGCCGGTCTTGGGAGCGCCCGGTTCGCGCTTTTCGCGTTTTAATATCGCGGCAACCTGCCTTCGGCCCCGCACCGAACCCAGCACCACGATGAGCCAGGGCACAGCAGATAAAACGCCGATGAGCATCCACTGCCCAAGTGAAGTGCGCCATCCAAAAGCATTTGCCATCGGCACCACGAACAGCGGCGGCAGCGCGGTCGAAACCGCAATCAGGGTGGTGTAGATCGCCGTGACGGGACCGATTTTGTCTGGAAAATAGCGCTTAACCAGTGGCGGGAGCAGCACGTTTCCCGCGCCCATGCCGCCCAGCGCAATGACCGACCACACGATGAATTCACTCGCGCTGGAGGCGGTGGAACGCATCGCAACGCCCAGGGCGGCGCCCAGCATCGAAACAATGAGAAGCGGTTCCAGCCCAAGTTTGCGACTCAGCGGCGGAGTGATGGACCCAAATAGGGCAAATGCCAAAACCGGGACCATTCCCAAAACGCTGGCTTGGGCATCGGTGATCGTGATGTCAAGCCGAATGGTCTCTAGCAGCGGAGAGACCGATGCCACGGCGGTGCGCAGGTTTAGGGCCGCCAGCGAAATTCCGAGTAAAACAATTACTCGCCCCCGCCAGGGCGTGGCAGGCTGGGACTGGGAGATCACTGCACGACTCTAATGCCCGTTAGATAATGAAGATCAACAGGCCATCAAAAAGGAGAGTCATGAACGATTCACTCACTGCGCCCACACCGCGAGATCTGAGCGGCTCTAAATCGATGAAGTGGACTGCTTTTCCCAATAAGCTCGGCCTGTGGGTAGCGGAAAGTGATTTCGGGCTCGCGCCCGTGGTGCGCAGTCGCCTCCAAGAGGCGTTAGATTCCGACCTCACCGGTTATCTACCCCCGTGGGCTACGCAGGAAATGACGCAAGCAGCCGCCGGGTTTATGCACCGCCACTACGGGTGGGAGATTGACCCGGCGCAGGTGCGGCCCGTGGCTGACGTCTTGGCCGCGCTGGAATACACCATTACCGAATTCACGCGCCCCGGCTCAGCCATCGTGGTTCCGACCCCGGCTTATATGCCGTTTTTGACGCTGCCGCAACAACTGGGCCGCGAGGTGATCCAGGTGCCCCTAGTTCGGGATGCGGCCGGAAAATGGGTGCACGATCTGGCGGGCATCGAACGTGCCTTAGAAAACGGCGCTGGCGCGGTTTTAGTGTGCAATCCCCACAACCCGCTGGGACGGGTCTTTGAGCGAGAGGAACTTATTGGTCTAGCCAAGTTGGTCGGACGTTTTGATGCGCGGATTTTTGCAGATGAGATTCACGCCCCGATTCGCTTTGGTGACAAACCCCATATTCCATTTGCGTCTGTCTCCCGCCAGGCAGCAGAAATTTCCGTTACCGCCACTTCCACCTCCAAAGCCTTCAACGCTCCGGGGCTGAAGTGCGGGCAGGTTATTTTGACCGCGCCTAGCGATCGCGAGCGCTGGCGCGAAGCGGGTTGGCTGGCTGAACACGGCGCGGGGACGCTCGGGGTCGTAGCGGCAGCCACGGCCTATAACGATGGCGATCCGTGGCTTAAACAGTTCAATGCGGCCCTGGCTCAAAATCGGGACTTGCTAGCGCGACTGGTTGCTGAGCATGTGCCAGACGCTGGTTTTAGCGCGCCGGAGGGCACCTATCTGGCGTGGCTGGATTTGCGTCCGTATCGCACGGGCGAGAAATGGGATGTGCTGCTGCGCAACGAGCTGGACATTGCCATTGTTGATGGGCTTGATTGCGGCGCAGCCGGGGCCGATCACATCCGAATTAACTTCGCTACTGCCCCGCACGTTTTAGAGGAAGCTTTAGCCCGCCTGGGTTCGTTCTTAACGGCTTGAGGCTGCTAGTGTCTACCTTCGGTCCCCTTGCCCCCGTAGCTCAGGGGATAGAGCGCCGTCCTCCGGAGGCGGAAGCGCAGGTTCGAATCCTGCCGGGGGCACTTTTTCGCCACAGTGCGCCATTGCCGCGCATGAAAACAGCGACCCGCTGAGTAGTTGTGTTCCCAGAGCATTCTTGACAGAGTTTGAATGCGCGCCTTTTGTTAGCGCTACCAAACCCATCGACGAAGATAGAGAAGCAATGAGGCAACGCTTAGGGCGATGGCACACCGCCACGATTGGTGCAGCCATCACAGCATTGACATTTGCAGGTCTGCCTGCAGCGGCACAGCCAACTGCCACCTCCCCGGCTGCTGCTGAGGAGTATGAAGCCGGATATTTATGGACCCACTTCGCAGTTGAAGGCGGATACGAGAAAATCTTTTTTGGCTACAGCCAAGATGGCCTGCACTGGGAAAAACTCAACGACAATAAGCCGATCCTGCAAAATAATGACCCCAAAGGGGATGGCGGCGTTCGCGATCCCCACATCATCCGCTCTCCCGAGGGGGATAAGTACTGGATCATCGGAACGGATCTCCATGCTGAAGGCGGAGGCGAAGGGGGATCTGGATGGGATCAATACAACGCCAGCCAAAACCTCGTCGTGTGGGAATCCGAGGACCTGGTCAACTGAAGCAAGGAAAAAATTGTCTTTGCTGGGTTTGAACACGCTGGCAATGTCTGGGCGCCCGAAGCAATCTGGAACGAAGAAACAGGTGAGTACTACGTCTACTGGGCCGGCCGTGATCAGCGCCAAGAGGGAACTTCTGCTGACGCGCTGCGCGTTTATCTGACCAAGACGAAGGATTTTACTGAATTTAGTGACCCTGAAGTTTGGCTGTCGCTTAATGATGGCGACGGTGGCCCCAACATCATCGACACCACAATTGCCAAGGAGGGTGACACCTATTACCGGTTCTCCACTTCTGACTGGCACACGGTAGTCGATACCGCTACAAGTCTTGATGGCCCCTGGGAGAACCAAATCGCACGCGGTGAAGCAGCAGACCACGGGCTGAACTCCCATATCGAGGGCTTAACGGTCTACCAGCTGCCGGACGGCACTTGGGCTGTTATGGGTGATCACGGCGGATACATTGCTCACACGGCCGAAACTCTCAAAGGTCTGCAATTTACCCAGCTGCAGCGCGGCTCAGGAGAAAACCAGTATTCCTTTGATGAGACGTTCCGCCATGGCACGGTAATTCAGCTGTCGGCCGCCGAAGAAGAGCGGCTGCTTGCAGTCTACGGGAACACGGAAGAAGAGCCGTATGAACCGGTCGGCTTGCTCGCTGAGTACACCTTTGAAGACGGCACTCTGGCGGACAGCGCCGGCGACCACGATCTGGTGACGCATGGCAGCGCCGCGGTTCAAAGCGATGACGAGCGCGGCCACGTGCTGTCACTCGACGGCGCAAATGGCGGTTTTGCCGAGTTCCCACGCGGCATGTTTGACCGGCTCGATCAACTAACGATTTCACTGGACATGAAATCGGATAAGGACAGCGGGAACTTCTTCTCCTTCGCCTTTGGCCAAGATAATCAGCGCTACTACTTCCTGCGGGCTCGCGGGGATGAGTTCCGCTCGGCCATCACGAACGATTCGTGGGGCAGTGAAGGCGCCGTGACTGGCGAGGTCGTGGACGGTTCTTGGCACCACTACGACATTGTCTTTGACGACAACGTCATGACGGTTTACGTCGATGGCATCAAAATGGGAGTAAATGACGAGCTGGGCACTAACGTCTCGGGCCTGGGCCGCGGTTTAATTGGATACCTCGGCAAGTCCTTCTACGGCGAAGACGGTTATTTCCAGGGCGCCTACGACAATATTCACATTTACGACGAGGCGCTCGATGAAGATGATCTGCTCGGAGAAGATCAGTTGATCGACGTATCGCTTGCTGATTCTGATGTGCTGAAAATCGATCCCATTGTCGCTGCAACGCACCGCAACGTCACGTTCCCCGTTGTTCCGGGAACTGATCTGACAGCACTTGCCCCCACCTTTGACACGGCAAAAGACGTCACCGTTACGCCTGCCTCGGGTGAGGAAGTCGATTTGACCGAGCCCGTTACCTACACTTTGACCCTCAGTGATGGCTCAAGTGCCGAGTGGACCATGAAGGCCATTGAGATGCGCTCCCCCTGTGCTACCGGGAATGTACGCCGACCCGAACATCGCTGCTTTCGGTGATACGTACTACATCTACGCCACCACTGATGGGATCCCCGGCTGGGGCGGTAATGAGTTCTATGTGTGGAAATCCAAGGACCTAGTGAATTGGGAGCGCGCCGAAGAGCCGTTCTTAACCCTTGACGGCGAGAACGGCAATGTTCCGTGGGCATCCGGCAACGCCTGGGCTCCCACGATCATCGAACGCGATGGGAAGTACTACTTCTACTTCTCCGGCCACAATGATTCTGTGGACCGCAAGACCATCGGTGTCGCGGTTGCAGATCACCCCGAGGGCCCGTTCACAGCCGAACCCGAGGCAATGATTCTCAACAATGAAGAGGTCACTTCCGGGCAAGCTATTGACCCGGCTGCCTTCCACGATCCCGAGAGTGGGAAGTACTTCCTGTACTGGGGTAACGGCAAGCCGGTCTACGCCGAACTGGCCGATGACATGGTGTCTCTCAAGCCGGGGACCATCAAGGAAATGCACGGGCTGAACGACTATCGCGAAGCAACTTTCGTTAACTACCGCGATGGCCGGTATCACCTGACGTACTCCATTGATGACACCGGTTCGCCGAACTACCGGATTGGCTATGCAACTTCCGATAGCCCGCACGGCCCCTGGACCTACCGCGGTGTCATTTTGGAGAAGGATCCGTCGCTGGGCATCTTGGGTACGGGTCACAACTCCGTATTGCAGGTGCCAGGCACCGATGACTGGTACATGGTTTACCACCGCTTTGCGATCCCTGACGGTGCTGGCCACAAGCGCGAGACCACGATTGACCGCCTCACGTTCGATGAGGACGGATTCATGGAGCCCGTAATCCCGACGTTGGAAAGCGTCGACCCGCAGTTCATCGATGCTGATCAATCGCCCGATCCCGAACCGGACCCGGGCGACGGATCCGAAGATCCAGGCGATGGCTCGGAAGATCCAGGCGATGGGTCCGAGGATCCAAGTGACGAGGGCAACGGTTCCGGCGATGAACAGCCGATCGCCGACCCCGATGGCGATTCGAACGCCGGTAAACAATTACCACGTACCGGCGCCGACAACATCGCACTGATCGCTTTGGCGCTTAGCCTTCTTGCAGCAGGTGGCGCTGCAGTTTGGGCCCGCGGGCGCGAGCGCGCAGGTGAACTGACGGAGTAGTCCGTCGGTGATGCCCCCGCTGTTTCATTTTCTTGAATACAAACCACATAGTTGACCCAGAAAAACTAAGGGGTGCTCTACTTCAAATTTCAAGCTATGGATTAATAGCGCAACTGCGCGTAGTGTTAGCGCTAACCTCCGATTGGGCGGCTCGATATTTAGCGCGCAACGCCATAAGCGGATCTCAATTTTGAAGACTGAAACTCTGACTCAACGAGGAGTAACGAGACATGGTTACGGCAACGGCCTCTACGAAAAATAGAAGCTCGGGTACCAAAACAGCATACGGCCTAGCAGCAGCCACAGCCTTAATGTTGGCGCCAGTGATTCCGGCTGCAGCCGACAATGGTGACGACCCTTTTTCTATTCCGCTGGCTTCATTTGACTTTAACGATCCTGAAACAGGATTCTCGGGAGCTGGAGCTGCCGCAACACCCAAGGGCGATCTTGAACTTGTCTCGGACGACGCCGGTGGCAAAGCAGTAAAGTTCGATGATAATTTTTGGCTGGATGTCACGAAAGAAAACGGAAGCCCGCTCTTAGACGGCATCGATGACGTTCAAATCTCCTATGAGGCAAAACCAAATTCTGAAGAAGGCAGTCAAAGCTGGACCGTGTTTGCTGCCCCCAACTCCGCCGCACAGGATTACGCAAACGAGCGCTACCTCGGCATTTTGGATTCGACTAGGGGCCTAACGGTCGAGCGCTACGCGAATGATGGTTCCGATAGAGATTCATCTGGAAATCTTTCAGCAGATTATACAAATGACGACTGGAAGAACGTCGAATTAGACATCACGGATCAAAGCGCAATCCTGCGCATTGACGGTGTCGAAGTAGCTTCAAATACTGATGGCAAACCACTGGCGCAACTTGTTGGTGGACCAAATGCGGTCTTTCAAATCGGAAAGGCGAACTGGTCTTCCAACGGTGAATACTTCAATGGCCTCATTCGCAATGTGGAGATTTCCACGACACCGCAAAACGCAATAAACCAAGCACTTTCACAAATAAAGGTCCCTCAATACGCTAATAGCGACATAGACCTGCCCTCAACTGGTGGACATGGAGCGGAATTCACCTGGGAGTCCTCTGCCCCCTCGATCATCGGCACCGACGGTAGTGTTTCACCGGGACAACACGACCAAGTCGTTGAACTCACCCTTACCGCCGAGCTCGCTGAAATTAGCGAAACACGGGAATTTTCGGTATCAGTCCCCGCGGAAATAAACGACATTGAAGGTGCAAAAGACGCCCTCTTGCTGCCCTACGTCCTCAGCGCTGGCGATGCGTTACCGCAGGGCATTCCAGGCGTCTCTGAAGTCAGTGTCGAATGGGTATCTGATAAGCCGGAGGTAGTAGATGAAACCGGCACGGTCTTGGGCGCCCCGGAAAGTGACCCGGTAGAGGTCGACTTCATTGCGACGGTAACCATGGGCGATCAGGTAGCTTCCAAAAAGTTTGAAGCGGTAATGGTTATGCCCAAAGCTGCTTCAACGCTGGCAACCTACACTCGCGATGCCACCATTGACGGTGGACTCCGCGTTGGTAATTCTATGCACTTGGGGCTTTCCCACGACGGGGAGGAATTCATCGGCCTAAACCAAAACTACGGCGTTGCATTCGCTGAAGCTGAAATCGTGACGAATGAAGAGAATAAAAGCCAAACAACGTCGATTCGTGGCCTCATCGATCCATTCCTTTTCCGTAAGGCGGATGGAAGTCACGCCTATGTTGCAATTTTGACGACGGTCGACGGCGAGCGTGTCAATCCAGGCCAAGTTCTCGTCTCTGACTCCGAAGACCTCGCTCAGTGGTCGGGCAAACCCAACGAAGATGAAATCGGAGGACTTGTCACAGTTAGTGATGACGACGAGCACTTCGATGCCGGATCTTTGACCGCAGGCTGGGATTCTGCCGCGGGCAACTACCGTATTGGTTGGAAGACCGGCGGAGCTCCCCAATTTGTCACTACGACGGATTTTGAGAATTTTTCAGAGGTCCAATTTGGCCCGAATTTTGGGAATACCGCGCCGACAGATTTGGGAATCCCGAACGCCCTTCCAAGCAACTCCATCGCTATCGAGCCTGAGTTGGCCGATTACGTTACGATGAAGCTTGGTCGCATTACCAATGTCGATCTAGATAATCCTGATGACATTATGGTGCCCGCCGGAACTGACGTTGAAGACATCGTTGAACGCATCGAAGGCGGCCAGGAACTGGAAAATGGCATACTGTCTAAAGGAGCTACCGCAACTGGACACTATTCCGATGGAAGCACCTTTGATTTCCGCGTTGACTGGGACGCCGATGAATTAGCCGATATTGACACCGAACGTCCTGGGGAATACACCGTTAGCGGGCAGATCATTCAACAAAACTTCGCCAACGACTATCCGGTGATGCAAAACCGTGCTGATCCCAACGTCGTGTATTGGGACGGTAAGTATTACGCAATGGGTACCAGTGACCGAGGCGGAGCCGAGGTACTCTTTATTCGCTCTGCTGACAGTCTCGCCGGTCTGAAAGATAAATCCGGCGGCCACGATGACCAGGGCGGATGGATGGTACCGGGCCAGGATCAATTCCTACTCGGCCCGGATGATGGATTTGGCCACTCTGGATTCCACTGGGCACCAGAAATGCACGTTGTCACGGATTCAAATGGCGACGACAATCTCTATATTTTCTACGCCACAAATCCGGCTCCCGATAATGACGGCACCGGTACGCCGTATCAAGGGCCGAACTGGATGGGTCCTGCCGCTTACGTGCTGGAATTGAAGCCCGGCGCAGATCCTATGGAAACTAGTTCTTGGATCGAGCACCGCGCCCTAAATAAAGACGGTGACCACCTATCCGACAGCGGATTGACCATCGACATGACGTACTTCGCTGTGGAAGGGCAATCGTACTTAGCGTGGAGTCAAGGAAACGAGACGTATGCAGGCGCAAAAGCTGATGTAACTATTGCCACCACCGATCCTGACAAGCCGTGGCAGATCACCTCTGATCCAGTTCGAATTATCCGCCCTGAATGGGGCTGGGAACTCGATGGCGTCTCGGAAGGTGCCAACGTCTTACTCAATGACGGCAAAGCCTATATGGTTTTCTCGGGTCAGATGGTTGGGCCGCAATATGCCACCGGCATGATGATCGCCGATCAAGATGCGGACCTGCTGGACCCCACAGCATGGACAAAATCCAACTACCCATGGCTCCATAACGGAGTTTTTGAAGGGCAATATGGCTTAGGTCATAACTCATATTTCAAAGACCCATACGGTGACGCATTCAACGTTTATCACGCCATCGCATCCGAAGACGGCGGAGAGCGTCACGCCGGAATTGTCCCCATCCACTACCGGGCCGACGGTTCCCCCGTGCTGGATATGAAACCGGATGAGGAGCTCCTTCCGGAATTCGCAGACAGCCAGGTCACGATCAACGTGATCGTTGAAGAGGAGCCTGACGGCGGCGGTGGCGAAGACCCAGAAACGCCCGAACCAACGCCGGACCCGACCGCTGGTCCCGAAGATCCAACAAATGATCAGGCGGCTGATCCAGGCGAAGAGCCGGAAGGCGGCATTCTGCCCGTAACCGGACCTCAATTCGCCATTGGATTGTTGATCCTTGCGCTTCTCCTGCTAGCTAATGGTGTGTGGATCAGGCGCTTGAAACACGAGCGGGACTAGTAGCCGACAACCAGAGTAAATACTGTTTGAACCTGGGAAGTGTTTACTCCACTACGTAAACCACCGGCCGGTGTGCAGATATTTCACTTTTATCTGAACCCCGGCCGAATTCATGACCGATGCATATTTCATTGACGTGCGTATAAATAGCAACAAAGGTAGCGTCGATTTTGCGCCGGTATCAGTGCTGACAAGCAGACATTGCTGCCCAGTTACTTCAGTAGTGATCCGGATAATTTTGTCACCGCAGGGGCGGAGAGGTTATTCATTGCCCCCCCTTACTACTCTGGCCCCCTGAATCGCAGCCCGCTATGCGGCCACAGCGCCAAGCGTCACGCTAATAGGACCATTCGCGAGTCAAGTATGGAGGCGACCGTGGCAAAGCTGTTACACGTCAGATCATTTATCGCGTGGGCGCCTTAGATGTGGCAAAAGTCGGTGCAGATCTGAACGAACTGTGCGATTGCATGACTCGATAAGTGAGGCCACGAGTTCCTTGGGCTGGCTTTCGACGAGCACGCCTTGCCCGGGCACTGGTTATCGAACTGTTGAACCGGGGTTCGACGGGCTCGAGTTTGGGGATCGGGAGTCAGTTCACGCGCGCGCGTAAGCGCATTGCGTTCCCCCGCGGCGGACGCGACCTCTAGTCGCCTAGCACTCTGAGCCATTCAGCAAGGCTTAGTTTGCACGGGTGCGACGGCGTTATGGCATCGTATGCATCGTCAACAACTCGGATCAATCCGTTTACCGGAACAGTGTAGGTTTGTCTGATTGCTGGGAGATGCCATGATCAATAGGTCACCCATTTGCGGCGCTGACCGTTGGTTCATTTCCCGCGTGAAACGCGGTCCAGTGCGCTGGGTCGCACGCACTGACAACGCACCCAAATCAACCTGTGACTTCAACTCGAGCATGGGCCGCGTGAGTTGTGCGTGGATGTATCAGTTGGTGTTGCTCGCCCGGGCGCCACACGGCGATCGGGATTTTTCTTCCGTCCAAGCGAAGCGGCCGGGTGCCACTCCCTCCATAAAAAAGAAGCGAAGTAACACCCGGCCGTGAGTTCGCGGCTTTAGTGGTTCCGCGAGCGCTTTCGCGACGTCGCAATCACAGCCCCGCCACCTATGACCAGCAGCAGCGCCAAGATAATGACGGTGGCGATCTCAGCTCCCGTACGG
>DAHVRJ010000076.1:0-11620 GCA_027322505.1 Demequinaceae bacterium
GCTCCAGATACTAATGCGGGTTTGGAGATGGCCGCGCAGATGGTCGAATTCGACGGTCTCGGTCACTCTGCCGCAATTCACACCAAGGATGAGGCGCTGGTCGAGGAATTTGGACACGCGGTTAAAGCCGTGCGGGTAATCTGGAATGCGCCTAGTTCGCTGGGCGGCATCGGCGACATCTATAACGCATTTATCCCGTCACTGACGTTGGGTTGCGGTAGTTATGGGCGCAACTCGGTTTCAAATAACGTCTCGGCAATTAACTTGATTAACATCAAGCGCATCGGTCGGCGCAATAACAACATGCAGTGGTTCAAGGTGCCCGCAAAAACGTATTTTGAGCCCAATGCCATTCGGTATCTAGCTGAGATGTACGACGTTTCGCGGGTAACGATCGTCACTGATACGACAATGACCGAACTTGGTTTTGTCGACAAGGTTCTCGATGTTTTGGCACGCCGGCCAGAAAAAGTCGCGTTACAGATCATTGACGACATCGAACCCGAGCCCAGCGTCGAAACTGTCCAGCGCGGGGCGAAGTTGATGCGCCAGTTCCACCCCGACACGATTATTGCGCTGGGCGGTGGCTCCCCCATGGACGCGGCCAAAGTGATGTGGCTGAAATATGAGCACCCGGAGATCGACTTTCAAGACATGAAAGAAAAGTTCTTCGATGTGCGCAAGCGCGCATTCAAGTTTCCGGTCCTGGGCGAGTTGGCCAAACTGGTGTGCGTACCAACGACCTCGGGCACCGGTGCGGAAGTTACACCTTTCGCGGTGATTACTGATACCGCTACGGGCCGAAAGTATCCCCTAGCCGACTACGCCCTCACGCCAACGGTCGCGATTGTGGATCCGGTCCTATGCGCTGATATGCCGGACTTCTTGGCGGCAGATTCCGGATTCGACGCCCTTACCCACGCTACCGAGGCTTTTGTTTCCGTATATGCCAACGACTACACCGATGGCCTGGCATTGCAAGCAATCAGTTTGATCTTTGAGCATCTGGAAGCAGCCGTAAACGACCGCGAAAAATCGCCCGACGCCCGGGAGAAGATGCACAATGCCGCCACGATCGCCGGAATGGCCTTTGGCAACGCGTTTTTAGGGATAGTCCACGCGATGGCACACACGATCGGCTCCACCTTCAACATCGCCCACGGCCGGACGAACGCGGTTTTGCTACCGCACGTGATCCGCTATAACGGAACGGTTCCCACCAAGCTAACTAGTTGGCCAAAATACGAGCACTATGTCGCGCCAGAGCGGTTCCAAAAGATTGCCCAGGTGCTCGGGCTTCCGGCCGCGACACCGCAAGAGGGTGTGGAGTCCTACGCCAAAGCTGTTGAAGATTTGCGGCGCAAAGTTGGCCTTCCAGACAGCTTCAAGAAGGTTGGAATCGCTGAAAAAGCTTTCATCTCCAGCCTGCCAGATTTGGCCATGAACGCGTATGAAGATCAGTGTGCTCCGGCTAACCCGCGGATGCCGATGCTGGATGACATGGCGGCAATTATGCGGGCTTCATACTACGGCACGGCGCCATTCACCGCGTTGAAGAATGGGAAGTTGACGGGCCAAAAACCGACACCAGACCAGAAGAAAGCCGCGGCGCCCGTGACCGCTTAGGCACCTCGCCCCATACCAGCGGAGCCAGATGTGGCGTTTGCGCGCCACATCTGGCTCCACGTAAAAGATCGCAATTGCGCCCGGCAACGACTAGTTAACGGGCGCGCCCGCCTGGAAGACCATTTTTACTCGCTGCTGATCATTGAGCACAGTGATATCAGCCAGCGGGTCGCCATCAATAACTAACAGGTCGGCCCGCTTTCCAGCTTCGATGCGTCCGCGATCGCTGTGGCCGAGTGCGGTCGCAGATCCGCTGGTCGCGGCGGCGATTGCTTTGCGAGCGCCCAATCCGCCTTGCGCCATCCGGACCGCTTCGATGGCTGAATCTCCGGGCGGCCCACTGTCATGGCCCATTGCCAGCGTGACTCCGGCCTTATTTGCAGCATCGAGCGTCGCATACGCCTCTTCTAGTTGGTGCTTTGCTTGCTCGACCAGCCGCGGGGCGAATTCGTCTGTGAAACGTTCCGCCAGGTCATGGAAAGTGGTGAGCGTTGGAACCAGGACAATTCCACGGCGAGCCATTTCGTCAAGCAGTTCGGGCGCACGATGCAGGGCCAGGCCGTGTTCGATCGTGTCTACACCCTCTTCAATTGCGATTCGCGTGCCTGCTAAGCCTTCGGCATGTGCGCAAACGCGGAAACCCATGCGGTGCGATTCTTCAATGATCACCTGGAATTCTTCACGCGTCAGCTGTGGTGGCTCCGGGTCTTCGCGCTCCACCGATCGCGCACCTGTTGCCATAAATTTGATGAAATTGGCGCCATTACGAATTTGCTCGCGTACGGCTTTTCGCAACTCGGCGACGCCATCTGCTTCCCGGTACATGGGTCCAAATAGTTCACCGCCGGGCGACGTTGCTGAGACGATTCGTCCGCAAGAATATATATCAGGGCCCGGGACGATTCCCAGATCTACAGCTTGCCGCAGCGCGATTGCTTCAAGCCCGTTACTGCCTACATCTCTAACTGTTGTGATGCCTGCTTCCAGTACCGCTTTTGCCATCGCGGCGAGTTCAAAATAGCCCAATTCGGGCGAGCGCGGTTCACCGCCTTTGAGCTCTTCTGGTGGACCGAAACCGACATTTCTGACGACCTCGCCACTCATTAAGTGCATATGTGCATCAATGAGGCCGGGCAGGACCGTCGCTCCCTGTAGATCGACGCCTCCATCCGGGCTATGCCCATTCATGCGCTCAATCTGCGAGATTTCGTCACCCGCAATCGTCAATGCATATAGTTCGTCGCCAAAATCTGCCACGCCGTCGACGAGTCGGGCATTCCACAGAGTTTGGGTTTGGCCGGGCATACTAGTAACCACCTACTATTTGAAAGGTTTACGCAGAATTTGCGTCCAAAAATTTTCAGAATCTGTTACAACCAGATACATCCACTACACTTAAAATGACCGCATAGTGGACTAGTCTTAACCACTATGCGGTCACAACATACATGCTGCGCCCGGCCGGCGCACAGCCGACCTTTGACTGGAGTGAACGTGCTTGTCATCACCTGAAATTGGCGAGAGGTTGCTGCCGGGCACCGGGCGCAATGGTTCAATCCAGCGCGCGTTTGCAGTCCTAGAGGTTTTAGCAACGCACGAAGATGGCGCCTCGGTAGCGGTTTTGAGCCAGCAAACCGGCCTGCCCAGATCGACAGTGGTGCGCCTTCTGGCCTCCCTATTTGATGCCGGAGCAGTGGCGCGACCGCGCGCAGACCGCAAGTGGGTGCTCGGGCCGACAATTTCGCGGCTTACGCGCATGGCCCTACCAGTTCCTGACCTTGCAGAGCGGTGTGAACCGGTACTGCGCCAGTTAACCGATGATCTCAGGGAGACGTCATTGGTTGCGGTGCCAATCGGACCAATGTCAGCGCGCATTATTCGCGAACACGAGGGTCCCCAGCTTGTAGGGGTGCGATCCACCTGGGCCGAGCGCACAATAACCGATCCTGCGTCAGGATTTGTGCGAATGCTACTAGCCGAGATGACGCCAGAAGTCCTTCATCAAGCTGTAACGCAGGTAAACTTGGTCGCCCATACGCCCGCTACGAAGGCCACGCCGCAGGAACTTCTTCAAGAAGTGGAACGAATTCAGGCTGAGGGGCACTCGTTCGTCATCGACGAACTGGAAGTTGGGCTCTCCGGCGTTGCTGTTCCCGTTAGAAGCGCCGGCGTGATGTTCGCCATGCTTTCAATTTATTTGCCCACGGCACGCTTGACGGATGAGTTCTTTCACAGGGCGCTTGATGCGCTACATGACGCGGCAAACCGACTTTCCCCTTAACTCCGGCGCGGGCATCGTCAATCCTCAAAACCTACCGGTATAACCGTAGGGCGGTTGCATAATGACCGCATAGTGGTCATTATTGCTTCTTGTTGCCTGGTCATGACTGCTTACACACCAGGCCATTGCCCAAGGCGGAAGAAATGCTGACCTTGGCATGCCCCTGGCACCAACGGAAGGATTGGAAATGCCCAGCACGACGACACGAGCTGTCCGTGCAAATGGTGAGAGACACAGAGACAATCGCGAGGTTGTCTTTGAAGGAGTCGAAAAAACTTACGAAGACGGGACCATCGCCGTTGAGAACTTGAATCTGACTTGTCCGGGCGGACTGATCACCGTCTTCGTGGGTCCTTCCGGGTGCGGTAAGACCACTTCTTTGCGGATGATCAACAAGATGCTCACTCCTACCGCTGGCAAAATTCTTCTCGGTGGAGAAGACATAAGCAGTTGGGATGAGACATCACTGCGTCTCAATATGGGTTACGTGATTCAAGACGGCGGGCTATTTCCCCACCGCACTGTGGTAGACAACATCGCTACTCTCCCCATGCTCCTGGGGACAAAAAAGCGCCAAGCCCGGGCAGAAGCTATTGAGCTCATGGCGCGTATGGGTCTGGATGCCGAACTCGCATCGCGTTACCCCTATCAACTCTCTGGCGGCCAACAGCAGCGCGTTGGTGTCGCGCGAGCCCTGGCTGCTGATCCCCCGGTCCTTTTAATGGACGAGCCTTTTTCGGCCGTGGACCCCTTGGTGCGCGGAGAATTGCAAGTCGAACTGCTTCGGCTCCAATCTGAGTTGGCAAAGACCATTATTTTTGTTACCCACGACATCGATGAAGCGGTCCGCCTCGGCGACCAAATAGCAGTCTTTGAGCCGGGGGGCCATGTTGCACAAGTGGGGGGCCCAGAAGACCTTTTAACGCGCCCACACTCTGATTACGTTAGCGATTTCATCGGCGCAGACAGTGGTGTCAAATGGCTCTCACTGCGCCCTGTCAAAGACATACCATTACAGCAAGATGGCATCCTTTCTCGCAGCGAAACAGCAACTGGCACCGAAGACCAGTGGAACTTGATCGTAGATAAAACCAATAAGCCACTGGGCTGGCTAGCTCCCGATGCGGACCTGCAAAACGGGGCGGCTCTGCAGCCGTGTCGGCAAACCCTCACGCTGGAACATGACACCCTACGAACAGCCTTAAATGCTGTTGTGCTCTCACCCGCTGGAAGAGCCGTAGTCACTGATTCCTCAGGCCGCGTCGAGGGCCTGATCGACTATGAGTCGGTAGTTACTGCAATCGAAAGACAGCAGGATCTGGCGCATGTTTGATTGGGACTGGATCAGCCGTAACAGTGAAAAAATTATCGGTTTATTGCTCGATCACGCAATCTTGTCTTTCGTTCCCATTTTGCTGGCATTGCTAATTGCGCTGCCGCTGGGAATTTTGTGCGTCCGCTGGGAACGGATATATCCGCTCATACTGGGCGCCAGTGCAGCAGCTTTTGCGGTTCCCTCAATCGCACTGTTCGTGTTTATGCTGCCATTTACGGGTCTGAGCAAAACAACGGCCATTGTGCCGCTGACGCTCTACATGCTCTCGCTCTTGATCAGGGGCGTAGTCGACGGTATTCGTTCAACTGATGAATCCGTACGGCAAGCCGCCGCCGCCATGGGCTACAGCGAGTTTCGCCGTATTTTGACCATTGAGCTCCCGATTGCCACGCCAATCATTATCGGCACGCTGCGCACGGCCACCGTTGCGAATATCGGGATGGTCGCGGTTACTTCCGTTCTGGGGCTGCCGTCTTTGGGAGATCTTTTTGTGGACGGAACTCAGCGGTTCTTTCTCACACCGATTTTTGTGGGAATTGCATTAACTGTGGCACTGGCAGCAGCAAGTGATCTCATTTTGGTCGGCATGCAGCGCAAGCTGACACCGTGGACCGCAGGATCGAGGACGGCGTGATGAACGTATTTAGCCAGGTGATGCAGTGGTTCGCCCAGCCAGCAAATTGGAGCGGCCCGGACGGTATTGCAGCTCGCGCGCTCGAGCACCTACAGTACTCCGCATTGGCGATGTTGATCGCAGGCGTTATTGCGATTCCGCTCGGGCTGATCTTGGGCCATCTGAATCGCGGAGCGGCCTTCATCTTGACAGCGGCAAACGCGATCCGCGCTTTACCCACACTAGGAATTTTGACGCTGTTAGTAATCGCAGTTGGTATCGGTCTACTGCCGCCTCTGATTGCGCTTATTGTTATTGCGCTGCCGCCCATGCTTGTCAACACTTTCGAGGGCATTCGAGCTGTCGATAGATCAGTTGTTGACGCTTCCCACGGCATCGGGTTTCGCCGCCGCCGGGTGCTGCTACAAGTGGAAACCCCCGTTGCGCTTCCGCTGATTTTGCTGGGAGTGCGCGTGGCAGCAATCCAAGTCGTCTCGACCGCCACAATTGCCGCGTACGTGGGATTGGGTGGTTTTGGGCGCTTCATTTTTGACGGCCTCGCTAGGCAGCAATATGACCTAGTAGCTGGAGGCGCGATTCTTGCTGCGGCTTTAGCAATTTTGACCGAAGTCGTCTTTGTGACTCTAAATGCGTTTTTAGTCTCCCCGGGCGTCGCCCGACGCCCCAGACCACTCACTAAGGCTTCCTAGTTTTCTTCAGCACCGCTACGGCGGCTGAAGAATGCCTAAATAATTCACAGTATCCCGATTGAAAGGACCTATATGCGGGCACTAATCGGTGTCGCAGCAGCAAGCACTCTGATTCTCGCCGGATGTGGCGCCGCGGATGACCCATTCGCCGGCACTAACGGCGCAGAAAACGACGCAATTGTAGTTGGGTCGGCCAATTTCGCCGAGAACGTCCTCCTGGGTGAAATTTACGCACAGGCACTCGAGGCCGACGGTTTCGAGGTCATCCGCAAACCAAATATTGGGTCACGGGAGGTGCTTTACCAGCAGGTTGAATCCTGCGAGATAAATGTCGTTCCCGAATACAATGGCGCCCTGCTGTCATTCCTCGATCCAGAAAATGCGGCAAACACCACCGAGACGGTTGATGCGGCGCTGGAGGACGCTCTGCCGGATGGACTGAAGGTCCTCGATTCATCCAATGCAATCGATCGTAATGCCCTGGCTGTCAGGAGCGAGGTTGCAAGTGACTTAGATCTAGAAACGCTGGAAGACCTGGTCGAGCCCGGCACGGAGATGGTCGTTGGTGGGCCGCCCGAATGGGAACCACGTCCGGATGGCCTTAAAGGTTTAAAGGAACAATATGGGCTGGAATTCAAGGAATTCAAAGTCTTGGGTGACGTCTCTGGCCCGATTAGCGTCAGCGCTTTAAAGCAGGGCGATGTCGATGTCGTGATGATGCAATCCAGCAGTCCCCAGTTAGTTGAGAACGACTTCGTTACTCTCGAAGACCCGCTCAACGTGATGGGCGTAAACAACGTTATTCCACTCGTATGTGACGAGGCGTTGGATCAAAACGCAGCTAAAACTCTACAAGAGATTTCACGCACCATGACGACCGATGAATTGACCGAAATGAATAAGCAATATTCCATCGACAAAGACGACGCTGCTGACGTTGCAGAGCGCTGGTTAACAGCCTCTTCAATCATCGACTAGGTCTGCTTCCACATAGACCGTCATCAAAGACAAAAATGGCCGGCTGCGCACCATGCGCAAGCCGGCCATTTTTTACCTTCTAAGCAAATTACTCTGCGGAAAACTCCCAGTGCCAGGGCTCATAGGCGCCCGATCCACCGCGGCGGGCCCAGTCCGGGTTATCCCAGCCATAAATTGGAGCGTTTTGCTCCATCCACTGCCACTCAGCTGTTCCCGCACGGCTTTCACCGCTGCACAGGTCCGCCGCCAGGCCCCAGCCGTGCTGGGAGCGGCCGGGCGTTGCTGCGAGGTATCCCTTTTCCCGCTTCAGGCTCTGCTGCCGCGCAAACGTGCGGTAACCGCTGGTGATGCAGATATCGCGGCCGAACTGGGCTTTAAAATCCTGGTTCAAGTCGGTTAAAGCAACCGCGGCGTCAGCGCGAAACTGCGTGCCATCCCATACCGCACAAAGCGAAGAATCGGGCACATTACCGTTTGATCCGGTGAACGGCCCGGAAGGATCACAGCCGGGCAGGTCCTCGCGCTCAGCCTTGCGGCTTGCCACCACTAGTTCGCGGGATCGAATATCTTCTTCGGTTAATTCGATGCCGCCGTCTTGCTTTACTTCGACACTCAAAACGTCTTCAGTTGCTGGCCCAGCCAGTTCGGTTATCGGTTCGGGTTCAACAGGCTCTTCGGTGGCGAATGAGAATGCCGCATCGCCGGGCACAACTCCGCCGTTAATGGGAATGACGATTGTGATGCCGGCTAGGGCCCCGACCAGTGCTAAGCGGGAGAGAACCGTCGTCGGTGGTCCAACCTTTCGGACCAAGCGTGCGAAGGGTCGCAAAATTTTGGGTCGGGAGCGATCTCGCTCTAGTTCACGGCGCGCACGTCGGCTCATACCGTTTTGGTATTGAACCGACTCGCGCGACTCGGTCGCGGTCTTCAAGGTGGAGGGCCTCAAGAAAGAAGTTTTGTCGGGTACAAGTTATAAAATCGTAACCAAAAATTTATATTTGGTCTAGTAGCAAAAACGAACTGGTGGATTACTTCGCGGTCCATAATTACATGCGCTGCATCGCGTCTCGAACCTCCCCTACCAGTTCTTCAATTACGTCTTCTAAGAACACTGCGCCCAGCAGTTCGCCGCTAGTTTCGTCAATAACACGCGCAATATGTGCCCCGGTGCGCTGCATGACTGTCAGCACCGATTCCACCTCATCGCGCCTGGAAATTGAGGGCATCATGCGCACGCGCCAACTGGGCACTGGCTCCCCGCGCTCGTCATCTGTGGCATAAAGCACGTCTTTAACGTGTAGGTAGCCGGAAATATCGCGCTTGGCTTGCGCGATTGGAAAACGCGAGAATCCGGTCCGGGCGACCTCGCGCTCAATCTCGTCGGGCGTCACCGTTTTGGGCAAACGGACGAGATCTTCAAGTAAAACCATGACGTCATTGGCTGATTTATCAGAAAAGTGGATCGCTCCAGTTAAAAGCCCCTCCGGGTCTTCTAAGACGCCTTCGGCTTGGGACCGCTCCACAATTGAGCGCACCTCATCTGCCGTGTAAGCAGAGGTCACTTCGCTCTTGGGGTCGATGCCGACAAGGCGCAGGAAGAGGTTCGCAAGTTCATCTAGTGTCCAGATCACCGGCCGCAGTCCGCGCGAGAGCCACACCAGCGGCGGGCCAAACCACAAAACGGCTTTCTCCGGACTAGAAACTGCCAGGTTTTTGGGAACCATCTCACCAATGACAACGTGCAAAAACACCACGAGCACGAGCGCGAAAATGAATCCGACGATGTGGCTGGTGTTTGCTGCAAGACCAAGTGCGACCATGGGCCCCTCAACGAGCCGGGCAATCGCCGGTTCTGCAATGACACCCAGTGACGTCGAGCACACGGTGACGCCAAGTTGGGCGGTGGCCAACATGAGCGATACGTGTTCCATCGCCCATAAAACGGTGCGCGCGGCCCGCGATCCCTGTTCGGCCAGCGGCTCAATTTGGGATCTGCGGGCCGACAGGACCGCAAATTCCGCCCCAACGAAGAACGCGTTGGCTAGCAATAAGAAGACCGCAAACGGGATCGCAAACGCCGCGCTCATGCGTCTTCCTCCGGAGCCACCGACTCGATTTGGCGGATGCGCAAACGGTCGATACGCCGTCCTTCCATCCGTCCCACCGTCAGCGCCACCGCACCCACCACGATCTCATCGCCCACCCGGGGCACCCGGCCCAGTTCAGCCATGACTAATCCCCCCAAGGTTTCGTATGCCGGACCGCTGGGGACGACCAGTTCGGTGGCCTCGCGCAGCTCATCGGGACGCATCCGGCCCGGGACGGACCACGCACCATCGGCGGTGCGCAGCACATCCCCGCGCCGCCGGTCATGTTCATCGGCGACTTCACCAATGATTTCTTCAACCACGTCTTCCAGCGTCACAACACCTGCTGTCCCGCCGTACTCGTCCAATACGACAGCCATCTGCAGGCCCACTGCGCGCAGTTCAACGAGCAGCGGGGCCAGCCGCACCGTTTCGGGTACCCGGGGAGCATCTACGGACAGCGCCGTAACGGGCACCTCACTGCGACGTTCATAAGGGACGGCGATCGCGCGCCTGAGGTGGACCAGTCCCACTATGTCGTCGCGTGAGTCAGAAATGATCGGAAAGCGCGAGTGTCCCGTTTCCTGCGCCAGGGCTACTACGTCTGCCGCGGTTTTATCGCGGCCAATTACTTCCATCCGCATTCGGTCGGTCATCACGTCCCCGGCAGATAGATTCCCTAAACCAATGGTGCGGGTCAGCAATGACGCTGTCTTTTTGTCAAGAGTTCCTTCTTGCGCGGAGCGCTTGACCAAAGATGAGAGTTCTTGAGCGGAGCGAGCTCCAGAAAGTTCTTGGCGCAGTTCCACCCCGAAGCGATGCAAGATGGCATTTGCCGTGCGGTCCAAAGCCACGATCAGCGGCCGCAGAGCGGCGGTAAAACCCCGCTGAACGGGGCTTACCACAACTGCGGTTCCCATCGGGATTGACAGCGCCAGGTTCTTGGGAACCAGCTCGCCAAAAAGCATGGAGAACGCGTTGACAATAATCGCAGCGATGGCCACTGCCACGGGTAGAGCCGCTGCTTCAGCAACGCCCCAATCCCCTAACAGCGTTGTTAGCAGTCGGCCGATTGCTGGTTGGGTGGTGTAGCCCAGCAAAATCGTTGTAACCGTGATTCCCACCTGCGCGCCGGAAAGCTCCATGGACAGGGCCCGCAGTGCTTTACGCACCCCGCGCGCCCCGCGCCGCCCCCGTTCAATTTCGCGATCAACCGCCGTTGGGTCCAGCGTTACGAGTGAAAACTCCGCGGCAACAAAGAAGGCGGTACCCACCGTGAGGAATACCCCAAGTGCGAGTAATAGGTAATCGATCATGCCGTCACCGCGGGCCTTCGGCGCCCAGGGGCGCCACTTAAGCGGGACGGCCATATAGATGAGCTCGTCATGATGCCTTCGAGATTAGGATACTTTGCGAGATTTTCCGAGTCCGTTTGCAAGTTTTACCCAAAAGCACAGCGTGATCAGTTAACATCGCGGGGTGACCGATAAGAACAACGGCGTTATTGAAATCAACAACCTTACGAAGCATTTTGGCTCTGTTGTTGCCGTCAACGACCTTTCTTTTACTGTCGAGCCTGGGCACGTCACGGGTTTTTTGGGGCCAAACGGCGCGGGCAAAACCACCACTTTGCGCATGCTGCTTGGTCTTGTACGCCCCACGGCCGGTACCGCAACTATCGGGGGGAAGGCGTATCCGGATTTGGAGGCGCCCATGCACCAGGTCGGAGCCGCCCTGGAGGCAGCCAGTTTTCATCCCGGGCGCACGGCCATAAACCACTTAAAGATGCTGGCGCCGATTGTGCGCGTTCCCGATTCTCGCGCCGAAGAAGTTTTGGGGCTGGTCGGCCTGGCGGATGTCGCCTCCCGGCGCGTGGCCGGTTTCTCGCTGGGAATGCGACAGCGGCTCGCACTGGCAGCTACCTTATTAGGTGACCCGCAAGTCTTATTGCTCGATGAGCCCGCCAACGGTTTGGACCCCGAAGGCATT
>DAHVRJ010000132.1:0-71189 GCA_027322505.1 Demequinaceae bacterium
AGCTCGACCTCGGTCGCGGCACCGGCACGAATGACGGCAACACCACCTGCGAGCTTGGCCAGGCGTTCCTGGAGCTTCTCGCGGTCGTAGTCGGAATCGGAGTTCTCGATCTCGGTGCGGATCTGGTTGACGCGGCCAGCAATCTGCTCGGCGTCGCCGGCACCCTCGACAATGGTCGTCTCGTCCTTCGTGACAACAACCTTGCGGGCCTTACCCAGCAGCGAGATGTCAGCGTTTTCGAGCTTGAGACCAACGTCTTCAGAGATAACCTGGCCACCGGTGAGGATCGCAATGTCCTGCAGCATGGCCTTACGGCGGTCACCAAATCCGGGGGCCTTAACGGCAACGGACTTAAACGTGCCCCGGATCTTGTTCACAACCAGAGTTGCCAGGGCTTCGCCCTCGACGTCCTCCGAAATGATGAACAACGGGCTGGAGGACTGCATGACCTTCTCAAGGAGGGGCACGAGGTCCTTCACGTTGGAGATCTTGCCCTCAACCAGCAGGACATAGGCGTCTTCCAGGACGGCTTCCTGGCGCTCTGCGTCAGTGACGAAGTACGCCGAGAGGTAGCCCTTATCGAAGCGCATTCCCTCAGTCAGTTCGAGTTCCAAGCCCAGGGCATTGGATTCCTCAACCGTGATTACGCCTTCCTTGCCAACCTTGTCCATCGCTTCGGCGATCAGTTCACCGATGTGCGGGTCAGCGGCGGAAATACCGGCGGTAGCAGCGATCTGCTCCTTGGTTTCAATTTCCGTGGCGGAGTCCAGCAGCTGGGAAGCCACTGCCTCAACAGCAGCATCGATGCCGCGCTTTAGGGCAACCGGGTTGGCGCCAGCGGCAACGTTGCGCAGACCCTCGCGAACCATGGCCTGAGCCAAAACGGTCGCGGTCGTGGTGCCGTCACCGGCAACATCGTCGGTCTTCTTGGCAACTTCCTTAACGAGCTCGGCACCGATCTTTTCGTACGGATCTTCGAGTTCGATTTCACGGGCGATCGACACACCATCGTTCGTGATGGTGGGGGCGCCCCACTTCTTGTCTAGAACCACGTTGCGACCCTTGGGTCCCAACGTGACCTTTACGGCGTCGGCGAGGCTGTTTAAGCCGCGCTCGAGTCCACGCCGAGCCTCCTCAGCGAAGGCAATCATCTTGGCCATGCGTGCGGTCCTCCCGCTCGTACAGATTTGGGTTTTGCCAGTGGCGCCCGCGACGGACGGCACTCAAACAGGAGCGTTCCTTTCTCGCTCATATTCGAAATACCTCGCCAACCAGCGTAGAGATTATCACTCTCATGCCGAGAGTGCTAAGTATTTTTTAGCACTCTCACACCGAGAGTGCAAGCGAGGCCCCGCTCTAACCGCCAGCTATTAGTCCAGTCCGCGCCAAAGTTCGACAATGATGCCATCTCCCGGCGCAGGATCTTCCACAATGTCGCTAATACCCAGAACACTGGCGATCTGCTCGGCAGTGGATTCTAAGTCTGGATCGGTGTACTTAACCGCCGAGTTGGCCCGCGTTCCCCCGCCTTGGAAATTACCGGACGTTACTGCGGAAAACCCGTCGGCTTCGAGCCGCTCGGAGGCA
Source organism: Demequinaceae bacterium (assembly GCA_027322505.1). GTDB lineage: Bacteria > Actinomycetota > Actinomycetes > Actinomycetales > JAJYRW01 > JAJYRW01. Next base: position 1,588 of record DAHVRJ010000132.1, read on the forward strand.
AGGGCCGCCAGACCAGAAATCTGAGTGGCGTTAAGCACATCTACCGCCACTTCACGATTGACCGGCAAAGCTTCTTCCTCTTCGCCTTCCTCATCCGCGCCGTTAGCATCCCCACCATCTTCGGCCGCGCCGTCTTCCGTGGCACCGTCTTCTTCCCCGCCATCTTCATCGGCGCCAGCCTCATCCGCGCCATCTTCATCGGCGCCAGCCTCATCAGCGCCCTCATCGGGCGATTCATCATCTGCCGGTGCGGTGGGGCTGGGATCATCGTCGCCGAACAGGGCATCGGAGACGTCCGTGTCGTTTTGCGAGAGCCAAAAGACCACTCCGAAGGAAATTAGCGGGACAATTAACAGCACCACAATCCACGGGGCAACTTTGCGGGCCGTGGAACGCTGTGCTCGATGGACGCCTTCGGGGCCGCCGGCAGCGGCGGCGATGTCGAATTCATCCTCGGGGTAGGGGTAGTCCTTGCGTGCACTCACGGGTTACAGGCTAGTGCCTAGATTCCCGATCGCGTTACTCCCATACCCAATTGGCGGTATCGCCTAAGAACGCGGGGGCAAATCGCCTAAGAACGCAAGTGCAGATCGCTTAGGAGCGCGTGTGCAGCCGGCGGGCAGAGCGCGCCCGCTGGCGCTGATCTCGCATGCGGCGCAACCGCTTAACGAGCATCGGGTCATGCGCCAAAGCCGCCGGGTTATCCAGCAGCGAATTTAAGATCTGGTAGTACCGCGTGGCGGTTAAATCAAAAAGTTCACTGATCGCGTCATCTTTTGCACCGGCATAGCGCCACCACTGGCGCTCAAAATCTAGAATCTGGGCATCCCGCTCGGACAGATCAGCCGTTGCAGTAGCGTTTGAGGCGGTGGCCGCCATGATCCTCCTTCGCCCAAGAAAAGCTTCCAATACTCATACTACGCTCTAAATTACACCCTTGTCATTCGCCGTTTCTACCGGCCAGCACCAGCTTCAAGGACTCCCGTGCCCGACTCCGACTTACCTGCAGACCCCCTTAAGCTTCTACACCCCTCCTGGGCGGCAGTGCTAGAGCCCCATCGCGCCCAACTGGACCAAATCTGGCACCAACTGGAACAAGAACGCGCCCAGGGGCACGAGGTTTTACCACCAGCAGCACAGATTATGCGCGCCTTCCAACAGCCATTTGACGCCGTGCGGGTGCTCATCGTTGGGCAAGACCCCTATCCCACGCCGGGCCACGCCATGGGGCTCGCTTTTAGCACCACCGACAACGTCAGACCGCTTCCTGCCAGTTTGCGCAACATCGCCACCGAATTGAAAACAGATGTGGGGGCGACGCTGCCCACCGGCGACTTAACCCGCTGGGAGCGCCAGGGAGTGCTCCTACTTAACCGCTGCCTGACCGTTCGCTCGGGAGCGGCTGGCTCGCACCGCCTCCTGGGGTGGGAGGAAATCACCGGTGCGGCAATTCGTGCTTTAGGACGGCGCCCCGCACCCTTGGTCGCGATCCTGTGGGGTCGGCAAGCACAACAGTTAGCCTCCCTGTTGGGAGCGCATCCAGTTTTAACTGCCCCGCACCCCAGTCCGCTCTCCGCGCATCGCGGGTTTTTCGGTTCGCGACCCTTTTCGCAAACCAATGCCCTGCTCACCGCGCGCGGCGTGAGCCCAATTAAGTGGTGAGAAAGCCTACGGGCGAAGTAGGCGCCGTCCATAATCTTCCTTTGAATAAGGCGAATGGGAATGCATTGGCCGCAGTAGTTGTGACAGCATAAATACTTATGAACGTCGAACAAACTCTTACGCCAAAATGGCGTAAATACGTGGCAATTGGTGATTCGTTTACCGAGGGCTTAAATGACGTCGATCCGCACCGACCCGAAGCGTTTCGCGGCTGGGCGGACCTGCTGGCACACAGTTTGAATGAGCGCGTGGCGGCCGACTCGGGGGAAGAGTTGCAGTACGCCAATTTGGCGGTTCGCGGGCGTTTGATGGCCGACGTGGTGGGTGATCAGCTCGAACGCGCCCTTGAGATGCAGCCCGATTTGGTGTCGATGATCGCGGGTGGGAACGATATTTTGCGCCCGCACGTGAACCCGGACGTCATCGCGCTGCGACTGGAGCGGGCGGTAATTCGACTGCGAAAGGCCGGGGTAGATGTGCTCCTAGGTACCGGCATGGACACCAAAGAAAGCCCGATCGTCAATAAAACGCGCGGGCGCACGGCACTATTTAATGCCCACATTTGGTCAATTGCGCGCCGGCACGGGGCCTATGTGCTGGATTTGTGGGGCATGCGGGCGCTGCGGGACTGGCGCATGTGGGCAGAGGATCGCATTCACTTAACTACCCTGGGGCATGAACGGGTTGCGCAAGCCGCCTTGGTCGGGTTGGAACTGGCTCCCGATTATGCAAACTGGGACGCCCCGCTTGATTCCGAGCCGCTACGCCCGCGCCTGGAACAGATTCAGGACGACGCCGCCTGGGTTAAGACGCACGTGTTCCCATGGGCCACGCGCAGACTGCGCGGGAAGTCTTCCGGCGATCAGCGGGTTGCCAAGCGGCCGGATTTAGCGCCAGTTTTAGAAAAATAGGCCGCTCTAGACCGAACGAGCAAAGGCCGAAAAGAGAGCCGCCTGTCGGACTCGAACCGACGACCCTTCGCTTACAAGGCGAATGCTCTACCAACTGAGCTAAGGCGGCAATTAGGGATCAAAAGTGATCCAAACGCATATCTTGCCAGGTGCCCACGCCGACGTGAAATCGGGTGGGCACCTGGAGTGCTAGTTCTTTTCTTCCAGGATGATCTCTTTCAACTCCCCGGGCTGGGACCAGTTGCCGCCCAGATCCTCATCCAGGTGCTTTTCGTTAATGCGCACGGTCGGGGTGCCCGTTACGTCATGCTTCGATGAGGCGTGCTGGGTGATTGCCTCGACGTAATCGTCGAACTCCTCATCTAAGATGCACTGGCGCACCGCGTCATCGGCTCCCGCGGCTACCGCCAGATCAGCCATTTCCTCATTTGTCATACCCTCGCTGCCCTGCTCCGGCTGATTGGCAAACATTGCTTCGTGGAACTCGATGAAGGAATCCTTTGCGCCATCGGCAACGCACATCGCGGCATTGGAAGAGCGGGTGGAGAACTTCGTTCCCTGCGAGGAGCGGTCTAAGAATGAGAGGGGGAAGTAAGAAACGACCACGCCGTCGGTTTGTGCGAGATCTTTGAGGTCTGCGCCGTTAATGTCTTCGAAGTCTTTACACACCGGGCACATGTAGTCGGAATACACGATCGCTTCGACTTCTTCATTGTCGACATCGCCAAACTGAATCGACCCGTTCACCACGTTATTGGGCTGGTTTTCCACCGCTTCAATGGGACTCTTTGACCCTTGCGAAACGATGATCATGATCAGCACTGCCAAGACGGAGAGCCCGGCGACGGTGGAAATGATCGTGATGAGGCGAGCTCGCTTTTCGCGCCGCGCTGTCTCTGCTCGCAGTTCTTCTGCGCGCCGACGAGCCGCTTCGCGCCGCTCATTCCTTTTTGAACTCATTTGTCTCTCTTTTTTCGTTTTTCAGTTCAGGTCCAACGCTTCGTCCAGGCTGAAGCGAGTGGGTGGGAACCATGCTAGATAAGCCGAACCCAGAACAATCACCGCATCGCGCAACAGGGGCACCAGGTACTCGGCTTCCTGGCCGGCCGCGAGTTCGCCCCCGCCCCCGAAACAGCCGCAATCAATATTGAGGCCCTTTGCCCATGCCCAAGAAATCCCAAATATGAACCCGAGCATTATCAGGCCGTTGACGATCGCTGCATATCGGGTAATGAGACCGGTTATGAGCAAAATCGCCAAGATGATCTCTACCATGGGCAGGGCGTAACCCACCGCCGGAACGATGGCCTCAGGCAAGAGTTGAAAGGCTCGCACCGCCCGCACCGAGGTGGGCAGGTCCAGCATCTTGGCGATCCCGGCCCAGCCCGCAACCACACCCAGCGTCAGGCGCACCACTAAACCGAGCCAGGGCATCCAACTGGGGTGCCGCGGCGCCAAGGACGGCGCGGCGCCGCCGGTGACTGGGGGTGCAGTAGTCATAGTTGAAACCTTAACCTTCCCTATTTTAGGGCAAGATAGGACGGTTTATGAGCCGGGAAAACCGATCCCGAGAAAATCAAAAATATCGAACCATTCTGCATGGGCAAGACTAAGAAAAAACACCAGCGCTGCCCCGATTATTACTACCAGCGTCCACACCGTGCGCAGCAGCGAATTGGGAGCCACCGCGTGAATTATCACCCGCGCCCCCACCCGCGTCGCACCGTCATAATCGAGCGGTTGCCCCGACCGGCCGGTGATGGGAACTGTGTCCCACCGCCACATAATTAGGGCACTGATGAACAGCCCCAGCCCGCCAGCGCCGCTCACAATTGCGCGTCGGAGCATTTCAGAATCACCATCGCCTACGCCGGCTTCCTGCGTCGCCCAAACGCCGACCCATGCCAGGCCTAAAATCAGCGCAAAAGAAAACAGACTCAATAGCAGTGGTAGTACTAACCCGCCGGCCCCGCGCACCAAATACCAAGGCAGGCGCAACACCAGTCCCCCCGTACCCGCGTCTTTGGATCCGCGGCGCATCCGCCGCCGGAACTGGGCTACCCGCGCCAATCCGGTCGTCCGTGCCAACCACAGCGCCACCACTAATACCGGCAGCGCTACAACTGGCAGGCCGGCACCGGCAGCGGCCGTCAAAAGCAACAGGCTCCCCAACAGCAGGCGCGCCGCTGGCGGGGCCGGAGGGTGCTGCGGCGGGGGCGGAACAGCGGGCCCAAAAAACGGCGCATCCGCTCCGCCCGGCTCATTGCCATAGCGGGCTGCGGTCTCGCCCCCAAATTCCGCCGGCTGGATCTCAGTGGGGTGATAAGGGACGGCAACCATCGGCGGGGCAGCGGCCGGGGCCGGGGTAATGGGTTTGGTTTGTGAAATTTCATCCAGCACGACATCCGGGTGCTGCAATTGGCGAAGTACCTGGCCGGGGTGGGCCCGCCGGGCCGGGTCGGGGTGCAAACCGGCGCGCAAGCCCGCGGCCACCCCGGGCGCTAGGCCGTCTACCGCCGGTTCGAGGCGCTCCATGCGGGCTAGAACCGCCTGGAATGGGCCGGTACCAAAGGGCTGATTTCCGGTTGCGGCGTAGAGCAAAACCGCCGCCCAGGCATACCAGTCAATGCCCTCAGTTGTGGGTGGTGATCCGGAGAAAACTTCGGGCGCTAAATACCCGGCTGTTCCCACCACCAGACCGGTTTGCGTAATGCGTGATTCATCGCCAACCTGGGCAATTCCAAAATCAATTAATTTTGCGCCATCTTCGGTCAGCATTACATTGGAAGGCTTCAGATCACGATGCACCACATCGGCGCCGTGAATTGCATGCAGCGCCTCGGAAAGGTCCTGTGCCAGCTGCACCAGTTCCTCGCCAGCAAATACGCCCTCTTCTCGCACCGACTGATCCAGGGTGAGGCCGTGGAGCAGTTCGGTGACGATGAAGGCTTCCATCCCGTCCGCCTCGGCGTCTAAAACCCGAGCTACCCGATCGCCGCGAACGCGATGCAGCGCGCTTACTTCCCGGCGCAGTCGCTCCCGCGCGTCTTCATCACGCGAAAGATGGGGGTGTAACACCTTCATGGCCACTTCGACCCCATCGGCGTCTACCGCGCGGAATACCTGGCCCATCCCCCCGGTGCCCAAGACCTCTAGTAACTGATAGCCGCCCAGCACACTTCCCGGCTGCAAATACCCCGCTGTCGCGGGCGCCGCGGCGGTTTGAGCGCGCGTGGGAGCCGACTGGTCCACCCGCGTGGGCGGCGTTTCCTCCGCGTTCATGTTCCCACCTTGTCAGCTTGCTGGCCTGGGTCTTTATCAGGTTACTTCCCCGGCATTTCGTTTCCGGTCTCGCTAGAGTGTATTAAGAGATCTTCTTTAAGGAGTTGCATTTCATGCCGTCCAAAAATGCCGATAAAGAATTGGCAGTTGGCGAATTTGATTTTGTTGTCGTGGCGAATCGCCTTCCCGTAGATATCCAATACCAGGATGACGGGAGTTTCACCTGGCAACAATCTCCCGGGGGATTAGTTACCGCAATGGAGCCGGTGATGCGCTCCAATCACGGCGCCTGGGTGGGCTGGACCGGCGGCACCGGGGACGCACCCGATCCGTTCGACACCGACGGGATGCGTTTAGCCCCCGTCGAACTCAGTGAAGAGGAAGTAACCGACTACTACGAGGGATTTTCGAACGCCACTTTGTGGCCCCTTTACCATGACGTAATTGTTCCCGCCGAGTTTCACCGGCACTGGTGGGATACGTACCAAAAAATCAACGAGCGGTTCGCGCAGGCCGCTGCCCAGCAGGCCGCTTCTGGTGCGCTGGTGTGGGTCCACGATTACCAACTGCAACTAGTTCCGCAGTACCTGCGCAAACTACGACCCGATGTAAAGATCGGGTACTTCCACCACATTCCGTTTCCACCCGTTGAACTGTTCTCGCAGCTGCCCTGGCGCACCCAGATTGTCTCTGGCCTGCTGGGTGCCGACCTGGTGGGATTCCAACGACCGGGTGATGCGCGCAACTTTTTGCGCTCGGTGCGACGCCTAACCGGCCAACCCACGCGCGGCTCGATCGTGCATCTCAATGAGCGCTTCACCTCCATGCCCCGGCAAGTGCGGGCCACTGCGTTCCCAATTTCGATTGACTCTGCCGCCTTCGATGACCGGGCGCGCCAGCCAGAAGTGCAGGAGCGGGCGCGAGAGATCCGCGAAGAACTCGGAAACCCAGAAATCATCTTCCTGGGCGTGGACCGCCTCGACTACACCAAGGGCATTTTGCACCGCTTGAAGTCCTATGGCGAACTCCTCACTGAGGGAGCTTTAGCGCCCCCGCAGTGCGTGTTAGTGCAGGTTGCCAGCCCCTCGCGCGAGGGCGTTGAGCAGTACCAGTTGCTGCGTGATGAAATCGAAGTCACTGTGGGGCGCCTGAACGGCGATTACAGCGAGTTGGGTCACCCAGCAGTTCATTATCTGCACCACTCCTATGACCACGACGAAATGACCGCCCTGTATCTAGCAGCCGACGTCATGCTGGTCACTTCCCTGCGCGATGGCATGAACCTGGTCGCCAAGGAATACATTGCCAGTCGCATCGATGAAAATGGCGTGCTGATTCTCAGTGAGTTCACCGGTGCGGCGGATGAACTGCGCCACGCCATGATGATCAATCCGCATGATTATGAAGGCACCAAAGAGGCGATGGTGCGAGCCACCGAAATGCCGGCCCGCGAAGCACGGCGCCGCATGCGCGCGCTGCGGCGGCGCGTGATGGAAAACGACGTCGCCAAATGGGCCGAGCGGTTCATCGAAACACTCAAAACCCATCCCAGCCCGCTGCCGGCCCGCACAGAACAAAGCGAGGAAGCGTAATGCCCCTCCCGGCAGATCTCACCGCTGCGCTGCGCAATTTTGCGGCGCAATCACGAGTGCTGGTGGCCCTTGATTTCGATGGAACGCTCGCGCCACTCGTTGCCGATCCCGATCAGTCCCGCCTTACAACCGCGGCCGCCGAAGTGCTGCCGCGGCTGGCGGCACACCCGCGGGTGGAGTTAGCTCTGGTTTCTGGGCGGCCCGGGGCGACGCTGGCGCAGCTGGCGCAGCCGCCAACTGGCGCACACCTCATTGGTTCGCACGGCGCCGAAATCGGCGTGATGGGAGCAAAAGGATTTGAGTCCGAAGACCTTGCCCTCACAGCGGACCAAGCGGAGCTTCTTGGTCAAGTTCGCTCCGATTTAGAAGCAATCGCGAGCCACCACGAGGGAGTTTGGGTCGAATACAAGCCCGCCTCGGTCGTGCTCCATACCCGGCCCGCCACCGCCGAGGTCGCCCAGCAAGCAACCGACGCGGCCCTGGCCGGCCCGGTAGAACTGGCCGGAGTGGTGGCGATGCAGGGTAAATCCGTAGTGGAAATTGGGGTCCTGAGCGCCACGAAGGGCGATGCCATTACCTTGTTGCGCCGCACGCTGGATGATGCCCCAGTAGTTTTTATGGGAGATGACGTAACCGATGAGCACGCGTTCGCCGTCCTTCATGATGGACGCGAGGGGCGCCCAGCCGGCGGTGACATTGGGGTCAAGGTCGGGCCCGGCGATACGGCCGCTCAATACCGCGTTGCTGATCCGGGTGAGGTAGCCCAGGCCCTCGAATTTTTGGCGCAATTGCTGGAAAACTCGACCAAATAAAAATTACTTTGCCCTCGCCCTGTCCTAACTGATGTGTCATAGGGCACACTAGTGATGGTTGTGTACAACACCGTGCACAGCATTCTCCTTTACTCGGATCGTCCGGCACGTACCTGCCGGTGAAGGGAAGTAATTGAAAAATGGCATCGGTAACGTTTGAAAATGCCTCGCGAACCTACCCGGGAACGGAAAACCCGGCAGTTGATTCGCTAGATCTAAAAATCGAGGACGGCGAGTTCCTCGTTCTCGTAGGTCCTTCCGGTTGTGGTAAATCTACTTCGCTGCGCATGCTTGCAGGACTGGAAGAAATTGATACCGGAAGTGTCTTTATTGGTGATCGTGACGTCACCGATGTGCAGCCCAAAGACCGCGACATTGCCATGGTTTTCCAAAACTATGCGCTCTACCCGCACATGTCCGTCGCGGACAATATGGGATTTGCTCTAAAGATTGCTGGCGTGGCAAAGACGGAAATTCGCCAGCGAGTGGAAGAAGCGGCCAAGATCCTCGACCTGGAGGAATATCTCGACCGCAAGCCGCGCGCCCTCTCCGGTGGGCAACGGCAACGTGTAGCAATGGGTCGCGCGATTGTGCGCTCCCCGCAGGTGTTCTTGATGGATGAGCCCCTGTCGAACCTGGACGCGAAGTTGCGTGTGCAAACCCGTACCCAGATCGCTTCACTCCAGCGGCGCTTGGGCGTAACGACCGTTTACGTCACGCACGACCAGACCGAAGCGATGACGATGGGTGACCGGGTTGCAGTACTCAAAGATGGTGTGCTGCAGCAGGTTGACACTCCTCGTCGCATGTATGACCACCCCAATAACCTCTTCGTGGCGGGCTTTATTGGCTCCCCCGCGATGAACATTTTGGAAGTCCCCGTTGTTGACGGTGGCGTCCAGTTCGGGGGCACGGTCTATCCGGTGGAGCGCGACGTGCTTTCGGAGACGGAATTGACGTCGGTGAGCCTGGGTGTGCGGCCCGAAGACCTGACCCTCAGCGAGACCGGAGAAGGTCTGCCCGTTGAGGTTAATCTGGTCGAAGAACTCGGCGCAGACGCCTACATTTATGGCTCGACCCGCCTGGGAGATACGGAACACGAGATCATCGCGCGCGTAGATGGTCGCCGTCCACCCGAGAAGGGCGAGACGGTTCACTTCCGGCCCAAGGAAGGCCACGTGCACCTGTTTGACACCAAGACCGGTGCCCGGATGGGCGATTAGATTCTTCGAAGAAACCGACTGAATCACGCTAAAACCGGTGGGGCGCGACGCACGGAAGCGCGCGAAAGGCGCCGTTGAGTTCGCCGCGCCCCACCGGCATGATTCCCTCGCTGGAATTGCAAATTTATGCAGCAAGCCTCACTGAACATTACCGCCGCGCATCCGGATCCGGCTGTGCTCGATCTGCCGTGGCACATACCCCTCGTCGACTGGCCCAATGACATCATCGCGGCCCTACCCCGCGGTATTTCTCGCCACATCGTGCGCTTCATTCGCATGTCCGGGCGCGTAATTGCGATTAAAGAAATCGGCGAAGTCGTCGCGTATCACGAATATGAACAGCTGCGCGCGCTGCGGCGGCTCGAAGTTCCCTCCGTTGAACCGCTCGCGGTAATTACCGGGCGACAAGCGCCCGATGGCTCGCCGCTTGAAGCGGTTTTAATTACCGAACACCTCCAGTTTTCACTGCCCTACCGCTCGCTGTTCTCGAACTCTTTGCGACCCGATACGGCGACCAGTTTCATTGACGCGCTGGCGGTCCTACTGGTGCGTTTGCACCTGGTCGGGTTTTACTGGGGGGACGTTTCGCTTTCTAACACCCTGTTTCGCCGCGATGCGGGGGAATTCGCCGCCTATTTGGTCGATGCAGAAACCGGCCGGCTCTATCCCGAGCTGACCGACGGACAGCGCGAGTATGACCTGGAGGTCGCGCGCGTCAACATCATCGGCGAGCTGATGGACCTCGAGGCCGGGGAAGCACTCGAACCCGACCTCGATCCCCTCGATGTGGGGGAATCGATCGTTTCGCGGTATCGCGAATTATGGAACGAGTTGACGGCGCCGGAACAAATTTCTGCCAATGAGCGCTGGCGTGTCACAGCGCGCATCGAGCGCCTCAACCGGCTCGGGTTCGACGTGGGCGAGCTCGACATGGTCACCGACATTGACGGCACCACCGTGGTTATTCAGCCCAAGGTTGTTGACGCGGGCCATCACTCGCGCCGCCTCCTGCGCCTCACGGGTCTCGACGCAGAAGAGAACCAGGCCCAGCGTCTGCTCAATGACCTAGATGAGTATCGGGCAGCAACGGACCGGCAAAATGAGGACCAGTGGACCGTCGCCCATGATTGGCTCGATGACGTTTTTGAACCCGTAATTCGGGCCATCCCGCGCGAGATGCGCGGCAAATTAGAGCCGGCCCAGATTTTTCACGAATTGCTCGATCACCGGTGGTTCGTCTCCCAGCGCGAGAACCGGGATGTGCCGCTACCGGAGGCGGTGCACTCCTATATCGACACGGTCTTGCGGCACCGACCCGAAGAGCGGGCGGTCGTCGAAGCGGAAACCGGCACGCTGCCGCGCGTCATCGATTAACGCGGGCGCTACTGCGCTGCGCGGCGGCGCCGATCCACCTCATAGAGCGCAATTCCCCCCGCCACGGCGGCGTTTAGCGACTCGGTATCGGCCGCAATGGGAATCGAGGCCACCAGGTCGCACTGCTCACGCACCAAGCGTGAGAGCCCCTTGCCCTCCGATCCGATCACGAGCACGAGCGGTTCGGTAGCGAGCTCCACATCTGCAATGCAGACGGTGCCGCCCGCGTCCAGGCCGACGATGAAATAGCCCGCCTTGCGGAAGTCTTGTAGGGCGCGCGTGAGATTAGTTGCCCGCGCAACGGGCACGCGGGCCGCCGCTCCGGCCGAAACCTTAAAAGCGGCAGTGGTCACTCCGGCAGCGCGGCGCTCGGGAATTACGACCCCATCTACCCCAAACGCACCGGCCGACCGCAATACCGCACCGAGATTGCGCGGGTCCGTGACGCCGTCCAAACTCACAATTAGCGGGGTGGTGTCTGCCTCATGAACCGGAACTAAAAGATCGCGCGGGTGCGCGTATTCATAGGGAGGCACCTGGAGCGCCAGGCCCTGATGTACCGCGTTGTCGGTGAACTTATCCAGGTCGGAGCGGGCGGTCTCGAGCATGGTGATGCGCGCTTCGCCCGCTAGTTTTACGGCCCGCTTGACGCGATCATCGCTTTCGATTCCGTGCGCGAGGTACAGCGTCGAGGCCGGAATTTGGGCCTCTAAGGCCTCGACCACCGCGTTGCGTCCGGCAATAACTTCACCACCGGGCGTGCGTTGGGGCCGAACTAGATTTCCACTAGTTTGGCGCGGATCGGGTTGTGCGCCGGATTTGCGGCGCCGACTTGCAGCCCGGTCCCGTTGGGCTTTGCGCTTTGCGGCCGGGTGATAGGGACGATCCTCTGCCTTGGGAGTGGGGCCTTTGCCTTCCAGCGCGCGACGACCGTGCCCACCGGTGCCCCGGCTGGGCCCCTTTTTGGTGCCGGGCTTGCGTACTGCGCCGCGGCGTCCACCGTCACCTGCCATTAGTTTTCTCCTCGAGACGAAGATTCTTCAAAGCGGCCTTGCGCCGGGCTTCCTTGTAACGACCACCGCGCTCCGCGCACCGAATCCTCCACAACTATTCCCGCCGCCGTCAACTGATCGCGAATCGCATCCGCAGTGGCGAAATCCCGGGCAGAGCGTGCCTCATCCCGCGCGAGCAACTGCGCCGTCACTAACTGATCCAGCGCGGTGCGGGCCGCATCTGAACTTATTGCGTCCAAGCCGCTCCGCCAGGCCGGATCCAACGGGTCGAGCCCCAGGACGTCCAGCATCGCACGCAGCCGCAAAACATGCTCGCCCAGTGCGCGCCGATCCACGTCCGTAAGGGCCTGGTTTCCAGCTCGCAACTCTTCATGAACTACCGCGAGCGCGGCCGAGACGTTGAGATCATCGTTCATCGCTTCGACGAAGTCTTCCGGAAGCTCAACCTCGTTCAGGTCCGCTGCTGCGTCGACCTCGACGATTTCACCGGCCCGCTCAATAAACCCGGCCAGCCGCTCCCACGCGCTGGTGGCTTCGGGCAACGAATCAGCCGTGAACTCAATCATGGAGCGGTACTGAGCCACGCCCAGGGCGTAGCGCAGCGCCTGCGGCGCAACGGTTTCAAGAATCGTTGCAACCTGCAGTGAGTTGCCCAGTGATTTGCTCATTTTCTCGCCCGCGGTTGTGACCCACGCGTTGTGCAACCAGTATTGCGCGAAGCCAAAACCTGCCGCCCGGGACTGGGCCTGCTCGTTTTCGTGGTGCGGAAAGCGCAGGTCCAGGCCGCCAGCGTGAATATCGAAGGAGTCACCGAGGTAGCGGCGAGCCATCGCCGAGCATTCGATATGCCAGCCGGGGCGCCCGCGGCCAAAGGGGGTCGGCCAGGATGCCGTTGCGGGTTCACCCGGCTTGGCGCTCTTCCACAGGGCGAAGTCGCGCGGGTCGCGCTTGGTGGACTCGCCGCCATCGCCGGAAGAGAGCATTTCGGCCGGATCTTGGTGCGTCAGCGCGCCGTAGTCGGGAAATGAGGGAACATCAAACCACACATCCGCGCTACCCGAGGGGTCGGCGTAGGCGTGGCCGCGTTCGATGAGCCGCTCGATGATGTCGACCATGTCCAGGATGTGCCCAGTTGCGCGCGGCTCATAGTCGGGCGGGGTGATATTTAGCGCGTCATATGCGGCTGTGAACTCCCGCTCGAACCGCAGAGCCCACGCCCACCACGGGGTGTTGTTCGCGGCAGCTTTATCTAAAATTTTGTCGTCGATATCGGTCACATTGCGCACGAACGTCACGTCATAGCCCAAGCGCCGCAGCCAGCGCACGAGCACATCGAAGGCGATCGCGGAGCGCAGGTGACCGATGTGGGGTGAGGACTGAACAGTGGCACCACACAGGTAAATTCCAACCTTGCCAGGTACCAGGGGTTCGAACTCGCGAACTGTTCGCGTCGCAGTATCAAATAATTTCAGACTCACACGTCCCAGGGTACCGGCGATGGGCTGCGCTTTGGCCGCCCGCGGTCAGGAAACCCGCACGACCAACGCGGTGGCAATCGCCGCCAGCCCATCCCCGCGCCCAACAAACCCCAAACCGTCCGTCGTGGTCGCCGCGAGTGACACAGGCGCGCCCAGCGCGGTGCTCATAACTTGCTCGGCTTCCACCCGGCGATCAGCCAGGCGCGGAAACGGGCCAACTAGTTGCACCGCAACGTTGCCGATTTGAAATCCGGCTTCGCGCACCAGCACGGCCGTCTCTTGCAAAAACCGCTCACCCGGCGCACCGAAATATTCTGAATCCGAGGTACCAAAGTGCGTGCCCAAATCGCCCAGTCCCGCGGCAGAAAGCACCGCATCGCACACCGCGTGGGCGACCACGTCACCATCAGAATGCCCAGATAGCCCCGGTTTATCAGGCCATTTCAATCCGGCAACACACAGCGGCGCATCACTGCCGGTGTTGATGGGATGGACATCGATCGCAATTCCCGTTCGGGGCAGCAGCGCGGGTGAAAACGGCGCTTGGGTTTGCTGCGGAGCGGGCTGCGCAGTCAAAAAAGCCGCGGCCCGCTCTAGGTCGGCGGGCGTGGTGATTTTTAAAGCCTCATCAGAGCCCAAAACCACATCGACAGGCACGTTCAAAGCCTCGACCAGAGCGGCATCGTCGGTCGCGCCGGTGGCTTCATCAGTTCCTGCAGAACCCATCGCATGCGCCCGCCGCAGCACCTCAATTTCGAATCCCTGGGGAGTTTGCACCGCCCGCAAATTGGCGCGATTAGGGGTTGCGGTCACCCGCTGCTGTGTGACCTCTTTGATGGTGTCGCTGACCGGTAGCGCGGGGATTACTGCCTGAGACCCGCTTTCCAGTGCGTCAAATACCTGTTTAATTAAGGACGGCGGCGCTAAGCATCGGGCGGCGTCGTGCACCAGGACATGACTCGTCTCGGGCGGCAGCGCAGCCAAACCGGCCGCCACAGAATCTTGGCGGCTGGCTCCGCCAGCAACCACGAGAATGTCGGAGGCGGGATTCGGGCCCACGGCGGCGCTAATTAGTCGCGTGAATTCGTCGACATGCGCCTGCGGGGCGGTGATAACAATTGTGCGCGCGGTGCCAGAATCAATGATTCCGCGCACCGCGCGCACAATAAGTGGTGTTCCTGCTAGTTCAACCAGGGCCTTGGGTTGGTTAGCGCCGAGGCGCTGACCTGAGCCTGCGGCAACAACGATTGCGGCAGCGCGAATATCGCGGTGGCTCACTGGTGGGAACTCTTAACTATCGAAGAAGTTAGGAGGTCAAGATTTCGTCGAGGAATGCTTCGGCCTTTTCTTCATCGGTCTTCTTCGCTAATGCGAGCTCCGATATCAGAATTTGCCGGGCCTTGACTAGCATCCGCTTCTCGCCGGCCGACAGGCCGCGATCTGCATCGCGACGCGACAGGTCGCGCACGACTTCTGCAACCTTAATTACGTCACCGGAAGCGAGCTTTTCCAAATTGGCCTTATACCGGCGAGACCAGTTAGTGGGCTCTTCGGTGTATTCCGCGCGCAGAACATCGAAGACCTCTTCAAGGCCTTCCTTGTCGACGACATCGCGCACGCCGACCAGGTCAACGTTCTCGGCCGGGACCTCAATGGTTAAATCGCCTTGAGCGATACGTAATTTGAGATAGGTTTTCTTCTCACCGCGGATAGTGCGGTTCTTTATTTCTTCGATGTATGCTGCCCCATGGTGGGGATAGACGACGGTCTCTCCGACCTCGAACGTCTGAACTGTCATGTGGACAAACCCCTCTCGCCAACCCCTATGATACCACGAGGGTGTCGTCGAGCCCCGGGATGTCTTTTGCGTTTACGCTGGTCACGGCAATGCGCACTCCACTGGGGCGGTGTGGCCAATACCCGGTAGGCTTTCAAACAGAACAAGTTTTCTTTCGATGGCAGGAGATACATCGTGGCAGTAAGTCGCCGCTCCCGGCTCAGTGTTTTAGCCTTGAGCGCAACCTTGACCGCGGGATTAGCAGGCTGCAGCGTCGTGTCACCGATCATGACGGCCGAAGACTACGAAGCTGGCGACGGGACCATGATCGTCATCGATCGCGTCCGTGCCCTAAATCTGATGATCGTAACCGAGGCCGAGGGCGAGAGCGGCATTCTGCTTGGAGCGGTATCGAACCGCGATAATACGGACCACACGGTGGCCATTAGCCTCGACGGAATCGACGTATTCAGCGACACAGTCACAGCCGAAACTACCTTTCTCTTGGAAGAGGGCGAACCCGTCATTGTCGACAGCGTTCCAGGGGCCCCCGGCTCCATGGTCGATGTTGCCTTCTCCGTTTCCGGTGCTGGCAGCCAAACCGAGTCGGTGCCCGTAGTTGATGGCACGCTGCCGGGCTATGCCGAAGTGCTCGAAGAACACGCTGACGCGCTGGAGAACTACTCCGGGCCGCTGGCCGAATAAGTCCGCCGGCGCGCTGCAGGTTCTATATGTGAGTTGACTGGAGTTCTTTGTGGTGTAGACGCTATGAAGTTCCCACTTAAACTCCCGGCGTGGTGAACGCTCCTTGATTCGGAAGCAATGGTGCGCCCAAACCACATTGGATTCCACGAAAGTGCGCCCAAAAATTGTGCGAGCAGTTTCTTATCCCGCTTCAGTCACTAGTCCGCGCCACAAAGTCCGCATAGGCAGAAAAAGAATTTGGCGGGCTTCTGACGGAAGGCTCCTCGAATTTGGTGCTAGAGATGCGAATGTGACTGATGAGGCAAAAAATCGCCCGATTCTTATCAGTACACCCGAGCTTCCGTCAGAAGCCCGCCAATCTATAGTCCGCCAACCATTCCGCCGATCATATTGAGTACCTTCCGGCTTCCGCCAAATCCACCTCAGACGCAAAACCGGGGCAGAACCAAGAAGTTCTGCCCCGGTTGTGGCTCTCCAGCGTCAGCGCCCGCGGGAATCCCCAGCTAAGCGCCCGCGGGAATCGGCAGCGTCAGCGCCCCTGGGAGGCGACGGCCTTGATTGCTTCAGCTGCGGCTTCGGGATCGAGGTATTTGCCACCGGCGGTAACGGGCTTGAAGTTCTCATCCAACTCGTAAACCAGCGGAATACCCGTGGGCACGTTCAATCCCGCGATGGTCTTATCGTCGATGCCATCGAGGTGCTTAATCAGTGCGCGCAACGAGTTGCCGTGCGCGGCAACCAAAACGGTCTTATTCGCCTTCAAGTCCGGAATAATCTCCGACTCCCAGTAGGGCAGCGCGCGCTCGAGCACGTCTTTCAAGCATTCAGTGCGCGGCATGTCATCGCCCAGGTCCGCATAGCGCCGTTCCGTATCTTGAGAGAACTCGCTGCCCAGCTCGATCGGCGGCGGGGGGACATCATAGGAGCGGCGCCACAGCATGAACTGCTCTTCGCCGTACTGGTCGAGCGTCTGCTTCTTGTCTTTGCCCTGCAGCGCACCGTAGTGGCGCTCGTTTAACCGCCAGTGGCGCTTGACCGGGATCCAGTGCATATCAGCCGCATCGAGGGCCAAGTTTGCAGTTGTAATTGCGCGGCGCAGCAGCGAAGTGTGGACGATGTCGGGGTGAATGCCGGCCTCAGCCATGAGGTTGCCCCCACGCTTGGCTTCTTCAATTCCCTTTTCCGAAAGGTGGACGTCCACCCAGCCGGTGAACAGGTTTTTTGCGTTCCATTCGCTCTCGCCATGGCGGAGCAAAACCAAGGTGTAAGTCATGTATTCATCCTGTCGCATTGAGGTTGGTGGGAGACCACTCGGGTACCCCAGAAACTGCGAATTCATCGCCATTTCGCCTAGCTACGCGCCGGCGCTTTTGTCGCAGATCCGCCCAGGCGTTGCGATAGACCGTGATCATCTCTTCCGCCGCGCTATCCCACGATAATTCGCCGGCTCGCTCCCACGCCCCACGCGCCAGCCGATCGTAAAGGGCGCGATCACCCAGGAGCATCCGAATTTCCTCCGCCCAGTCCAGCGGGTCGTGCGTGGGAACGAGGAGGCCAGAGTCGCCGTCCTTAATAATAGTTTGCAATCCGCCCACGTCCGCAGCGAGAACCGGAGTGCCCACGGCCTGCGCTTCGGCGGCCACCAGACCAAAGGATTCACTGCGCGATGGCACCGCGACCACGTCAGCGGCGCGAAACCACTGGGGCAGCGATAGCCGCGGAACCGGCGGTTGCCAGCGAATATGCTCGCTAACACCGGCCTGCGCTGCGAGGTCTTTGAGTTTGGCCAGCGCCAGGTCATCGCCGCTGGGGCCACCAATAATCACCAGCAGGGGCAGGGGCCGCGCCGGGTCGCGCTGCGCCAGAGCTCCCAGTGCCTGCACCAGCACATCAGGGGCTTTCAGGGGCTGAATTCGCCCGGCAAAGACGATGACATCGCGATCGATGGGAAGGCCCAGTTCCTCGCGCGCCCGCGTCCGAGCGTCGGGGCCGCCGGGGTTAAACAGGTCCACGTCCACCCCCGGGGAAACAACTGAAACCCGCTGTGGATCGGCCTCGTACAACTCGACCAGCTCCCGGGCTTCGGCGTCGGTATTTGCCACGAGCCGATCGGCAGCCGCCACCACTTGCTCCTCGCCAATTACGCGGCCGGGTGGCTCGGGCGCATCCCCCGGCGCAAGCGCGAGATTCTTCACCTTGGCCAGCGTGTGCATCGAGTGCACGAGCGGAACGTTCCAGCGGTCCGAGGCCAGCCAGCCGACTTGCCCAGATAGCCAGTAGTGGGAGTGGATGACGTCATACCAGCCCGGTCGCTGCCGCGCTTCCGTGTGCATCAGGCCGGCCGTGAAGGCGCATAACTGCCCCGGCAGATCGTTCTTATCGAGCCCATCGAAGGGACCGGCCTCAATATGGCGAACCGTCACCCCATCGGTCAGGTGCACGGCCGGCGGAAGCAGCGAGGACGTCGCGCGGGTAAAGACCTCAACGGCCACGCCGCGGCGGGCGAGCGCTCGAGAAAGTTCGACCACGTAAACGTTCATGCCGCCCGCATCCCCCGTGCCGGGTTGATCCAGGGGCGAGGTGTGCACGGACAGCATTGCCACCCGCAGGGCTCTTTCGGTCATAAAGCAATCACTCGATTAAGGTTACCGGGACAATGCACGCGGGCGACCCGAGAGATGTCTGGGCGGTCGGCTCCTGCGCGATGCCGTTTTCGTTCAGGGCCATGATCACAAGCGCGTCGGTGTCTTGCTGGCCCACCACCAGCACTGTTCCCATGCGGGCAAAATGGCGCGGATTTTCCCCACCCACCGGCGTATCGGCCAGGTGGCGCAGGGTTGCTCCGCCATCTTCAACAGCAAACGTCGCAATAATGTTGGCGATCCGGTTGGCTACCCACAGGCGCGTCCCGTCCTCGGAGAGTTCCAGATGTGATGGGAAGGAATCCCCCGCTGCGCCCACGGTCTGGGGATCACCGGCCGGCACGGCAGCCAAGTGGGTGGCAGTTGCGTTAGCTTCCCACCGGAAAATATGGACGGCATTGTCTAATTCGCCCGTGACATAAATGAATCCCGCTTCGGAAACCGCCATATGCCGCGGCCCCGCACCCCCGGGGAGTTTGCCGGCAATCCCGGCCGGCCGCAGTTCACCAGTGGCAGCTATTTCAAAGCGGCGCAGTTCATCGGTTCCCAGATCAGCTACGAGCACGTGGCTGCCCCCGGGCGCAACTGCCGCGCTGTGCGCGTGCGGGCCGTCTTGGCGATCGGCCTTGGGGCCAGATCCGGCATGATTATGGACGGCGAGGGGCACCTGATCTTCTCCGTCCCGTGCCGCTGCGCCACTGCTGGTAAGCGCGATGTCGCTTACCGCGCCATCGCCATAAGAAGAGGCGATCAGCCGGTCCCCGGCCGGGGTAATTGCCAGGTGGCAGGGGCTGCCCGCGCCAGTGGAGATATCGGAAGAGGGAAGCGGGGCCAGCGTGGCGTCGTCCTTAATTTTAAAAGCGGCGACTGAGCCCGCGGGTTCCTCGCGCGCGGCCCATAAAACTGGCGCGCTGGGGTGGCGCAGCAGCCAGGAGCCAGATTCGATTTCTGCGACTAGTTGCGGCGTTCCAAAGGTTTTTGCGTCGCTATCGACGGTGAGGGTGTACATGCCCTTCCCGCGGCCCGCCGGTGCGGAGGAGGCACTGTAGGTTCCCACGAAAATTTGGTGCAGGGGCATAACTCCACTTTAGAACGCGTTGGTTTCCCCGCCGCTGGGGCCTTTCCTTCAGGTAATAGCATCGCTCTATAACAGTTTGCTATCAGTTCCGCGCTTTTGGCCTCTTTTCGTCCCAGGTGGCACCAAGCACTTTTCCAAGCAGAGTACGGTGGGAATGTGACTGTCAATTTTTCTCATGTCAGGAACAGCAGCGGGGCACTTCCTGACCCACCCAGCGGGAGACAACACGAAATCACATCCGGGGGCTACCGGGCCGTGATAACCGAGGTTGGTGCCGCGCTGCGCCGCCTCAGTCACGACGACCGGCCGCTCGTTGTTGGTTTCAGTGTCGATGAAGTGATGCCGTCCTATCGCGGCGCTCAATTGATTCCCTGGCCCAACCGCATCGCGGATGGCCGGTATAAATTTGGGGGGCGGGAGTTTCAGGTCCCGATTACCGAGCCGGAGCGCGAGAACGCGTTGCACGGTTTTGTGGTGTGGGAGTCTTGGCGCACGGTGCTGCACGTCCGAGACCGGGTAGTGCTTTCCCATCGGGTGCAGCCGCGAAATGGTTACCCCTGGCGGTTGGACGTGACAGTGGACTTCGCGATCGGGCCCGATGGCCTGCGCTGCACGGTCGAGGCGTTGAACACTGGGGATTCGGAGGCGCCCTATGGCTACGGCCCCCACCCCTATCTGCGCGCCGGGGAGAGCCCACTGGATGAGTGGTCGCTCGAAGTACCGGCCAAGGAATATCTAGAGGTCACCCCCGACCGGCTGCTGCCCACGGGTATCGCGCCAGTAGAAGGCACCGAACTGGACTTCCGGGAAGCCCGCCCCATTGGCCCCACCAAAATTGACCACGCCTATACGACCGTCAAGCGCGATAACAGCGGCACCGCCACCGTGCGCGTGCGCGATCCGCGTGGCGGCGGCGTCGAAATGAGTTGGCCCTCAACGGCTCCCTGGGTGCAGGTGCACACGGCCGATTTGCCAGACCCGGAAAACAATCGCCTCGGGCTCGCCGTGGAACCAATGACGTGCCCGCCAGATGCTTTCAACTCCGGCACAGACCTGGTCGTCATTGAACCCGGCGATAGCCACCGCACGAGCTGGACAATCCGCGCGATTAGCGAGTAGCGCGGCCAACCCACACACCACATGGCAACGGGGCCGAATACTGACGATTCAGCATCCGGCCCCGCTTATTCGGGACGGCTGTTCCCGAGTTTTTCGGCTTACGCGCCCGGGGCGCTACTTAGCTGCTCCAACGCGGCGCTTATTCCACACATCAAACGCGACCGCGAGCAACAGCACCAGACCCTTAATGGCTTGCTGGTAGTCGATTCCGACACCCATGAGCGACATGCCATTATTCATGACACCCATGATCAAACCACCGACGATGGCGCCCACGACGGTACCGATACCACCAGTAACTGCCGCGCCACCAATGAATGCGGCAGCAATGGCATCGAGCTCGAACATGGTTCCGGCCTTCGGGTTAGCCAGGTTCAGTCGCGCGGTGAAGACCACGCCCGCCAGCGCTGACAGCACACCCATGTTGATGAAGATCCAGAAATTCACCCACTTGACCTTGATGCCCGAAAGCGTTGCGGCGTGCAGGTTGCCGCCGATCGCATAGACGTGGCGGCCAAATACGGTGCGCTTCATCAGCATCACGTAGATCACGATCAGCAGGCCCAAAATCAATAGGACGACGGGCAATCCCTTATAGAAGGCCAGGCGCTGCGCAAACGCCATCACCACAATGCCAACCACAACGATCTTAAGAATAAAGAGTGGAAGTGCTTCTACGGACTGCTTATAGGCAATACGGCCCAGGCGGGCGCGGTATTGGAAAAACGCGAATGCCAGGACTGCGATAGTACCTATTACTAGCGTGAATACGTCATATCCTTGCCCGCCTAAATAGCCGTTCATGTAGCCGGAAGCAATGGATCTAAACTCCTGGGGGAAGGGCGAAATCTGGGTGTTTCCAAGCGTGATCATTGCCGCGCCGCGGAAGATCAACATGCCGGCCAGCGTCACAATAAACGCTGGAATCCCCACGAACGCCACCCAGAATCCTTGCCAAATACCTACCAACACGCCCACCAGCAGCGCGGCTAGTACGCCGATCCACCACGGCAGACCCATCCGGACTGTGACCACCCCGGCTATCGCGCCGGTGAAGGCAACCACCGAACCAACTGACAGGTCAATGTGGCCACCAATAATCACGATGACCATACCGATCGCCAAGATCAGAATGTAGGAGTTTTGCACAACGATATTTGTGACGTTTTGCTCTGATAGGAGCTTGCCGTCCGTTAATATCGCAAATAGGGCGATGATCGCGGCAAATGCGATATAAATACCGCTTTGCCGCAGGTTTCGGGTCAAGAAAAACTTGACCTGTTCCATGGCGCTCATGGACTATTCCTCTTCCTTCGTCATGTACTGCATCAGCAGCTCCTGATTGGCGTCGGCTCGATCAACTTCGCCGGTGATGCGTCCCTCGGCCAGGGTGTAAATCCGGTCACACATACCCAGAATTTCCGGCAACTCTGACGAAATCATCAAAATTGCTTTACCCTCGTCAGCCAGGCGCTGAATAATCGTGTAAATCTCGTACTTTGCCCCCACGTCGATGCCGCGGGTGGGTTCATCAAGAATCAAAATGTCGGGGTCTGCAAAGACCCACTTACTCAAGACAACTTTTTGTTGGTTTCCACCCGAGAGTTGGCCGGTGAGCGCCGCCACAGAAGGCGTGCGAATGTTCAAGGATTTCCGGTACTCTTCGGCGACCTGAACTTCCTCGTTCTCATTCACCCAACCTCGTTGGGAGATTTTATTCAGTGCGGCGGCGGAAACGTTGCGCTTCACATCTTCAATGAGATTCAAGCCATAGGTTTTGCGATCTTCTGTCGCATAGGCAATACCGTTGCGAATGGCTTCGCTAACGGTGCGGGTGGAAATTTCGGTGCCGTTCTTAAAGACTTTTCCGCTGATGTCTTTCCCGTAGGAGCGGCCGAAAAGACTCATCGCTAACTCGGTACGTCCCGCACCCATCAGCCCGGCAAGGCCGACGATTTCGCCGCGGCGCAAGTGAAAATGCGCATCCTTTACGATCTGTCGATCAGGTTGCAATGGATGGAAAGCGTTCCAGTTTTCGACCCGGAAGATCTCTTCACCAATTGTTGGTGTGTGTTCGGGGTATCGGTTTTCCAGGTCGCGGCCGACCATGGCGCGAATGATGCGCTCCTCAGTGACCTCGTCTTTTTCCATATCGAGGGCCTCAATAACCAGTCCGTCGCGAATCACCGTCGTGGTGTCCGCGATGGCCGCGATCTCATTGAGTTTGTGCGAGATCATGATCGAGGTAATTCCCTGCCCCTTAAGGTGGCGCAGCAGATCCAGTAGGTGGGCGGAGTCCTCATCATTTAAGGCCGCGGTGGGCTCATCAAGAATCAGGATCTTCACGCGCTTGGAAAGCGCCTTGGCGATTTCGATGAGTTGCTGTTTACCAACTCCGATGTCGACCACGCGGGTAACTGGGTTTTCATCCAGCCCGACGCGGGCCATGAGTTTTGCGGCTTCCGCGTTGGTGGCGTTCCAGTCGATCATTCCAGCTTTTTTGATTTCATTGCCTAGGAAAATATTTTCGGCAATTGATAAGAAGGGCGAAAGCGCCAGTTCCTGATGAATGATGACGATTCCGCGCTCTTCACTGGACTTAATGTCGTTAAATTCGACGACCTCACCATCGAGGATGATGTCGCCGTCATAAGTGCCATGCGGGTATACCCCGGATAGCACCTTCATCAAGGTAGATTTTCCCGCCCCATTTTCACCGCAGATCGCATGAATTTCCCCGCGGTGCACTTTTAGATTCACATCTTGTAAGGCCTTCACGCCGGGAAACGTCTTCGTAATTCCGCGCATTTCTAAGATGAAGTCATTCATCTACAGCCGTCCTTATTTGTTCGAGGGAAAGCGGCCCACCGGACAAACCGCACCAACGCGTCCGATGGGCCACCCTCCAGGGCACAAGCCCGTTTAGCTCAGATCGTCTTCGGTGTAGTAACCGGAGTCAATGAGCAGTTCTTCGTAGTTGTCCTTGTAGACAACGTGTGGTGGTAGCTGCACCGTGGGTACAACCTTTACGCCATTGTCATAGGTCTCAGTATCCAGATCCGAGGGTTCGTCACCCTTCATGATCGTGTCAACCATGTCAACGGTTGCCTCGGCCAATTCACGGGTGTCCTTGAAGATCGTAGCGAACTGTTCGTCGGCGATGATCGACTTGACCGAGGGAGCCTCCGCGTCCTGACCGGAGACGACGGGGTAGGGCTGGTCCGCCGTGCCGTAACCCGCACCTTTAAGCGCACCGAGGATACCGATGGACAAACCATCGTAGGGCGAGAGAACCGCATCTACCTTGTCCCCACTGGAGTAGGTGGAGGTGAGCAGGTTCTCCATGCGGGATTGAGCGGTTGCAGGGTCCCACCGCAGAATGGCAATCGTGGCGAAATCGGTCTGGCCCGACTTCACCTCAAGAGTGCCGTCATCGATGTAGGGCTGCAGGATTGACATCGCGCCGTCGAAGAAGAAGGTCGCGTTGTTATCGTCTGGCGAGCCGCCGAACAGTTCAATGTTGAACGGTCCTTCAGCGTCGCCCTCATTGCCATCCTTATCGAGCAGGCCCAGCCCAACAAGAACCGATGTGGCTTGCTGGACACCGACTTCGAAGTTGTCGAACGTGGCGTAGTAGTCCACGTGTTCGGAGTCGCGGATCAAGCGGTCGTAGGCGATAACCGGAATGTTATCTTCGGCGGCCGCTTCAAGCTGACTGGTAAGTGCCGTTCCGTCAATGGAGGCGATTACCAGCAGGTCAGCGCCCTGGGTAATCATGTTGTCCAACTGGTTTACCTGGGTGGGAATGTCATCTTCTGCATACTGCAGGTCGACTTCATAACCTAGGGATTCAAGCTGTTCCTTTACGTTGGCGCCATCAGCAATCCAGCGCTCGGACGAGCGAGTGGGCATCGCTACGCCAATGAGGCCACCTTCTTCGACCTCGCCGTTATCACCGCCGTTTGCTGCGTCCCCATCGTCGCCGCCACTTCCGGCGCCCTCGCCGGCGCAGGCGCCCAGGGTTAGCGCAAGAGCTAGTCCGGATGCCATCACCGCGAATTTGCGTGTGATCATTCTTCTCCTCCTTGAGAGTTGCATACCGAAAGCCAGTGCCGACCTTCGGTGTTACCGCCGCCTATGGGAAAGGCGGCGACAAGTTTCTTTACTGTTTTACTTCGGTCAGGGCCAGGCCCGTAGCACGCATTGCGTTCAGTTCTGCTGCGGGCGCTGAATCTGACGTAATCAGTAGATCTATGTCGCTCAGGCGCGCCACTCTTCCTAAGTGGACTTGCCCGATTTTGGAACCATCTGCCACAACAACGCACTTTGTTGCTGAGGTGATCATGCGGCGTTTAACCTCTGCCTCAGGCAGGTTGAGGTTAGTAATTCCGCCTTTGGTAGCCGCTCCATTGCAGCCAATAAATGCCAGATCGGTGTGGAGCCGCTCCAGTGCGGAGGTGGCCATCGGATCGATCAGGGAGTGTTGCTGCGGACGCACCGTACCTCCCGTTACGACGACGGTAAAGCGCGGGATTGTTCGCTCAAGTTCCATCGCGATGGTCAAGCCATTTGTGATTACTACGACGTTTTCTAAATCGGTGCGCGCAGCCAGTTCGCGCGCAACTTGCGTCGTGGTGGTGCCAACGTCAAGCAAGATGGAGGTCCCAGACTCCACCAGCGAAGCAGCCTCGCGGGCGATCGCTGCCTTTTGAGCGGCATTCGCGCCAATTGACTCTTCGAAACTGGGCTCGGCGGGCATCGCAATCCGCAGCATCGCCCCGCCGCGTACCCGTCGAATGACTTCGCTGTCTTGCAACACTTCCAAGTCGCTTCGGACTGTAACTTCCGAAATGCCGAAAGCTTCGCTTAGATCTCCCACGCGAACGAATTCGCGCTCAGCGATGAGCTCCAGCATGCGCTCCCTGCGGAGTGCCGCTGGTAGCGGAGAGATCTTGTTAACGTTCACACACAACACTTTCGCTTACTTGCGAAAGGGTGTCAATCAACGTTTCGTATCGAAAGGATAACGAATCGATAACTCGATGGGCCGCAAATGATCGCGCTCTCATCCGCAGAAGTTCCATGTTTCGGCGTTTTCAGCGGGAAGGGGCCAAAAGCGCGGTTTCGAAAGTAATTTTGTTAACGATGTTTCGACTTGATAAGTCGGGCTACGACTTTGGCGGGGCAAATACCAGCACCAAATACCGACACCAAATAAAAGACGGCGGAGGCCAAAGGCCTCCGCCGTCTAATTTCGGGCCGCACGCGCCGCGGGCATACCTATCGCCGCATCAATTGCGGGCCTACAGCGCGCTACCCAAATCGGGGTGCACATTGCTCCCCGCCTTTGTCACAGCATGTTCAGCAATACGCGGTTTAGAACCCTTCGGCGAGGCGGTAGTAGGCCTGATTCCACCGCACCTGCTGGGCGAAGTCGCGTGAGGTGGTGTTGTTATCAATTACCAACAGCTCGGTTTGGGCGATTTCTGAAAAGTCGGCGAAGGCTTCGAGCCCGACGGCCGTTGACATCACGGTGTGGTGGGCAGCGCCAGCAATCAGCCAGGATTCGGCTGAGGTAGCAAAATCTGGTTCGGGCTGCCATACCGCCCGAGCGACCGGCAACTTAGGCAGATCTTGATCGGGCTCAACCACGTTGACCACGTTTGCTGTCAGGCGGAAACGATCACGCATATCGGACATGGCCACCACAATTCCGGGCCCCGGGTCAGTGTTGAACACCAAGCGCACCGGGTCTTCCCGGTCGCCAATTCCCAGCGGGTGGATTTCCAAACTCGGCTTGTCGGTCGTCAGCGACGGGCAGATCTCGAGCATGTGGGCGCCCAGAATCTTCTCCGCCCCCGGAGTCATGTCGTAGGTGTAGTCCTCCATCAACGACGCACCGCCAGGTAGGCCCTGGCCCATGACCTTGGCAACACGTACCAAGATCGCGGTCTTCCAGTCCCCTTCCGCGCCGAATCCATAGCCATCAGCCATTAAGCGCTGCACAGCCAATCCGGGCAATTGCCGCAGCCCACCGAGGTCTTCGAACGTGTTGGTGAAGGCTCCAAAACCGCCCTCTTCCAAAAACGAGCGCATACCCCATTCCTGCTTTGCGCCATACCGCAAGGACTCGTGCCGCTCCCCACCAGCCCGCAGTTCGGGAGCCACATCGTAGAGCTCTTCATACTCGGCCACTAGCGCATCAATATCCGCCTTTGGAGCCGCCTCTACCCGCTCAACCAAGTCGTTTACGCCCCACGTGTTCACCGACACGCCAAAGCGCAACTCCGCCTCAGTCTTATCCCCTTCAGTAACAGCAACATTGCGCATATTGTCACCAAAACGCGCCAACTTCAGATTCTGGGCGGCATGCCATCCCGCAGCCGCCCGCGTCCAAGTCCCAATGCGCCCATTCGTATGGGCATGCGCCGTATGGCCCACCACGGTCTTACGCGGTACCGACAAACGCGACTGGATATACCCAAATTCCCGGTCACCATGGGCAGCCTGGTTCAGGTTCATAAAGTCCATGTCGATCGTCGACCACGGCAACTCAACGTTGTCCTGAGTATGCAGATGCAACAGCGGCTTTTGCAGCGCATCCAACCCCGAAATCCACATCTTCGCCGGCGAGAACGTGTGCATCCAAGCGATAATGCCCACACACTCATCCGTCGAGTTCGCCTCCAAGAACAGCCGCTTAATAGCGTCCGAAGAAGTCAAAACCGGCTTCCACACCACCCGAACCGGAACCTGGGCGTCATCCGCAATCCGCTCAGCAACCTTGCGGGACTGTTCCGCAACCTGATCCAACGTCTCAGGGCCATAAAGCCCCTGGCTGCCGGTTACAAACCAGACTTCGAGTTCGTTGAGGTTGGTTTTCATTTCATCTCTCCTTGCGGGCTTTGGCCGTAGACATTTTGGTAACGATCGAATAATGAGTCGATGTCACTTTGTGCGATAGGAATTGCCTCGCCGAGTTGGCGGGAAATATGAACGGTGCGGGCGGCGTCTTCGCACATAACGGCGGCCTTAACGGCGTCAGCGGCGTCCTTACCGATGGTGAAGGGGCCGTGGTTTTGCATGATGACCGCGCGCGAGCGGTGGCCGCGCAGCGTGTCGACAATGCCTTTTCCGATGTCGTCGGAGCCGATGAGCGCAAAGGGTCCGATCGGGATTTCGCCGCCGAATTCGTCCCCAATCGCGGTCAAAACGCAGGGAACGGCCTCACCGCGCGCGGCCCAGGCACACGCGTAGGTGGAGTGAGTGTGGACGACGCCACCCACCTCTTCCATATGCCGATAGACATAGGCGTGGGAATCGGTATCGGATGAGGGGGCGTGCTCTCCTTGCACCACGTTGCCGTACAGATCGCACACCACCATCGATTCGGGGGTGAGATCGTCATAGGAAAGCCCGGAAGGCTTGATGACCATCAGGTCGTAGCCGGGGACGCGGGAGGAGACGTTCCCACCAGTCCACACCACCAGGCCCCAGCGCAGGATTTCGGCGTGCTGCTTGGTCAGGTCCTCCCGGATTTCTTGAATCTGCTGCTTGAGTTCAGCTGACCAGTTGGCCGGGTCGTGTTCAGGTTTGCGTTCAGCGTTAGTCATATTTGGCTCACTTTCTTGCGGGTGTTCCGCAAAGTGTTAAAGATTTTCGACGGCGGCGCGCTCCACCGCTAAGCCGGCGCGCCAGTCGGTGTAAAACTCGTTGAAACCGGCCACGTCTTTCTCCTGTGGCTCTTCGGTAAGGAAGGTCGTTTGGGCAAATACTTCGCGATCTAGGTACTGCTGGAGACTCTCGCCCTGGGCATGCCGACCACTTGCCGCATAGGCCGCGAGAACTGCAATGCCCCAGGCGCCTCCCTCACTGGCAGTATCGGAAATAGAGACCGGCACGTTAAGGGCTCCGGCCAAAAGCTGCTGGGCAACTCCCTCGGTTTGGAACATTCCGCCGTGCGCGAGCAGTTTGTCGACCTCAACGCCCTCTTCTTGCGTCAAAATGTCCATTCCCAACCGCAGCGTGGCAAATGCCGCATAGAGCTGGCTGCGCACGAAGTTGCCCACCGTGAATTTCCGGCCCGGGCGGCGCACAACTAGGGGGCGCCCCTCTTCAAAGCCGGTGATGTGCTCACCCGAAAGATAGTTATAGGCAACGAGCCCGCCCGCGTCGGCGTCTGCCGCCAGGGCGCTGTTAAACAACGCTTGGAATACGTCCGCGCTGGCCACGGCCTCCCCCTGAAGCTGCGTGGCGAACTCCTGAAAAATTTGGGCCCAGTCCCCAATTTCGCTCGCGCCGTTATTGCAGTGCACCATGGCGACCTGGTCGCCGGCGGGAGTGGTCACAATATCGAGTTCGTCGTGGCGCTTCTTGAGCGCTTTTTCGAGTACGACCATGCCGAAAATGGAGGTTCCAACGCTGATGTTGCCCGTGCGGGGCGCGACCGCATCAGTTGCAACCATGCCGGTGCCCGCATCGCCCTCAGGGGGGCAAAATACGGCGCCGGGGTGCAGATCGCCCTCCGGATCTAACGCGCGCGCTCCGGCCTCGGTGAGCGCACCCGCTTCTTCACCGGCGGTGCGCACGGAAGGCAAGATCTCGGCGATATTCCAAGAAAAGCCCTTATCGGCGATGAGCTCGGTGAATTTTTCGAGCATTCCGGAATCGAATTGGCCAGTTTGGCTGTCGATCGGGAACATGCCGGACGCTTCGCCCACTCCCAGGATCTTTTCGCCCGTGAGCTGCCAGTGCACGTATCCGGCAAGCGTGGTCAGTGAGCGCACCTGGTCAACATGGTCTTCACCATTCAAGATCGCCTGATAGAGATGGGCAATGCTCCAGCGCTGCGGAATGTTAAACGAGAAAAGTTCTGAGAGCTGCGAGCTTGCGGCCTCGGTGAAGGTGTTGCGCCAAGTTCGAAACGGAGTGAGCAATTCATCTGCCTCGTTGAAGGGCAGATAGCCGTGCATCATGGCTGAGATCCCCACGCTGCCCACCGTGGTGAGCGTGGTGCCGTAGGTTTTGCGCACGTCAGCCTTCAAATCGGCGTAGCTGGCGCGCAGCCCCTGCCAAACCGCGTCTAACGAGTAAGTCCACACGCCGTTTTCATAACTGTTCTCCCACTCGTGCGATCCGGTGGCCAGCGGCTCCTTGTCGGGGCCAATTAGCACCGCTTTTATGCGGGTGGACCCCAGTTCGATGCCAATGGCGAGTGATTCACCTGCTGGCAATTCAAGGGCGGTCGTCATTGCTCATCCCTTTCCCGTCGTCGGGATCATTAGTTAGCGCGACACTCACTATGTTAACGCTAACAATTACGGTGTCAAATTACAGCCGGCGTGCCCAGGAGGCAAATACCGGCAGATATAGATATCTCACCACATCGCGCCCCGACAGTGCGCGGGCGCCCGCGAGCGCGGACCGGCGTGCCAACCGCATGGCGTAAGGCACTGACAAATACCGCACGGATTAGTCGGTGCGCATTAGTCGGTGCGCATTAGTCGGTGCGCGGCAAGATTCAGTCTTCGCGCACCAGGAGTCAGTCGCGGCGCGGCGGGGCGGTGGACTGGCGGATTACTAGTTCGGGTTTGATCGGCGCCAGGTGCGGCTTGCCCTTATCTTCCAGGGCCTTTAGGAGGGCCGCAATGCACTGGCGTCCCAGTTCTTCGAAGTTTTGCCGCACGGTCGTTAGCGGCGGGCGGTAGTACTCCGCTCCGGGAACGTCATCGAATCCCACAACGGACACGTCCCCCGGCACGTCGTAACCAGCTTCAGTTAGCGCATAAATAAGTCCGAGCGCCATCGGGTCGTTTCCAGCAAATATCGCGCTCGGTAGCGCGCTGGCGCTCATGGACTTGCCGACCTCATAGCCCTGCTGCGAGGTCCAGTCACCAACTATTACTGGGTGGGGTTTAAGGCCCGCTGCCTCCATTTCCGCTCGATAACCCACGACGCGAGCGCGGGCGTCAAAAGAATCGCGCGGCCCAGTCAAATGCACAATTTCTTCATGACCAGACTCGACCAGGTGGCGCACCGCCAAACGCGCACCGAGTTCTTGGTCAACGGCGACCGGAATTTCATCGGCGCGCGGCTTACGCCCCGCCCCCACGACCACGATGGGAATATCTAGGCCTAAGGATTCAAACGTGTCATCGCCCTCAATACTGGTCGTGACAACTACTAGGCCATCGACATCCTGTTCAATGAAGTGATCGATCGCGCTGTGAACCGACTTGGAGTCCACCGTGCTCATATTCGCTAGCGACACGTAGTAACCGGCTTCGCGGGCAGCGCTCTCAACTCCCATCAGGGTTGAAGAGGGGCCGTAGAGTTCCGCCCCGAAAGTGACCACGCCAAAAGTGCGTGAAGCCTGGGTAACCAGCGCGCGCGCCGCGACGTTGCGGCGATATCCCAGTTCAGCGATGGCGGCTAAAACGCGCTCGCGTGTTTCCGGGCGCACCGCGGGTGAGTGATTTAAAACTCGCGAAACGGTTTGGTGTGAAACACCCGCGACCCGGGCAACGTCTGCCATACGCGGCTTACGACCGCGTTGGCCCGCATGCCTCCTATCGGAAGCGGCGCCGTCCGAAATTGCAGCCCCCTCGGTTCCCGCCGCGGCGGGTTTTGCAGACGAAGCGCCAGAAGTTGTCACGGTTCCAGATGCTACTGCCCCAGCTCACGTCCGAGCTCAACGGAGCGATCGTGGGAGGCCTGAACGGCAGCGATGAGGGCGGCTCGCACGCCGCGTTCATCGAGCTCGCGCAGCGCCGCAATTGTGGTGCCTCCGGGGGACGATACGCGCTCGCGCGCAACGGCCGGGTGATCTCCGGTTTCTTGGAGGAGCGTCGCCGCGCCCAAGAGCGTTTGTATCGCAAGTTCTTGCGCTTCTTCGCGGGTCAATCCCAGTAACACTCCGGCTTCACTGAGCGCGTCGGCGATGTAAAAGGCGTAGGCCGGCCCGGAGCCGGACAGGCCAACCACGGCGTCTTGCTGCTTTTCTGGCACGCGCATCACGCGTCCGGTCTGGGCGAGCAACTCTTCGGTCAGGGTGAGGTGTTTTGCTGTGGCGTGCGCTCCAGCGCTGATCGCGGACATTCCCTGGCCCACGACCGCGGGCGTGTTGGGCATGACGCGTACGACGGGCTGATTGGTGGGTAGCCGGTGTGCGAACCAGTCCGTCGACAGCCCCGCAGCCACACTAATGACGAGGGCATGCGGTTCAAGTGTGGAGGAAATTTCACCAAGGAGTGCGCCGGCGTCCTGCGGTTTAACGGCCAAAACAATGACGTCGGCTCCCGCAACTGCCTGCGGATTTGAGTCAGCGAGGATGACACCGTGCCGCTGGGAAATCCGCTGGGCCACTTCGGCGCGCTGCTCGGACAAGATCACGCGCTCCCCCGACCACCCGGCAGCAAGGATTCCGGCCAGGATTGTCTCGCCCATAATGCCGCCGCCTAATACCGCGATCTTTTCGTGTGGTTTCGACATGCACCCTCCAGATGGAAACGATCAGAACCGAGCCTACGCGTATTCGTCACGGTTTAGGGGCAAGCCGCGCAACTTAAGTGAATGCGACGGGCCGAAACGCAACGGCTGGGGTGCGTGCAGCAGCCCCAGCGGGTATCGGGGTCACAGCGGCAACTGGGTGAAGAGCAATTCGACGACTTCCGGTTCCCCGACCAGCAGCAGGCCAATATCGTGATTGCTCCACACAACACCGGCTTCGGTTCCATCGGGAGAGACGAAATAGCGGTAGGTGCCCACGACCTCGTCATCGACGCCGGGCACATTGCCCTCGGCCTCTAACTCGGTGGGGATTATGGCCTGTTCGGCAGCATAATCCGCCAGCCATTCCTTGACATCATCGTCTGTCTCCCAGCGCCCGGCAGCCACCAGCGTCGGTTCGGGATCCTCCGGTATATCCGAGACGCTGGTATTCCCGGTTTGAACGTAAAAGCCCTCATATGCTTCCACCGCGCCAAAGTTTAAAAGCCCCGCGCTCTCGACCCAGGAATCTACTTGAAAACCGGCTACCGCGTCGGTGAGCTTATTGCGCAAGGGACCGGTGGATTCGGCTTCCGTTTCCGACTCTTCCGGCGTATCGGTATCTTCCGGCTCGCCATCAGCTGTCTCTTCGGGCGCTGTGGTCTGTTCCTCCTGGCCGTGTTCGGGCGCATCGGAGTCCGAAGAACTGGGGCGAATGAGCAGAAAAACCGCTCCCGCGAGCAGGGCCGCCAACACGAAAATCGCGCCCCATAAAAAAGGAATCGTGCGGCGCTGCTCGGGATCAGTCATAGAAACCACTTTACGATAGGAGAGTGAGTATCGAAGTTCCTCTTGATTTTCAGCGCACCTGGCTCGAGATTCCACTGGCGGAAAACGCCGAGCCCGACGGGACGCCCAACGAGGTGCTGCGCGCCGACATTACCTGGCTCACCTCCAGTTGGAACTGCATTTTTGGTCGGGGCTGTGCCGGCATCTATGCGGATCGGCCCGATGATGGCTGTTGCACCCTCGGGGCCCACTTCACGGGGAGAGAAGACGTGGATCGGGTGCGCGGCGCCGTCCAAAATCTTCAACCCGAGCAGTGGCAGCGAAACGAGTACCGCGCCAATGACAACTGGCTAGAAGAAGACACCGATGACGCCGGCGAGCCGGAGTTTACGACGCGGCGGGTGGATGGGGCGTGCGTGTTTTTGAATGATGCCGATTTTCCCGGCGGCGGGGGCTGCGCGTTTCACCACGCGGCGTTGGAGGCGGGCCGCGAGCCGCTCGAATTAAAACCGGATGTGTGCTGGCAATTGCCGATTCGGCGCAGTTACCGAACCGTCGAGCGACTTGATGGTACGAGCTATTTGGAGACGTCCATTTCCGAGTTTGACCGCCGCGCGTGGGGCTCGGGCGGCCGGGATTTGGCCTGGTATTGCAGTGGAAATCCCGACGCACACACCGCGGCCGTTCCGGTGTTTATCGGGATGGAAGCCGAACTGCGCGAACTCGTTGGGAATGAGGCCTATGAATTGCTGGCCGCTGCGTGCAATGAGGCCATGGGAGCGCGGCGTCTGCTCCCGCTGACGGTGATTCAACACCCGGCTACGGAGCGGGCCGAAGAGAACGCGAAGTCGAATAGCGGCGGGCCGTAGACAGGGGAATCCCGCGATGTCAGTGGCAACCTCTAGGGTTAAGAACCAACATGGCTAAAGACTCCCCCTCCTTCCGTTGTTCGGCCTGCGGCGCAACCCACTTACGCTGGGTTGGACGCTGCACAAAGTGCCAGGAATTTGGCACAGTCACTGAGGTGGCCGCGACCGCAGCAGCGGGGACGAAGGTGCGCTCGGCGGCAAAGGCTCCCAGTCGGCCCGCGCGCAAAGTAAGTGAAATTCGGGCCGAAAAGGTCAAGCGCTCAGCCACCGGACTTTCTGAATTTGACCGCGTTTTAGGCGGCGGACTGGTCGCGGGTCAGGTCGTGTTGGTGGCGGGCGAGCCGGGGGTGGGAAAGTCGACCCTGCTACTGAGTGTCGGCCAAGAAATGGCACAGCGCCAAGCAACCGTCCTGTACATCACCGGCGAAGAATCTGCCGAGCAAATCGGGGTGCGGGCCCGGCGGATTGGCGCCCACGCGGACTCACTATTAATCGCCGATGAAACTGATCTCCAGGTCGTACTTGGTCACATTGCCGAACAGACCCCCGACGTGCTGATCATCGATTCCATTCAAACCATTGCCTCCCGCGATATTGAGGGGCGCGCCGGCGGCGTCTCGCAGGTGTTGGAGGTTACCCAGGCCATCACCCGGGCCGCGAAATCGGCTGGTTTGCCCGTCCTCATGGTGGGCCAGTCAACGCGGGAAAACTCGGTGGCGGGGCCGCGCGCGCTCGAACACCTGGTGGACACGGTCGTAACCTTTGACGGGGATCGGCAAACCAGTTTGCGCATGCTGCGCGCCACGAAAAACCGCTATGGTCCCGCCGATGAGGTGGCGTGTTTCGAGCAGGCCGATCGCGGTTTGGTTCAGGTAACGGACCCGTCGAAAATCTTTCGCGGTGATCGGGCGCGCCCGGTGGCTGGGACGGCAGTAACGGTCACAATTGAAGGACGACGCCCCCTGGCCTGCGAGGTGCAGGCTCTTTCGGTCGAGACTTCTCAGCCCAATCCGCGCCGCGGCGTAAACGGATTAGATACTTCGCGGGTTGCGATGTTGCTGGCGGTAACGCAGCGGGCCTCTAATGCCAAGTTTTTCAATCAGGACGTGTTTGTCGCCACGATGGGCGGCATGCGGATTATGGATCCGGGCGCGGACTTGGCAGTGTGCCTCGCGCTGTGGACTTCCCGCACGGACCGGGCCGTTCCCAACGATCTGCTGGCGCTGGGCGAAGTCACTCTCTCCGGCGATATCCGCGCCGTTCCCATGCTCACCCAGCGCGTCAATGAGGCCCTGCGTCTGGGCTACCGCACCGTATTGGCTCCGCTTGGCACCCGCGACCAGATCAGCAAACTGCCGGCCGGTGCAAAAATTATAGAAGCCGACCATTTTGGGACGGCCCTCCAGCAAGTGAAATTCATATCTGCCAGCAACGGCGTGAAACTCGATTTCTGATCACCCCGTTGCTTAGCGCAGTTTGCGCCGGTTACCGCGTAAGATTGAACCATTATTTGCTCAAGTAGCCCCAGTGGAGAGTTTTGAAGAAGAGTCAACCAACCCCCAATGAGCTGCGCGCGACGTTAAAAGCGGTGGCTCCGGGCACCGAGCTGCGAGACGGACTAGAACGGATCTTGCGCGGCCGCACGGGAGCGCTGATCGTTCTGGGTCATGACCGAATCGTTGACGCAATCTCCTCGGGTGGTTTCGCCCTGGACGTCGACTTTTCCGCCACCCGCTTACGGGAGCTGTGCAAAATGGATGGTGCGGTCATTATGGACCGCCACGCAACCCGTATCTATCGGGCAGCTGTGCAACTTTTGCCCGATTCATCAATTGAGACAACCGAATCCGGCACCCGACACCGCACGGCCGAGCGCGTTGCCAAACAAACCGGCTTCCCGGTTATTTCGGTCTCCCAATCAATGCGGATCGTGGCGCTATACGTAAATTCACAGCGCTACGTACTGGAAGATTCCGACATTATTTTGTCGCGCTCCAACCAGGCCCTGGCCACCCTCGAACGGTATAAGGCTCGGTTGGACGAAGTCACGCGCACGCTCTCAGCCCTCGAGATTGAAGACCTCGTCACGATGCGCGATGTTGTTGCCGTAGTCCAGCGCCTGGAAATGGTTCGACGCATCAGCGAAGAAATCGAGACCTATATTTTGGAACTGGGCGATGACGGCCGGCTCTTACAGCTCCAACTTGATGAGCTGATTGGCGGCATTGGCCCCGATCGGGAACTGATCATTCAAGATTACCTACCCGCCGATATTTCCGAAGCCGACAGCCACAAAATTCTTACCGACCTCTCCGAATTGGATTCGCTAGAACTCGTAGACCTTTCGAAACTCGCCCGGGTCCTGGGGGTAAACGGCTCCCACGAAAATCTGGATAGCGCCGTGATGCCGCGGGGCTACCGCCTGCTGCACAAAATTCCCCGCCTGCCGGTGGGCATCATTAACCGCCTCGTGACGCACTTCGGCTCGCTGCAACGCCTCCTTGCCGCGAGCGCGGAAGACCTCATGCAGGTGGAGGGAGTTGGCGAGTTACGAGCCCGCTCCGTGCGCGAGGGACTATCGCGGCTGGCGGAGTCCTCGATTTTGGACCGCTACATTTAAAAACTCTAAGAAATATTGAAGCTGTGCTCGGCGGGCTCAACGTCTTCGAGCTCAACTTCTAACTTATAAGTACCCGAGCGCGGCTGCGGCAAATCCGAATCGCACTTCTCATTGGAGCGCTGGCCATCCCAAATTACGGTGTCGACCTTCGTCGATCCGGGACGCAAAAGCACTAGGCGTGAGTCTTCACCCTCACTGGGGCAGTCCGCTGAGGACCAGATGCGGTCACTACCCGAGGTGATGGTCAAGACACGGGATTCATCACCGACATCCACCGTGCACGGATCGGATGAGTTATTGGTTACGCCGACATCAAAGGCCGCTTCCTTGCCGGCCGCAACTTCTTCCGCCGGATCATTCAGCGTGAGCGCTAGGTCCTTCGGATCACACGCGGCGTCCGGGGAGGGGTCTTCTTCGGTCTTTGTGGGCGCTGCGGTCGGTTCGGGGTCGGCCTCATCGGAACTACCGAAGACCCCGGAAATGAGAAAGCCCGCACCAACGAGGACCACCACCAAAACTGCGAGCACCACCAGCCGCCGAACCCAGTAAACACGTGCGGGCTCGGAACCAACCGGTCGCAACAGGCCTCTCACACTTCCACCGTAGAGAAGTCCGGGGGTGAAAACGGCGAGACTCGCCGGCGCGCGCAGTCCTTCGGCCCCGTTTTTGCTCGGGCAGCGCCTACTGGCATATCGTCAACGACGTGAACTCCGCCCCAACGCCACCCAGCAGCCCGCGTCGCGACAGCGCCGAACGGAACTTGCGGACCGCTCTGTTCCTCCGGCAGGTGCGATGGATAAACCTCATCCTGGTGGGCGCCGTCTTATTCGCCGGCATCGTGGCGATCGGCGCGGTGTCGCTCACCGCCCCGCCCAAAGGAACCACATCGGACGTCATGCCCTTCATTGTGGTGGCTGCCGTCGGGCAATTGGGCGCATTTTTGTGCATGTATTACGGCATCGCGGTACTGCGTGATTTCAGTAGGGACGGCGCCGCGGCACCCAGTCCCGACGCGGCGGAATTCGCTGCGGTGGTGGCGCACTGGCGGCTGCGGCTGCGGCGGGTGCGCATGCCCATGTTGGCAGTGGGCTTTATTGCCGGTGTGGTGACGCTGATTTTCACCGGGTTTTCAGTGATTACGATAACCGGCGCGGCGCTGGGGCTGGCTTTTATTTTGCAGTTGGTCATTTTATTTTCGGCAGTGACCAAACCGCGCGGTGATGTGGCGTAGCTCGCGCCGGCCCTAACACCGCAGAATTACAGTTCGCGCATCATGCGGGAATTGCCCAGGGTGTTGGGTTTTACCCGGGCCAGATCCAAAAACTCAGCAACGCCATCATCGTGGGAGCGTAAAAGCTGGGCATATACATCACCCGGAACCGGCGTGCCAGAAATTTCCGCAAAGCCGTGCCGAATAAAGAAGTCCACTTCAAAAGTCAGGCAGAAAATCCGCCGCAGCCCCAAATCTGCGGCGCGCTCCAAGAGCGCCTCCACCAGGGCGGAACCCACTCCGCGATTGAGCCACTGTTCGCGCACCGCCAGCGTGCGGATTTCGGCAAGGTCCTCCCACATGACGTGCAGCGCCCCGCACCCGACTACATTGCCTGCCGCATCTTCTGCGACAAAAAATCCCTGGATTTGCGCGTAGAGATCAACCAGATCTTTACCGAGCAAAATGCGGTCATCCACCAGCGGCTGAATTATTTCTGCAATCTCATGCACATCAGCCGGCCGCGCGGGCCGCACCGTAATTTGGCTCATTTTCCCATGATTGCATAAAGAGATTGATCACCTAATTCGTTTAGAGTAAAGACGTGTTTCGACATTTGCTTTGGGACATGGGCGGAACCATGTTCGACACCTACCCGCAAGTAGATGCCATGCTCGCTCACGTCGTGCGCGCGCACGGGCAGAGCGTTTCGGGCTTGGAGGTCTCGCGCCTGACCCGTATTTCCACCGGCGAGGCGATGCGCCAGCTAGCACACCAATTCAAAATTCCCATCGAAGAGTTCCTCCAAGCGGAAACAGCGCTCAAAGAGCGTTGGCGCACTGATCCCCCGCCCACCATGCCGGGCCTGTCCGAAGTGATGGCTGCGGCATCGGGGAAAAACCTCGTCGTTACCCACCGCGATCGCGCCAGCGCAACTGCATTATTAAATGCGCGTGAAATTATGGTCGATGATCTGATTTGTCCCGATGACGGCTTTGCGCGCAAGCCCGACCCGCAAATGTATTTAGAGCTCATGCGGCGCCACGATTTGGCACCGGAAGAGTGTATGGGAATTGGTGATCGCCCGCTAGATGCCCACGGAGCGCACGAGGCCGGTATTACCGCGGTGATGCTCATTACCCCGGATTTGCCCATGCCCTCCGGCCCGGCCGAATTCACGATCACCGCCCTGACCGAACTATTAGCGGTGGTGGAATAAAACAATGACGCGTTTTGTGCTCGCGATTGATCAGGGCACCACGTCCACTCGGGCCATTATTTTTGACGTGGAAGGCAAAATCCATGCCAGCGCGCAAAAGGAGCACCGCCAGATTTTCCCGCGAGCCGGTTGGGTTGAACACGACGGGGAAGAAATCTGGCTCGTCACCCGGGAAGTCGTCGGTTTAGCGCTGGCCCGCGGCGAGCTTACTGCCGGTGATTTGGCGGCCGTTGGAATCGCCAACCAGCGCGAAACCACCATCATTTGGGATCGCAAATCTGGCAAACCCATCTACAACGCCATCGTGTGGCAGGACGTGCGCACCCAAGATATTTGCGATGATCTGGCCCACGACGGCGGTGTTGATCGCTACCGCTCCCGGGTGGGATTGCCGCTGGCAACATATTTCGCAGCGCCAAAAATGCGCTGGATACTGGACCACGTGCCCGGCGCGCAGGCCCGTGCCGAGAACGGGGAACTAGCTGCCGGAACCATTGACTCCTGGTTGTTGTGGAACATGACGGGCGGCCCCGAGGGCGGCATCCACGCAACCGACGTCACCAACGCTTCGCGCACCCTGCTTTTTGACGTGCATAAATTGGAGTGGGATGCCGACATTGCTGCCGATTTCGGCCTTCCGCTGGAAATCCTTCCGCGCGTGCATTCGAGTTCCGAAATTTATGGCTATGGGCGAAGTGGCGGCCTTCTGCCTAATGTTCCCATCAGCGGGATTTTGGGGGACCAGCATGCGGCAACTGTGGGCCAGACCTGTTTTGAACGCGGGAGTGTTAAAAACACCTACGGCACCGGGAATTTTCTGCTAGTTAATACCGGGGCGGAAGCGATCACCTCGCACAACGGCCTTCTTACAACACTTGCCTATCAGTTTGCGGATCAACCGCCCGTCTACGCCTTAGAAGGTTCCATTGCCGTTACTGGTTCACTCGTGCAGTGGCTGCGCGATAATCTCGGATTCTTCAGCACCGCTGATCAGATTGAGGGCCTAGCGCGCAGCGTTCCAGACAGCGGTGGTGCGTATTTTGTACCGGCATTTTCAGGCTTATTCGCGCCCTACTGGCGACCCGATGCCCGCGGCGCCCTGGTTGGTCTTACCTCATACGTGAATAAGGCACATATCGCCCGCGCCGCGCTGGAGGCTACCGCGTTTCAAACCCGCGACGTGCTGCAAGCGGTGCAGGCGGATACGGAAGTAGAATTTACCGAGTTGCGCGTCGATGGCGGCATGGTCGAAAACGAACTGCTCTTGCAATTTCAAGCCGACATACTCGGCATCGACGTGGTGCGCCCGCAGGTCGCCGAAACCACCGCGCTGGGGGCCGCCTACGCGGCCGGTCTGGCGGTGGGGTTTTGGACCAACGTGAGTGACGTCGTCCAAAATTGGCAAGAAGATCACCGATGGCAGCCGCAAATGCCGGCGGCCGAGCGAGAGAAGCGTTATCGCACCTGGCAAAAGGCGGTAGAAAAGTCGCTGGGTTGGGTGGAGTAGGCGATTATTTTTCGGCCGACTTACGCATGAGCAGGTCGGTAATCCCAACACCGAGGGAAACTGCGGTCAGGCCGATGGTGGCCCACAACCCGTTGCTGACCGCGGTAACCGGATGCGTATTAGCGCCGGCGAAGTACAGTGCGCCGACCACCGCGATACCCACCGATGTGCCCATCCGCTGCCCAGTTTGCAGTACGCCGCCCGCTGACCCGCCGCGCACGACGGGAACTTCAACGAGGGTGAGGGTCTGGTTGGGGGAAATGATGATTCCCGAACCGATTCCCGCGATGAACAGCGGGAAGGCCATCCACCAGCCAACTGAGGTAGCAGTTCCAACAGCAAATACCGAGGCCTGTGTTCCGGCGAGCCCCAGGAGCACTAGGACCAGACCCCACACCACCATTTTGCGCCCCGCCCGCAGTACGTAGCGTCCGCTGAGCCAGGAAGAAAGCGTGGAGCCAATCGCGAAACTCGTCAGCCCCAGTCCGGCGCCCAGGGCGCTATATCCGACCGAGTTTTGAAAGAAAAGGGTCAAGATAAAGAAGATTCCGGTAAAGCCGGAAAAATAGGTGAAAGCCAATATAGTTCCGGCGGAATAGCTGCGGAGCCGAAAGAGGCTTAAATCGACCATGGGGGCGCGCCCACGAGCTTGATACCGGCGCTCCCAGCGCACGAAAAGCCACAGTAAGAAGGCGCCGGCGATAAGCCACAGTAGTTCAACGGCTTGCATGGTTCCGCCATTTACAAGCGGCCATAAAAACGCCAGGACCGCTCCACCCAGCAGCACTACGCCCACCGGGTCAAGGTCGCCGGAATCGCGGGAGGGTTGGGGCGCGGGTAAATAGCGATAGGACAGAACAATTGCGAGGACGCCCACCGGAATGTTCACAAGGAAAATCCAGCGCCAGCCCGCTTCTGGGCCCACCGCGGCAATAATGATGCCGCCCAGCACGGGGCCGATCGCGGTGGAAATACCGATTACCGCGCCCAGGCTGCCAAACGCCCGCCCGCGCTCCACGCCTTGAAAGAGTTCTTGAATTAGACCGGAAATTTGGGGGTTAATAAATCCGGATCCCACACCCTGGATTACGCGCGCAATCACCAACCACGTCGCATTAGGTGCAAAGCCACCAAGTATCGAACTGCCCGCAAACAAGACCACCCCCAGCACGAACATCGTGCGCCGGCCCCGAGCATCCCCCAGGCGCCCGGCGGCCACAAGCACGAGGCCAAAACTAAGGGCGTACCCCGAAACAATCCACTGCAATTCCGCTTCGCTGGCGCTAAGGCCAACCCGAATCGAGGGCAGCGCGACGTTAACAATGCTGACATTGAGCAAACTCATAAAGCCGGCGGTTAAACAAACTGCCAGCGCTTTCCACCTAAGTGGATTAGGTTCACCCGTGGTGCGCGGCGCCGGATTACCCACGTAGCACCGTTGGCGCACCCTTTGTTAGCGCTTCACGCAGGGCATCCAGCGTTTTGCCGGTGACTTCACTTTGCTCGATGAACGCCTCGGTACCGGTGCCGGACTGCACTGCGGCGCCGAAGGCCTCCACCTGCAGTCGGTACTGGTCGCCGATGATGGTGTGCTCTTGGCTGGTGCCTTCGCGGTGCACGATGACGGTTCCGGCGCCCCCGCGCTGGTCCGGGCGGAAGGCATAGGGAACGTCGATGCGGCCCGCATTACCCACAATGCTGTAGGTATCGCCGGTGCCGCGAAAGCCGCAACTAAAAGTTGCCTGCACGTCACCGAAGTTCAGCGTTCCCGCGGTGGAAACGTCAACAAGTTCATCGGCCGGCGCGAAGCGTGCGGTGGCAAAAGCCTGCTCGGGTGCGCGGCCTAAAAGCGAAGTGGTGATGTCGACGGCGTAGCAGCCCAGATCGTTGAGCGCCCCGCCCCCGAGGTTGCCGTGCAGGCGCACATTTGGTCCCTCGAGTTCGCCGATGTCGAAGTGAAAATTAGCGTGAATTGCCGATACTTGCCCAATAGTGCCGGCGGCGATGAAGTCGCGCACCGTTTGATGCTGTGGGTGGAAGCGATACATAAACGCTTCCATGAGTTGGACGCCCGCCGCCTCACATGCTGAACGGGCACGGTCCCACTCCGTCATGCTCAGGGCCAGCGGCTTCTCGCATAGCACGTGCTTGCCCGCCTCGGCGGCCTTAACTACCCATTCCACGTGCTCGGAATTGGGGACGGGAATGTAGACCGCGTCCACAGAATCATCGGCTAGCAGTTCTTCATAACTGGAAAAGGCGCGCTCTATTTCGAATTCTTCCGCTACCGCAGTAGGTGCTTGGGAGCGGGACGCGATTGCCACAACAGCGCCATTTTTTGCGCGCTGGATCGCTGGTATCACTTGAGTTCGCGCGATATTTGCGTTTCCTAAAATCCCCCACTGAACCGAATTTGTCATAGATGC
Source organism: Demequinaceae bacterium (assembly GCA_027322505.1). GTDB lineage: Bacteria > Actinomycetota > Actinomycetes > Actinomycetales > JAJYRW01 > JAJYRW01. Next base: position 44,383 of record DAHVRJ010000132.1, read on the forward strand.
ACCTTATCTGAACGCCTCAAAGCGCAAAAAACGGAGCGAGCCTCGTAATTTTTTACGAAGCCCGCTCCGCTAGTGCTATTTGGTTTTATTTACTACTTATTCGCTGGCTCCGGTGTCGCTGGTTCCAGCGCCAACGGGCACGGTGACTTCAGGCTGTTCATCTTCGGCCGCCTTGCGCTGGCCGGTGAACGTAAACTCGCCCAAAAGCCCCTCGCCCTTCGCGTCAACGATGACTTCCTGCCCGGCCTTGACGTCTCCGTAGAGAATCTTCTCGGACAGGGCGTCTTCGATTTCGCGCTGAATTGCGCGGCGCAGCGGGCGGGCGCCCAGTACCGGGTCGTAACCCTTTTCGGCCAGGAGCTTCTTGGCGTTCTCGGTGATGCGCAGCGACATGTCCTTTTCGGCCATGCGCTCGTCGAGATTGGCGATCATCAGATCGACAATTGCGTAGATCTCTTCCTGGCTGAGTTGCGGGAACACGATGGTGTCATCGACACGGTTTAAGAACTCGGGGCGGAAGTGCTGCTTAAGCTCGTCATTAACCCGAGCCTTCATCCGCTCATATGAGGTCTTCTTATCGCCGTCGACCTGGAATCCGGTTTGGACACCCTTAGCAATATCGCGGGTACCCAGGTTGGTGGTCATGATGATGATCGTGTTCTTAAAGTCCACTACCCGACCCTGCGAGTCGGTCAGACGACCATCTTCCAGAATCTGCAACAGCGAGTTGAAGATGTCCTGGTGGGCCTTTTCAACCTCGTCGAACAGCACGACGGAGAACGGCTTACGGCGCACCTTCTCGGTCAGCTCGCCGCCCTCGTCATAGCCGACGTATCCGGGTGGGGAGCCAAACAGCCGCGAAACGGTGTGCTTCTCACCAAACTCGGACATGTCGATCTGGATGAGGGCATCTTCGTCGCCGAATAGGAATTCAGCTAAAGCCTTGGCCAGTTCCGTCTTACCAACACCGGTGGGGCCGGCGAAGATGAATGAGCCACCGGGGCGCTTGGGATCCTTCAAGCCCGCGCGGGTGCGGCGGATTGCCTGCGAGATCGCCTCGACTGCCTCGTTTTGCCCCACCACGCGGCGATGGAGTTCTTCTTCCATGCGCAGCAGGCGAGTGGATTCTTCTTCAGTGAGCTTGAAGACCGGAATACCGGTTGACATTGCCAGCACTTCAGCAATGACGTCTTCATCTACTTCCGAGACCGTGTCGAGGTCACCCTCGCGCCAGGCCTTTTCTTTCTCATCCCGCTCGGTGGTCAGCTGCTGTTCCAAATCACGCTGCGAGGCTGCTTTTTCGAAGTCCTGATCATCGATCGCGGTCTCCTTAATCAGGCGGACCTCGGAGATGCGGTCATCAAGTTCCTTCAACTCCGGCGGCGCCGTCAGGCGACGAATGCGCAGCCGCGCCCCGGCCTCATCGATCAGGTCGATGGCCTTATCGGGCAGGAACCGGTCGTTGACGTAGCGGTCAGCCATGGTGGCGGCAGCTACGAGCGCCTCATCGGTGATCGAAACCCGGTGATGGGCTTCATACCGGTCGCGCAGCCCCTTCAAGATTTCGATGGCCTGCTTCAGGTCGGGCTCATCCACCTGGATGGGCTGGAAGCGACGCTCCAAAGCGGCGTCCTTCTCAACGTGCTTGCGGTACTCCTCCAGCGTGGTGGCACCAATTGTTTGCAGTTCTCCGCGCGCCAACATGGGCTTTAAGATGCTGGCAGCATCAATTGCGCCCTCGGCCGCGCCGGCACCTACCAGGGTGTGGATCTCATCAATAAACAGGATGATGTCGCCGCGGGTGCGGATTTCCTTCAAGACCTTCTTCAGGCGCTCTTCGAAGTCACCGCGGTAGCGCGAACCGGCTACCAGCGAACCTAAGTCCAGGGTGTAGAGCTGCTTATCTTTCAAAATTTCGGGCACGTCTCCGCGCACAATGTCTTGGGCCAGCCCCTCAACAACGGCGGTCTTACCCACGCCCGGCTCCCCAATCAGCACGGGGTTGTTCTTGGTCCGACGCGACAGAACCTGCATTACGCGTTCAATCTCGAGCGAGCGACCAATAACCGGGTCGAGTTTGCCTTCGCGCGCCGCCTGCGTCAGGTTCCGACCAAACTGGTCTAAAACAGCCGAGCCGGCTGGGGCGCCTTCTTGGGGGCCGCCGCTGGCTACGGGCTCTTTGCCCTGGTAGCCCGACAGCAACTGGATGACGTGCTGGCGCACCGAGTTCAGGTCGGCACCCAACTTCACCAGGACCTGAGCGGCAACGCCCTCACCCTCGCGGATCAGGCCGAGCAGAATGTGCTCAGTACCGATGTAGTTGTGGCCTAACTGCAGTGCTTCACGCAGTGAAAACTCCAAGACCTTCTTGGCACGAGGAGTAAATGGAATATGGCCCGATGGTGCCTGCTGCCCACTACCAATGATCTCTTGGACTTGTTCACGGACCGCGTCGAGAGAGATGCCAAGGGATTCCAACGCCTTGGCAGCTACCCCATCGCCCTCGTGAATGAGGCCCAACAGAATGTGCTCGGTGCCAATGTAGTTGTGATTGAGCAACCGGGCTTCTTCTTGGGCGAGGACAACCACCCGGCGGGCCCGGTCGGTGAACCTCTCGAACATGGGACACTCCTCCTGTCGGCCGGATACCGAAAGTCGTTCCCCCGGGGTCGGCCGCTTCAATGATGTTAACGGCCCCAGAGCCCAAAACCTGCCCCTGTTCGCCACCGGCGTGAAAGCGGCGGACCTTAGGCCTCCAAAATCAGCGTTACCGGCCCATCATTAACTAATTCTACTCGCATGTCTGCCCCGAAGATCCCGGTTTCCACTCGCAGCGCGTATTCCTCGCGCAGCACTTGGACGAATTGTGCAACCAGCCCCTCGGCCACTTCCCGCGGAGCGGCCGCCGACCAGGAGGGCCGCCGGCCCTTCTTCGTGTCGGCATAGAGAGTGAACTGACTGATGACTAGCACCGGAGCGTCTATGTCGACGGCCGACTTTTCATCGCGCATAATCCGCTGGTGGGCCACCTTGCGGGCCAGGGTCGCGATCTGCTCCGGCCCGTCATCGTGGGTAATTCCCAGTAGCACCACGAGACCGGGACCGGAAAACTCCCCGGAAGTGACGCCGTCCGCAATCACGCGCGCGCCGTCGCTGCGCTGAACTACCGCTCGCATTACCAACCTCCCCGATTCTGATCGCGCCGCCCGCCCTCAATAGAACGCAGCTGCGGGCGCACATCGGTGAGGTAAACGGCGGCGGCGACGAACGCAATAATGTTTAAAAGCATTAGATTCAGCCCCAACCCAATTGGGGGCGGAATCGCGCAAAACCCGATCACGGCCGCGGGGATCAAGAGCGCAAGCCAAAAACCCTTGGTGCGTTTGCCAGCCGCCACGAAACTGCCTGCAGCAAAACGCAGCGCCGAGATGACTGCCCAAACTTCCACTACGAAAGCGGCCAGCAGGAGCCCCAGAAAAAGGTAGGTCTGCAGATAAGGGATCACGACGCCATCCTAAATTTACGGGGTTTAGTTTGCGATGGGTGGGTTTAGTCCGCCAGGGGCAGGTAGGCGCGCGCGTTTTTGGCGCTCTCGCCCGTGGCTTGCAGCAGGTCGACGGTCAGCGAGCGCAATAACACCACGAGGGTGATGACGGAACCGCCACGCAACTCGGCAGCCTCGGGGCCCAGTTGGCGCGCCAGGTCAATGAATTCTTGGCGCGCTTCGGGCGCCGGAAACCCGGCTGCCACCGAGTCGCGCAGGTGGGCGCAACCGGCGGCGGCCTGGGCGATCATGTCAGCCAAAATTGGCAGATGCGTATCGGTTTCAGTTAATGGAACAGCGCGCCGGCACATCACCCGGGCATTGCGCGCGGCTCGATCCACCACAATGGCGACCTTGTTCAGTTCACTTACCTGCCCGCGATAGCGCCGCATCGCCGGCGAAACCCGCACCGTCTCCCGCGCGGCTCGCAGCAGGGAATGCATCTCATCTACCGCTGGTTGCATCGCTCGCGCCCGCTCCAGCGTCACCAGTGCCGCGTCATAGTCGCCCTCCCGCAGGGCTTGGGCGAGTTTATTAAGGACGGCGCCCAGCTCCTTGATCAGGCCACTTACCTGGCCGCGGGGTCCTTTGCGGGGGTCGCTGGGCAGCAGTGCGGCCACGGCCAGCGCGGTCAGGCCGCCCACCACCGCGTCAATCCAGCGGGTCATGGGCGCGCCGGAGGCCTGCACGGGTAGCGCCACCACGACGACGGCCTGCACTCCGGCTTGCATGGTGACCGTCAGCCCCCGGTCTAAAAACCGGGCGGTGAGCGCTGCAATGGCCAGCACCAGGGAAATTTGCCACGGCCCCGAGCCAATGACGGTGACAATCAGGTCACCCAGACCCACACCAAGCGCGACCCCGAAGGCAAGTTCTGCCACCTTTCGCAAGCGCCGGTCGGAGGTGAATCCCAGGCATACCCACACGGCGATGGGTGCGAAAAATGGCAACTTATGGCCCAGGCCGTAGCGGGCGATGGAGTAGGCGACGCCGGCGCCGATAGCCGCCTGGATGATCGGGATGAAGGCCTGCTCCATCCGGCGCCGGCCATGGCGAATCCGGGCCCGCAACCGCACTTGCGGAATTCGGCGCGATAACCGGCCGATCGGCGAAGTGGCGGGCGGTTGCGGCGGTTTCGTCACTTCTTAGGCGGGGCCACCCCGCGCGGAATCTTGGGCCGCGGCGGGGGCCGGTGGGCCGAAATTCCCTCGGGTGAAACTAGGATTTCTTGGGCCGCGGCCATGTTTTCCACCCACAGCTGCGCATCGGCGGGGGTGGAGCGCCGAATTACTGCCAGCGCGACTGGACCAAGTTCGTGATGTTGCGCGGCCGAAGTAACTTTTCCAACCTCGCGTTCCCCGTTCAAAACCGCCATGCCCGGCTGCGGTAGTTCGTGGGTGGAGCCATCAACAAGCAGTTGGACGATGCGGCGCGGGGGCCGGCCCATGTTGTGCACGCGCGCGATGGACTCTTGCCCGCGGTAGCAGCCCTTTTCCAGGTGCACCGCGGTGCGCAGCCAGTCCAATTCGTGGGGCAGCGTGCGCTCGTCCACATCGGTACCCTGGCGGGGGCGGCCCGCTTCAACCCGCAAAGCCTCTGCCGCCCAGGCGCCGGCCAGATCGATTCCTGCTACGCGCTCTTCTAGTTCTGCGCGGGGTACCAGCCCCAGGCGCCACCAGCGCCGAGCACCGGGGTGTTCCTCATCGGGAGGGCCGTAGCGGGTCCCGCCGCGCAAAGTGCGCGGCCAGGGGTCATCCCAAATAATCGCCGGCGCAATTTTTGGGGTGAGGGTGCCGTCCGGATCGCAGTAACCTACGGCGGCCCACTGCTCGGTGACGTCGGTGACCTCCACGCGCAGCATGAAACGCATGGAATCCAGCCACTTCGCCAGGTCGGCGCCATGCCCGGATTCGGTGATCAGCCAGGTCGTTTCGCCATCGTCGACAACCGATGCGGCGTGTTCGATGCGGCCCTGCGGGTCCAACACCAGCGTCTCCACGCAGATACCGGGCTCTAAGTCAGTTAGGTGCTGGCTCGTAAGACTGTGCAGCCAGGACAACCGGTCGGGGCCGGCAACCGTGACCACGCCCAAATGGGACTGATCGACCACGGCCTTCGACGCGATTAATAGCCGCTGTTCGCGCAGCGGTTCACCGTAGTGCGCGGGCACTCCCGCATCCGCTCCCTTCGCGGCAACCGCTCCGGGACGAAATAGTAATGGAGAAGACAATTGACTCATCCCCTTTCTGGGGTCACTGCAATTATTCCTCAAGCCGGTTCAGCTGCGCCGAGGAGTACGACTGCAACTCGTGGCCAAAGGCCGCCAAATCATGCGCCCACATCAACTTGCCCTGCACGAGGCCGTAAAGCCGGGTCGCCGCTTCTATTTCGGCGCCTGAAGCGGTGCGCGCGATCAGGTCGGTAGCCAAGTCGATGCGCGGCCCATTGGCGATGCCCAAATAAACCGAAACATGGCCGGTGGGTTCGGCAAGTAGCAGTTCAATTTCAATTTGGCGGCTCTCACCCGGCTTGGGTAGGTCCTCCAGCGCCTCTTGGGGTGGCACCCGCCAATACCCGCGCTCGGAGGACCACACCTGACCCACGCCGTCTTCGTCCAGCAGTCGAATTTCGCTGCTGTGGGTCAGGTACGGCCCGCCGTCGTGGCTAATTTCGAGGCGCTGGGTAAAGCGGGCCGGTTCGATGCCCGGATAGCCCAGTTCGCCCTCCCCCACCCAGGTGCCAACCAGCCAGGCCAGCGGAGCAGCCTCGGGTGAAATATTCGGGTCAATGTTGAACACGATTACTCCTTCACCACAGGCGCCGGGCAAGTGTGAATGCGCCCCAAGAAATTCCGAGGCATACCGCGATTAACGCGATGACTACCCCGATTTCAAACATGTGCCGATGGTATCGGTTCTCGGGTGGTTTTGGCCCGCTGACGGGTCTTTAACCAATCAGCACCCGGCCGATGATGTAGATCGCGATTCCCGAGGCCGCCACGGGCAAGGTGACGGACGCCAGCACCGCCGGGCGCTGACCCGCGGTGGGTAAGTGGGCGAAAAGCGAGCGCAGGCTCGCCACTAAAATTCCGGCCATCAAACCAATGAGCAAACCAACTTGTGCGGAAATAATGGGCATCGCCATGCCCACAGCTCCACCGGCCAAACTACCGGCAATGAGGGTCAGCATCGCCCCGAACCAGCCCCGCAGGGGCGCGGCCGCCGCGGCCGAAGCGCCGGCCAATCCCACCGCCGAGGCCACCACGAGGCTTTCCGCCCCGGCCGTCCGCGCCGCGGCTACCCAGCCCGCAGCCGAGGCCAGTACCAGCATGCCGGCCACCATCCCGGCCACCGCTTCCACCAGGCGCGGGCGACCATCGCGCCGCAGCAGCTGGTGGACGAATGCAATAATTACCGCCCCACCCAGGGCGGCCGGTAACCACTTAAGGAGCGGCTCGACGTCCATAATCATCACCGCAGTTACGGAGCCGAATCCGCATAGGGCAAGGACTACGGAAGAGGTGCGCGGGGTGGGCAGGGCGATGAGCCAGGGCCAACCAACTGCCACCGCCATGACCAGGACGAATACGACGCCGACAAGCGCGGTGAGGGAAAAATAGGAGGCGAGCGCCAAAATGGTGGCGACTACCGCGACCATAATTGCGCGCCAGGCCTCGTTCACCGGTTTCTCGCCCTCATTTTGATAGCTAGTATTTTTGGCACTTCCCGCCCGATCGTACCCGCCAAGCCGGTGCCATAGGGAAGTGTGTCAGGTGATTGCCTTGTACGGTGGGATGATGCCCTACAAAGAGGTGTTGACGTGAAAATAGAGGTTCTGTCCGCGCCGCAGGCTGATGATCAACGAGCAATTGTCCAGTTGGCAGCCGCGGCAGAAGCGGAAGACTCAGTTCCCCCCTTCTCAGAACAGCCCCTACTGGATTTGGCTGCGGCGCGCGAAACCCAGCGCCAGGTCGTAATTCGAGACCTCGAAGATGGCGACACGATAGGTGCCGCGCTCATAGATATGGTCGGTGCCTCGGTGGAATTGACCACCCATCCCCAGCGCCGGCGCACCGGCGTGGGCAGCGCACTTTTAACCGCGGTGCGCGGGGAATTGGGCCAGCGGCCGTTCGCGGTTTGGGCGCACGGGGACCTTGAAGGGGCCCGCGGGTTTGCCGATGCGCGGGGTGGAAAGGTCGAGCGCACGCTCCTGTGTTTGGGCCGCAGTTTAAACGACACAGATGACGATGATTTGGCCCCGGTTGAGCGCGATGATGTCGAGCTCACCACGTTTGTGCCAGGGGACGACGACGCGGACCTTTTGCGGGTAAATGCCGCGGCTTTCTCGTGGCATCCCGAGCAGGGGCGGTTCAGTCAAGAAGAATTGGATCAGCGCAAGGGCGCTCCGTGGTTCAACGCCAAGTATTTGCGCTTGGCGCGCACGGATGGGCAAGTTAATGCTTTTGTGTGGGTGAAGCCGCCGATCGGCTCGGAGGAATCAGCCGAGTTGTATGTGATCGGGGTCCACCCAGATGCGCAGGGGCGCGGCCTGGGGCAGTACCTAACCCGCGAGGCGCTCAGTTTGGCGCGCAACATCGGGGCGCGGCGCATGATCTTGTGGACGGAAGACACCAATGAGGCAGCGCTGCGCACCTACGCCGCAACCGGCTTTAGCGAAGACCTGCGCGACGTGCAGTACACGTTTGCTTAAGGCCGGGCGGTAAGGGTTTCCGCGCTTAAGGCCGGGCGGTAAGCATTTCTAGCCAGGCGGCGGGGTGTTCCTGTACATCCCGCAGCGCGGTGAGGGCCGCACCCGCTAAAGCGGCGCCGTCCTTAATTTTCGGGGCGAGGATTTTGGGTTTGGACCACGCCGCGGTGAGCACGCGCTGGGCCATCTGCGCTTCGATGTGCGGCTGAAGCCACGGCAGCAGCGGGGCGTGAAAGCCACCAATAATGATGTTGTTGACGTCGAAAAGGTTGACGACGTCGCTCAGGGTGATTCCAAGCGCGCGCCCAGCGATGGCGATGGCGTTTTCGGCGCGGGTTTGACCGGTCTCAAGCGCCGCGATTAGGCCTTCCACACCGGCGGTGGGTTCCAGCCCGGCGGCGGCCAGAAGTTCTTCTTGCCCCACGCTGCGTTGCAAACAGCCGCGGGCGCCGCACTGGCAAATTTCGCCGTCCGGATCAACCGTGATGTGCCCCAGCTCCGAACTCCAGCCGTGCTGGCCGGCAAATACTTCGCGATCGAGCACGAGCGCGCCGCCAATGCCAATTTCACCGGAGACGTAAATGAAGTTTGATTCCTCGCGAGCGGCTGCTTCCGCCACGGCCGCTAGATTTGCCTCGTTCGCGAGCTGCGTTGTGAAGCCGTCAAAAGCGGAGAAGGTGTCCAGCATTTGTACCGCATCGACGTCGTGCCAGTCCAGGTTGGGTGCCAGGCGCAGTGGGCCGCGCGGCGCATCGACCAGTCCGGGCAGCCCGAGGGTCGCGCCGATTATGACGCCGCCGGTAGCTCGGACTTTTTTGCGAACTTGGGCGACCTGTTCGGCGAGTTTGGCGAGGGTTTCCTTTGCAGAGTGCCGGCGCACGTCTATCGCTTTGACGCTTTGGGCGGCAACCTCGCCGCTTAGATCCAGGGCGCGCACCCCGATATAGTCCACGTTTATTTCTAGGCCCAGGCCGATGATGGTGCTGCGCGCCGGGCTGAGCGGCGTGCCGGGGCGGCCAGCTTTGACGCCGGTGACCGGTTCTAATTCACGCAAAATTCGCGCGGCGAGCAGTTGGTCAACCAGCATTGAAACGGTAGCGCGGGTTAGGCCAGTTTGTACGGCGACCTGGGCGCGGCTCATGGGCTCTTCGGCGTGCAGAATCGTGCGCAAAACCAGACCCAAGTTGTGTTCGCGAATCGATACTTGCCGCGCCGCCGCAGTGGCATTTGCGTTGCCGTTTGTGGAGGATGATTTCAGCTCTGACACGCCATTGACCATACTCCAACGATATTGTATGTTCATTAAACAAATGTTTATGAGCGAGGCGCTTGATCGATTGCCCTAGCTCACATCCACAATTTTCTGAGGTGAAAACCATGGCAGTGCAGCCCACACCTGAAGACCGCTTCGCTTTTGGACTCTGGACGGTCGGCTGGCAAGCCCGCGACCAGTTCGGCGATGAAAGCCGCGGGCCCTTGGATCCGATCGAGGCCGTACACAAACTGGCTGAACTGGGCGCCTGGGGAATGACCTTCCACGATGACGACCTGGTGCCCTTTGGCTCCGATGACGCCACGCGCCGCAAGATCATTGACTCGCTCAAAAAGGCCCTCGAAGAAACCGGCCTAGTGATCCCCACGATCACCACCAACCTCTTTACGCACCCCATTTTCAAGGACGGCGGATTTACCTCCAACGACCGCGATGTGCGCCGCTTTGCGCTGCGCAAGGTGCTGCGCAACATTGATCTGGCCGCCGAACTGGGCGCCGAAACGTTCGTCATGTGGGGCGGACGGGAAGGCAGTGAATACGACGGCTCGAAGGACATCAACGCCGCCATGGACCGGATGGCCGAGGGCGTTGACACGGTCGCGGACTACATCAAGAGCCAGAACTACGGCATTCGCATTGCGCTCGAGCCCAAGCCGAACGAGCCGCGCGGCGACATCCTGTTGCCGACCGTTGGCCACGCACTGGCGTTCATTGAAACCCTCGAAAACAGCGACATCGTGGGCGTGAACCCGGAAACGGGCCATGAGCAAATGGCCGGCCTGAACTACGTGCACGGTATCGGGCAGGCCCTGGCTGCCGGCAAGCTTTTCCACATCGACCTAAATGGCCAGCGCTCCATCAAGTACGACCAGGACCTGGTGTTCGCCCATGGTGATCTGACCAACGCGTTCTTCACGGTCGATTTGATTGAAAACGGGTTCCCCTCCGGCGGTCCGCGCTATGAAGGCCCGCGCCACTTCGACTACAAGCCCTCGCGCACCGACGGCTATGACGGTGTTTGGGCATCGGCCGAAGCGAACATGCGCATGTACCTGATCTTGAAGGAGCGCGCTGAATCATTCCGCGCCGACCCGGAGGTTCAGGAGGCACTAAAGGCCTCGAAGATCTACGAATTGGCCACGCCGACTCTGGGCGAGAGTGAGTCGATTGCTGACTTCATGGCCGATCGCTCCGCCTTCGAAGATCTTGATGTCGACGAGGTAGCCGAGCGCAGCTTCGCGTTCATTCACCTCAACCAGCTCGCCATGGAGCACATGCTCAAAGCGCGCTAATTTTGATGCGGGCTGACCTCGGTGCACTGCCATTTGGTAGCTACTGATTTTCGGTACTTGCCGGCGGTGCGCGCTGCCGCATAAATGAGCAGGGAAGCCTGCGCGATAATGACTGTCGCGCGGGCCTCCCTCAACTCATGTTTTGGAAAACTGAAAGGGCTGAAAGCAATGACGCTGGTCGCGGGGATCGACTCCTCCACGCAGTCATGCAAGGTAGTAATTCGCGATGCGCAAACGGGGCGCCTCGTGCGCGAGGGCCGCGCGCAGCATCCTGATGGCACTGAGGTCCACCCCGATGCGTGGTGGGAGGCGCTGCAATCAGCAATCGCGCAGGCCGGCGGATTCGACGATGTCGCCGCGGTGAGCGTGGCGGGCCAGCAGCACGGCATGGTGGTGCTCGATGAGGACGGTCAGGTCGTGCGCCCGGCCCTACTTTGGAATGACACCCGCTCCGGGCCGGCCGCGGCAGATTTGGTTGACGAGCTGGGAGCGCAGGCGTGGGCCGATGCGGTCGGGACGGTTCCCGTGGCGTCGATCACCGCAACAAAGCTGCGCTGGCTGGCCGCAAATGAGCCCGAGAACGCCAAGCGCGTTGCGGCTGTCGCCCTGCCCCACGATTGGCTGACTTGGAAACTGGCCGGCTACGGCGCCCCGGGCGCGACCGACCCGGGTTTGGAGGCTTTGACCACTGATCGCTCAGATGCCTCGGGCACGGGTTATTGGTCTCCTGCGGAAGAGGCCTACCGTTTTGATCTTTTAGAACACGCTTTTGGACGGCGTCTCATCGTTCCCGAAGTAATCGCACCAGCCGCTACGGCCGGCACGGTGAGCGCGCAGTTTGGCGGCAAAGCGATTTTGGGCGCCGGAGCCGGAGATAATGCCGGCGGGGCCCTGGGATTAGGGGCCGAGCCGGGCGACATTGTAATTTCAGTTGGCACCTCAGGAACCGTCTACGCGGTTACCCCCAAGCCAACGAGTGACGCCAGCGGGACCGTTGCCGGCTTTGCCGATGCCTCGGGCGTGTATTTGCCGCTCATCGCGACGCTGAACGCCAGCCGCGTTATGGACGCCACCGCCCACATGCTGGGTGTGGATCACTCAAAGTTGTCAGATTTGGCCCTGAGCATGGATCCGGGTAGCCAGGGCCTGGTAATGGTGCCCTATCTGGAAGGCGAACGCACTCCCAATAAGCCCGATGCCACCGGATCGCTGCATGGCATTCGCATGGCCACTTCAACGCCGGCCCACCTGGCGCGCGCGGCATATGAAGCGGTGCTGTGCGGGCTGGCTGACGGACTCGATGCGCTGGTTGATCAAGGAATATCCGTCGAGCGAATCTCACTCATTGGCGGCGGCGCCCAGTCCCCCGCCCTGCGCCAAATTGCTCCGACGGTGCTGGGGCATCCGGTCATCGTGCCACCACCTGGCGAGTACGTGGCCGACGGCGCTGCTCGACAGGCCGCGTGGGCGCTGGCGGAAAGCCGGGATCCCGGCGCTGCGCAGCCGCATTGGACGCGCGAGGGAACCGAAACCTACGACGCGCCAGCCGCACCGCATGTGCGCCAGCGCTACGCCGAAGTCCAGGACATGACGGCGCCGCGGTTGAAGTAGCAGCGCGGGCGCGGTTGGGGTGACAGTCTGGGCGTGGTTGGGGTGACAAGTGCGCAGCTGTCGAAGTAACAACTAGTGCGTGTGGCCTTTTCGCCGCATAGCGCAACACCCACTACACACCGGGCCGCGGTTGGGGCAACAACTAGCGCGTGTGGCTTTTTCGCCGCATAGTGCAACACCCACTACACACTGGGCCAAGCCGGCAGGATTTCACTCCACCGCGGTGCCTTTTAACCGCATAATGCAACTCCTACTACACGCCGGTGAATTCCGCACCTGCGCCCGCACCCCGATGGCCACACGCCAGTAGCTACACGCAGGCCGGTTAATGCCGCACCTACTCTCACATTCTCGCCGGCTACGCGGCAGTGAATACACGCGTGTGACTTTTTCGCCGCATAGCGCAACACCCACTACACACCAGGCCAAGCCGGCAGGATTCCACACCACCGCGTCGCCTTTTAACCGCATGCCGCAGCTCCCGCTACACGCGAGTGGCTACGCGGCAAAAGGCGCCCGCCGCATCGAATTGATCAGTCAGTATGCGACGAACTGATCACTCGGTGTGCGGCGAGCGCCTGAATCTGCGGGGATGAACCCAAACCGCGAGGGTAGAAACCCAAACGATGCAGGGATAAACCCGAACTGCGTTGGGAGTACACCCACACGGTGCGGGAATGACCCCGAGTTATGTCGGATCCGCGCGGCGCGCGGATTCGGTCATGCTAGATAGCACGTTGGTATTCGCGAAAAGGTTAACTAGGAAAAGTGAACTAGAAAAAGTTAACTATGCGCGAAAAAGTCAGTTACTTGCGGTTGGCGGCTTCGAAAGCGTCGACGATTTCCTTGGGTAGACGTCCGCGCTCGTTTACGGTGTAGCCGTTGGCGCGCGCCCACTCACGAATTGCCGAGCTGTTTGAGGGCACCCGCGTTACGGAAGAACCGCGCCGGCCGCGCGAAAGGCGCCCGGATACCCGGCGGGCATTCTTAATCCAGCCGTCTAGTTCACCGCGAAGCTTTTTGGCATTTTCTTCCGAAAGTTCCATTTCATAGTTGACGCCATCGAGAGCAAATGAAATTGTTTCTGCAGCCTCGCTGCCGTCGACGTCATCAATAAGAATAATCTTTGTGCGCTGAGCCACTTATTGCTCCCTCGTTGGTTGGATTGACGTGTTAAATGCGCAATATTCAATGCGGCTTTTATAATAACCAGAAATATTGCCGCATGGCCAAACATTTAACATCGTTTATCTTACACGTTCAAATTAAGAACGATCGGCGGCTTGTCGTTGTTCCATCTCTTCAGCCTCTAATTTGGCAACGGCAGCCCTTTCACGCCTATCGGCGTGAATTATTGCCTTAAAGGCAATGTAGAAGAGCAACCCCAAGCCAACCGAGGGCGCCAGCGCAATTACCCAATCCATGTCTTAAGTCTAACTCCCGCCCACTACTCCGGCTTCACCAGCGGGAAGAGAATGGTTTCGCGAATACCGCGGCCCGTCAAAGCCATGAGCAGTCGGTCAATACCCATTCCCATGCCTCCCGATGGCGGCATTCCATGCTCAATGGCACGCAGGAAGTCCTCATCCACATTCATTGCTTCGGGATCACCCGCCGCCGCAAGGCGGGCCTGGGCCTCAAAACGCTCACGCTGAATTACCGGGTCAACTAATTCCGAATACGCTGTAGCCAACTCAAAGCCGCGAATGTACAAATCCCACTTCTCGGTAACACCGGCCTTGGTGCGGTGTTGTCGTGTAAGTGGAGAGGTCTCCACCGGGAAATCCCGCACAAAAGTGGGGGCGTATAAATCATTGCCCACGTGATGTTCCCAGAGCTCTTCAACTAGCAAACCGTGATTAACATGCTTGGGGTCATAACCAATTTCAGCTGCGTCAGCCAGTTCTTCCAACCGCTGCAGTGCAGTCTCGGGCGTGATTTCCTCCCCCAGCGCCGCGCTGAGGGATTCATACATCGTTATCGCAGCCCATTCTCCGCCAATGTCATATTCTGTTCCATCAGCAAGGGTGAGATTCGTGGTCCCATAAATCGCTTGTGCCGCGCCCTGGACTAGCGTCTGAGTTAATTCCGCCATCGTGTTGTAGTCGCCATAGGCCTGATAAACCTCAAGCATCGCGAACTCGGGGGAATGCGAAGAGTCTGCGCCTTCATTGCGAAAATTCCTATTGATCTCGAAAACGCGCTCGATTCCGCCCACCACGGCGCGCTTGAGAAACAACTCGGGCGCAATGCGCAAATAAAGATCCATGTCATAGGCGTTCATGTGCGTGACAAATGGCCGGGCTGCCGCGCCGCCGTGCTGGACCTGCAACATCGGTGTTTCCACCTCGATGTAGTCCCGGCTGTGCAATTCATCGCGCAGCGCGCGCATCGTCTGAGCCCGCACCTGCACCATTTCACGCGCTTCGTCGCGCGTAATTAGATCGATGTAGCGCTGGCGCACCCGAACGCGTTCGGTCAAGTCCTTATGCAGCGTTGGCAGCGGGCGCAGCGCCTTGGCAGTTAGCGCCCATTCCTCGGCAAATACGGATAATTCCCCGCGCTTGGAGACACCAATCTTCCCCCGCGCATAAAAGTGGTCACCCAGGTCAACATCGGCTTTCAACTGCGCCATTGACTCCGCGCCGATTGCCTTTTGGCTGACCATAATTTGCAGCCGCAGCCCCGAACCATCCTGCAGCGTTAAAAACACCAGTTTTCCAGTATCACGCAAGTGCATGATGCGCCCGGCCACGCCCACAACGTCCTCGGTCATGGCGCCTGCTTCCAGGCCCTGCCACTTATCGCGCACCTGTTGCAGCGTGTGCGTGATATCGACCCACACCGGGTAGGGCTGGCGGCCCTGTTCCAAAATGCGGTCGCGCTTAGCGCGGCGCACTCGCATTTGTTCGGGGAGTTCGTCTTCGTAGCTGGGGGTTAAATCGTCTTCAAGATCGCTAGGACTCACGAGGTTAGGCTATCTTCTCGCGGAATTGCTTTCGTCTTAAGCCCGTACCCATCTGGCACCTGCGCCGGGTCAGAATCCACATCGACAATTTCATTGCGCTCATTGACGAACACTACGCAGGGTTTGCGGGTGCGCGCTTCCGCATCAGAGAGCTGACCATAAGCAATGATGATCACAATGTCGTCCGGAGCCACTAGGTGCGCAGCAGCCCCGTTAATGCAAATCTCCCCACTACCGGCCGCGGCCGCGATGGCATAGGTCGTCAAACGCGCCCCGTTAGTCACGTCCACAATGTCGACTTGCTGACCGGGCAAAATATCTGCCGCGCGCATTAAATCCTGGTCAATCGTCACCGAGCCGACGTAGTGTAAATCGGCAGCCGTCACCCGGGCACGATGGATTTTTCCCGTCAACATCGTGCGCATTAACGACGTAGAAGTGTTTTTAGTTTCAGCGGCCATGAGCCATTCCGGCCTTCCCTTATGTTGCGCCCAGTCTAAGCAACGCATTATCTATCAGGCGAATAGTCCCGATGCGCACCGCAATAAGAAGCAGCGCTTCTCCGCGGTGATCGGGTTCTACCTCTGCCAGGGTTAACACATCTACTAGGGCTAAATAATCCAGCTCGATCCCGGCAGCATCCGTCAGCACTGCCAAAGCCGCATCCCGAACCGCGTCAGCGCCCAAGGGAACGCTGTCCTGGGCGGCGCGGATCGCCGTCCATAATGCGTGTGCCTGCGCGCGCTGTTCCTCATCCAGATACGCGTTGCGACTACTGAGCGCCAAACCCTCTGCCGAGCGGGCGGTGGGGGCGCCGACGATCTCGACATCGAAATTCAAGTCGGCCACCATGCGCCGCACCAAAATCAGTTGCTGGGCATCCTTTTCACCAAATACGGCAATATCCGGGCGCGTCAAATGCAGCATTTTCGCTACGATCGTCAGCACTCCGTCAAAGTGGCCGGGCCGCGTCGTGCCCTCCCAACGCTCCCCCAACCGCCCCGCGTTGATCCGCACCTGCGGTTCGGCTTCGGGGTACATTTCCTGCGCGCTGGGAGCAAAGACAACGTCGACTCCCAGTTCTTCCAACGCGTCGACATCGGTGTCGAGCGTGCGCGGATAGGTAGCAAAGTCTTCGCCGGGTCCAAACTGCAATGGGTTTACAAAAATTGTCACCACCACGGTTTCGGCGCGCTCTTTTGCCAGGCGTACCAGTTCCAAGTGTCCAGCGTGGAGGGCGCCCATGGTCATTACGACAGCGCGCGGGCGCGCGGTTCCGGCCAGCGCCGCATCCAATTCAGCGCGGGTGTGAGCCAAAACCAAAGACGTCATGCCTCATTACCTTTCGATCCGTTGGGATCATTAATAACTAACACATCAAGCAGGCGCTGCGCGGTCTCGGCAGTGATTTTCCCCGCAATCAGCGCGCGTTGAACGGTGATGCGCGCCATTGCCCGGTATCCCGCGTTGATGTCACTTAAGGATGCATCTTCCGAGCCCATTTTTGCTAACTCAAATGCGTGTTTTTGCACAGTTGACACATCTGAGCGCATAACTGGTCCAGTTAGATAGTGCTCCCCGCCGCGCAGCGTTCCATCCAGCGCCGCGTTCAACAGGGGCGCCAGCATCTTTCCAGGCTCCGCTACACCAATTGTCTCCAGGGTGCGCATTGCCTGGGTGACTAACACCACAAGATGATTGGCTCCGTGCGCTAGCGCCGCGTGATAGCGCGACCGATCTGCCTCGGCTATGACCACCGGTTCGCCCCCCATTTCCACTACGAGCGCCTGGGCGATAGGCAACACCACGTTGGGAGCAGTCACCGCGAAACTACAGCCGATGAGCCGCGCTAAATCGAGGGAGGTGCCGGTAAAGGTCATGGCCGGATGGATCGCCAACGGTATCGCGCCAGCCTGCGTGGCCGGGCGCAAAATATCTGTACCGTACGCGCCAGCAGTGTGGGCGACTAACTGGCCAGTCTGCCACCCGCCCGTGGCCGCAATTCCCGAAACTACCGAGGCCAACTCGTCATCGGGCACCGTCAACAGCACCAGTTCGGAGCGCTCCACAATTTCGGGAACGTCCAAGTGCGGAACCCCCGGCAGGAGGGCGGCGATGCGTTCCTTGGAGTCCTCGCTCACGCCGCTGGCCCCCACAACAGCGTGCTCCGCGCCGCGCAACGCGCTTCCCAGCACCGCCCCGACCCGGCCGGCCCCTACGATTCCGACACCTAGTCGCCCTGGACGTGACGTCATCCCTAATCCCCTTTTTCCGCGGCCATCCACCGCTCAGTTCGATCTGCTGCCCGCGCCTGCCGTGCCTGCTGGATCTGCTCGCGCATCAGGGCCGCGACCGTGCCCGTATCCAGATGCGGAACGACCGGAGCCACCGGCCCAACGGTGGAGTCAATTTGGAAACGGGCCACTTGCAGGCTGCGCTGAATCGGCCCTTGATAAATGGAAACCGACTGGATTCGCTCATGGGGCACGACGATCATGTGCCGTGTCAGCCGGCCCCGGCGAATCAAAAGTGCCCGGGGCGTGATGCGAAAACCCGTGCGGCGCACCACAAGCGGATCAATAATTCGCACGCGCTTGGGGGAGGTGGTGAACTCACCTGCCGCGCCACTTCCGACCATCGCGTGATTTAGGACGGCGTCCGTATCGTCGATCTCAAAATCCGGCACCACGAGCCACAGGGCGCGCAGGGCGTCGTTGAGTTTGCCTACCGGCAGCAGGTCGTTGACCAGCGCCTGGCCCGCGGTGGTGGTTCCGTAGCCGGCCACGTTCATGTCGACGCGCCACCACCCATAAAGGCGCCAGAGCAGCGGCTGGGTGAGGCGGATGGCTTGGATCCGGCCCGGCGGCACGG
This sequence comes from Demequinaceae bacterium, assembly GCA_027322505.1. Lineage (GTDB taxonomy): Bacteria > Actinomycetota > Actinomycetes > Actinomycetales > JAJYRW01 > JAJYRW01. Next base: position 62,649 of record DAHVRJ010000132.1, read on the forward strand.
TCTGGCGGCGCTGCTCGAGCAGGCCGTGGGTGATGCGGACGCCGTCGGGCGAGGTTGCGGCGCGAAAGAACGCACCGCGATTCAGGCGCTGCCAAACTTGTACCGCAATGAGAAATAAGAGCGGAAGATTGGCCAGTAGCGGCTCGGGGGTGCGGGCGATAATTGCCAGCACCGCGAAAAACACCACCAGCAGTACCGGAAAAATTACTTGACTTGATAGCACGAGCGAGCCGATGAGTCGGCCGAAGGGTACTTCAAAAAGTTCGTTCTCGGGGGCTTCGGGGGCGGGCGCTTCTTCATCTAGGTCCAGACCCGCTGAGCGCGCCAGGATTTGATTGCGCAGCCGCTGGGCCTCTCCTTCTTTCAGGTAGGCAATGCGCACCGCGGTGCCGGTGCCTCCAGCGACCTCGACGCGCAGTTCCGCCAGACCGACCAGACGCGCTAAAAATGGCTGGACAACGTCGACCGCTTGGAGCCGATCCAGCCGGGCTTGGCGCCGGTTGCGCCATAAAACGCCGCTACGCAGCTGGACCGCTTCCTCGCCCAGGGTGTAGCGAGTAAAGAGCCACGCGAGCCAGGCGACGATCACGCCGATGAGGGCGGCGACGAATATCAGCGCCAAAATTCCCGTTGCGGAGTTTAAAAAGAAGCGCTCGCGCACATCGGTGGAAAGTTCGCCCACGAACTCCTGGAGCGGCTGGAAGCCGATGATCAAAACAACAGCGGTGCCCTTCCACGCCTCCACGAGGGGCGAAAGGATGTGGGGGCGCGTCCATTCCGGTTCCGGTTTGGGCCGGGGCGGGGGCGGTGTTTGTTCCACGTGGGTTCCCAAATCAAATTTCACAGGCCCGCCATCTGCGCCTCGCCGCGTGTTGCGAGGCGGTCGCGCAGGCGCGCTGCCTCTTCAGGCAGGAGGCCAGGAATCGTTGCCTTGGTGGTGGGAGAAGCGGTGTGGAGTTCGACGCTGGCGAGGTTGAAAATTCGCTCCAGCGGGCCGGATTGCACATCAACAAACTGCATGCGGCCATACGGCACCACCACGAGCTGGCGGAACAGAATTCCGCGGCGAATTAGCAGGTCGTCTGTGCGTTCGATGTATCCAATTGCCCGCACCTGGCGTCCAATTAGCCACCATTCCCAAATGCTTATTAGGAACAGGAGCCCCAAAATGGGGCCGCACCAGGCCCAGCCAACTCTGGGGAGTAGCGCAATCACAACCGCGATTGCGGCGAGCAGGTCTAGCCCGATCGCCACCAGGCGGCGCAGCACAATTAAGCGCCCGGAGACGCGATCCCACGTCACATCGACGGGATCAAAAAGTTCTACTTTCTCAGCAGTCACTTAAGTCAGTTTGCCAGTTCTCCCTCGACATCGTCGCTTGGCGGTAGTTGGCAAAACCATTCAACGATCAATCCGGTGACCATTAGGATCAGCGCCGCCAAGGTGGCGGCGCCCGCAGGCCACACCTGGGCCAGGCGTGCTTCCACCAGCGGAGCGGTGAGTAAAACTAGAAGCGTTGCCCCGTACCAGCCGGTCAGCAGCGCACCGGTAATGGTCGCGGCCTGAGCCAGCACGAAGGTGCGCGCCGCGCGCAGCGGATCAACATGGTGTTTGCGCCGTTTGGGCTCTTCTTTCCCTTCAAGGCGCCGGTCGGTGGCCTCGCGCGCTTCGCGGGTCACCTGGCCCACGGGCCATCCGGCCGCAAACAGGCCCACCGCCAAAAGCAGCATGACCACCACGGCCATCCACGACACCGGCGGTAGGCTGTGTCCCGCCCGACGCCAAAACATCAGCGCGATCCATGACACCACGCCCGAGGCAGCAATGCAGATAACCACTGTGGTGGCGCTGGTGCGCTTCATTTTCTGATTCCTTGCTCCGCGAAAACCATGGCGCTACCGCAACCAATCCAGGGCCATCCATCGAATGCCATCGCGGTCCGGTGCGCTTGCTGCCAGTGTCGCAATTGGTCCACCTCCCAGGCCGGGCAGGACACCATTTGGTTCCAGTTCGGCCCAGGGCACGAGTACAAAAGCCCGCTCATGGGCGCGGGGGTGGGGCAGTTCTAAATCAGCGCTTGCCCCCACCACGTCGCCGAACTTGATTACGTCAATGTCCAAGGTGCGCGGGCCCCAGTCTTCGGCGCGCTCCCGGCCGTGGGCGTCCTCAATTTCGTGGCCCGCTTGCAGGAGTTCGCGTGGCGTAAGCGTGGTGAGGATGCGCACTACGCAGTTATAAAAGTCCGGCTGTTGGGGACCCACCGGCGCGGTACGCGCCAGTGGGGAAACGTCGACAAGTTCGACCTCGGCAATGGCCGCGATATCGGCAATGGCTGCCGCGAGGGTTTCTTGAGCGGGGCCGAGATTTGCGCCCAGCGCCAGGATGGCCGAGGTGGGATGTTCCGGGCGCTGGTCGAACAGATCGAGCTCTTCTTCAACTGGAGGCGGCAACGCTGCTTCAGAAGGTACATCGGATTCCAGCGCGGCAGCTGCCGCCGCTTCTGTCAGTTCCGGCGGCGGGGGCGGCGCCGCGGGGACGGCAGGTGGTCCGGCGGGCGCCGCCGCCATGGCAGGCGGCGCGGATAGCGCGGACGGTTCGGAAGCGTCCGCGGGAGGTTCATCGGCCTCGGTGGGCAACTCGGCGGGTTCGGCCTTCTCCCCGGGCAGCTCGGCCGCGGCAGACGATTCCGGTTCGAGAGCTGGAACGCTTGCGCCCGAGCGCTGGGATGCCGTCCGGTGAATTTTCACGCTCACGTTTTCAAATGGAACTTCAATGGGCGCTTGGGGCTTATGCACGGTGACGTCAACGGCCCGCGCGGCGGGAAAGCTCAGCGTAACGGCGGCAATTTTTTCAGCCAGTGTCTCAATTAGGTCGACCGCCGGGCCGGTAATGAGATCGTGCACCTGCTCAGCCAGTTCGCCGTAGTGCACGGTTTGCGATAGATCATCGCCGCTTGCCCCGGCGCGCGCATCCACGTAAACGGTCACATCAACGCGAAACTCCTGGCCCGCAAAGCGCTCGCTTTCAAAAACGCCATGGTGGCCGTGGCCGGTGATCCCGGTCAGGGTGATTGCGTCGTACTGATCCATCTCACTCACCTCTCACCGCAGAGTCAGTTCCCGACGCTCGGGCTGACTTGTCTGCGCGAGTTGATTGATCCGGGCGGGCTGACTGGTCTGCATCAGCTAGAGCTGCGCCGGGACGTTCCGCCCGGGCGGCGCGCAGCGCCGCACCAACTCGTACCGCATCCAATGATCCCTGAACTTCATGTACGCGCACGCACCAGACCCCCGCGGCGGCCATCAACGCGCTGACAGCGTGTGTTGCGGCGTCGCGACCGGATGGGGGCACGACTTCGCTGGCATCCCGGGCCAGTAAATGGCCTAAGAAGCGCTTTCGTGAGGCACCGACCATCACTGGGAGCCCGTGGTTTTGGAGAACGTCCAGGTGCGCCAGCAGCGGCCAGTTATTGGTACCGGCCTTCGCAAACCCCAAGCCGGGGTCTAAAACTATTTGCTCGCGCTGGACGCCAGCTGCCGTCAGCGCGGTTATGCGCTGACCCAGTTCACGCGATACATCAAGAACGACGTCGTCATACTGGTCGCGTTTATCCATTTCTTTGGAGTGGGCCCGCCAGTGCATGGCCACATATGTGACGCCGGTTTCCGCCGCTACTTCGGCCATTGCCGGATCGGCTAAACCGCCCGATACGTCGTTAATCACTGTTGCTCCGCGCTTCACTGCCTCGCGGGCCACATTCGAACGCATCGTGTCGATGGAGACGTGCGCGCCCTGAGAAACCAGTTCCTCGATGACGGGTAAAACGCGGTCAATTTCTTGCTCACTTGTGACGCGTTCAGCACCGGGCCGGGTCGATTCCCCGCCCACGTCGATCAGATCGGCTCCTTCATCGAGCAGCCGCCGCGCCTGGCTGAGTGCCTCACGGGGAGTGAACCAGCGCCCGCCATCGGAGAAAGAATCGGGCGTTACATTCACCACGCCCATCACCAAGGTTCGCTCCAGGCTCCGCAACTGCGCGGGTAATCCGGCCGGATGCAGCATGCCCATTGGTTACCTGCCGTAAATAAGGCCCATGACCTCCGCCCGAGTGGCGTGGTCGCGCATTTGGCCCCGGACCGCAGAGGTGATTGTGCGTGATCCGGGTTTGCGCACGCCGCGCATCGACATGCACAGGTGTTCTGCTTCCACCACGACCATGACCCCACTGGGCTGCAGGTTCTCGACAAGGGCATCAGCCACCTGCGCGGTTAGCCGCTCCTGCACCTGGGGGCGTTTGGCATAGACGTCAATTAGCCGGGCCAATTTGCTCAGGCCGGTTACCTGGCCGGTATCGGAAGGGATATATGCCACGTGTGCCATTCCATGGAACGGCACCAGGTGGTGCTCACAGGTAGAGAACATTTCGATGTCCTTCACCAGCACCATTTCTCTATGACCGATTTCGAATGTGCGGTTTAGAACCTCGGAGGCATCCTGGTGCAGGCCCGAGAACATCTCCGCATAGGAGCGCGCGACGCGACCAGGCGTATCGCGCAATCCGGGTCGGTCGGGGTCCTCGCCCACCGCGAGCAGAATTTCCCGCACCGCCCGCTCCACGCGCTGCGCGTCATACCCTTCGGGAAGCGGCGTAGTCACTAGTCTTCCCTGGGTCCAGACTCGGGGCCAGATTCTGAGTCAGGTTCGGGCTCTTCGCCGGGCCCAACCTCAACTTCGGGTTCTTCCGCGGCCCGCTGCCCCTCATGCGCCGCAGCCGCCTGGTCACCCGGAGCCAGGTCATCGATCTTTTCCTGCTCCTCAACGTGCTGTGGATCGGCACTGGTGAGCGCCTTTTCGGGCATCGCCACCGGGGGAATGTCCGAAACCTGGCGCTCTTGCGAAGACAGCCACACCGGGCGCAGCTCGCGTTTTTGTACGGGCTCGAACACCTCGGCGAGCTGGTGCTGATTTAAAGTTTCCTTCTCGAGCAGCTCCAAAACCAAGTTGTCCAGCACTTCGCGGTACTGGGTGAGAACTTCCCAGGCCTCATCGTGGGCGGCCTCCACTAGGCGGCGCACCTCTTCGTCAATGATGCCGGCAACGGATTCGGAGTAGTCCCGCTCGTGCCCCATATCGCGGCCGAGGAACACCTCTCCCCCGGCTTGGCCCAGTTTGATGGCACCCACACGCTCGGACATGCCGTATTCCATGACCATCTTGCGCGCCAGGGAGGTTGCTTTCTCAATGTCGGAAGAGGCTCCGGTGGTGGGGTCGTGGAACACGATCTCTTCCGCAACCCGCCCGCCGATTGCGTAGGCCAGTTGGTCGAGCAACTCGTTGCGGGTGGTGGAGTACTTATCCTCAGTGGGCATAACCATGGTGTAACCCAGGGCCCGGCCGCGCGGCAGAATCGTGACCTTGGTGACCGGATCGGTGTGCCGCATCGCCGCAGCCACTAGCGCGTGCCCGCCCTCGTGGTAGGCCGTGATCTTCTTTTCCGCGTCATTCATGATGCGCGTGCGGCGCTGCGGCCCCGCCACAACGCGGTCGATCGCCTCATCAAGGGACTCGTTGGTGATGAATTCCTTCCCGAGGCGAGCAGTCAAGAGCGCGGCCTCGTTCAGCACGTTCGCCAAATCGGCGCCCGTAAAGCCGGGGGTGCGCCGCGCCAGTAAATCGAAGTCAACATCGGGGCTCATGGGCTTGCCCTTGGCATGCACGCCCAAAATGTGGCGCCGGCCGCCCATATCGGGCGGGTCAACGGCAATTTGCCGGTCGAACCGGCCCGGACGCAGCAGGGCCGGATCCAAAATATCGGGGCGGTTGGTCGCGGCAATCAAAATCACGTTCGTGCCGGCCTCAAAACCGTCCATTTCGACCAGAAGCTGGTTCAGCGTCTGCTCGCGCTCATCGTGCCCGCCGCCCAGACCGGCACCGCGGTGGCGCCCCACCGCGTCTATCTCATCGACGAAGATAATTGAGGGAGCGTTCTCCTTCGCCTGGGTGAACAGGTCGCGCACCCGCGAAGCACCCACACCGACAAACATTTCTACGAAGTCCGAGCCGGAGATGGAGTAGAACGGGACCTTCGCCTCGCCAGCCACCGCTCGGGCCAGCAGCGTCTTACCGGTACCGGGTGGACCGTATAACAAAACACCCTTTGGGATCTTGGCGCCCACGGCCTGGAACCGGTCGGGCTCTTCCAAAAATTCCTTAATTTCGCCGATCTCTTCGACGGCTTCATCCACCCCGGCGACGTCGGAGAATGTCACCGAAGGGGTGTCCTTATCGACCAGGCGGGCCTTGGACTTGGCGAACTTCATCGCCTGCCCGGTTCCACCCTGCATGCGCATGAGCAAGAACCAGAACAGACCGACGATGATGAGCAGCGGAAGGAACGTAAAGAGCAGGGATGTGAACCAAGAACCCTGCGGCGGCGGTTCCTCATTGAATCCACCGTTCGGGTCGGCGTCCACAATCGCATCAATAATACGCTCGCCATGCGGCTCGGCATAGAAAAATTCGACGCGGTCACCCTTGTCTTCAAAATCTTCTTTTAGGGTCAGGTCGACACGCTGTTCACCATCAACGAGTAGGACCTGTTCGACCTTGCCGCCCTGGATGAGGTTCAGCCCGGTGGAGGTGTCAATTGTGGACACTGAGGGCATAAAGAACTGACTCATTGCCGTGGACAGCAAGATCAATCCGAGCAGCACCCAAATCAGGGGTCCGCGCAATATCCGCTTAAAGTTCATTTTGGGTGGGGCGCCGGGCCCGCTTCCCTTCTGTTTGCCTGATCTCAACTAATCGACCTTATACATTGATAAGCGTCGTTTGAAAAACGCGGGGCTAGATTACAGAAACTAGCCGTTATACACGTGGGGCGCCAGGGTGCCCACAAATGGCAGATTTCGGTACCGCTCCGCGAAATCCAGCCCGTAGCCCACGACAAATTCGGCCGGAATATCGAATCCGACGTAGCGCACATCAACTTCTACCTTGGCGGCATCGGGTTTGCGCAGTAGCGTGCACACCTCCACCGAGGCCGCTCCGCGCGAACGCAGGTTCGAAAGCAGCCACGAAAGTGTGAGGCCCGAATCCAAAATATCTTCCACCACGAGGACGTGCCGGCCGGAAATATCGGTGTCGAGGTCCTTCAAAATCCGCACCACACCCGAGGACTGGGTCCCGGACCCATAGGAGGACACGGCCATCCAATCCATGGTCGCGGCCGAGTGCATTGCACGCGAAAGGTCGGCCATGATCATCACGGCGCCCTTTAAAACCCCGACCAGCAGCACGTCTTTACCCGCGTAGTCCCGGTCAATTTCGGCGGCAAGTTCCTTTACACGCTCACGAATTTGTTCTTCGGAAACTAAGACGCGCTCTAAGTCTGCGCCCATGTCATTGGCGTCCACCGAATCGACTCCTTGGTGATCATTTTTTAACGGTGTACAGGGTCAGCGTGCCATATTGCCGCCGCCCTTGGTGACCCCCCGGTAGGTCAACTGGCCCCTGGCCCCGCCAGTTAGTCACCAAATCGTCCAGTGCCGTCACGTGCACTAGCGCCAGGGGGCTGGTAGGCACACCAATTGCAATGCACGCCCGGCGCAGCGCCCGCGTTCGCACCGCCTTAGGCGCACCACCCAGCACGTGGCAATCTAATTGTCGCTCTTGCGCGGTGACATTGATCGTGGCTTCGTGCAATAAATTATCTGCCAGGTCTGACAGTGCCGCATCGTCAGCGCGCGCCAGCCCGGCCGTGCGGGCCAGCGCCTGGGCAATTCCCGGGCCCAGGTGGTGCTCCAGGTGGGGCAAAACGATATTGCGCACCACGGTGCGGCGGGGAACATTAATTAGGGACGGCGCCTGGTGCGTGAGCGTCTCCGCCGGCAATTCATTGGTCGGGTCGAGCCACGTGGTGAGTTTGAGGTGGGCACAAATGTGCTCCGTATCGCGGCGGCGCAACTGGAGGAAGGGTCGATAGAAGAAGTCTCTCTGGGCGGGAATCCCCGCTAGCGAGCGCGTTCCCGAACCGCGGGTGAGCGCCAAGAGGACCTGTTCGGCCTGATCGTCCAGGGTGTGGCCCAGCAATACAGCCTGCGCCCGGTGCTTTTTGATCTGCTGGCGAAGCACTGCGTAGCGGGCGCTGCGAGCGCCAGCTTCGAGCCCGCCAGATTCCGGGCCGCGTGCCACTTGGGTTTTTATAACCTCCACCGGCGCCAAGCCGAGTTCCCGGCACTGCTGGGCGGCCTGCTGGGCCGCAGCGGCCGAACCGGGCTGGAGGTCATGATCGACAATTACTGCGCCAACGCGGGCTCCCAGGCGGGGAATAACAAACGCAGCGGTGGCGGCCAGCGCCATGGAATCTGGCCCGCCCGAGCAGGCTACGAGGATCAGCGGTGCGGTGGCTAGGTCGCTCGCAGCGTTCGGGGCGTCGCCTGCCGCCTGCGCGGGGAGAATCGGCGCCAGGGCGTCTCGGACCAGCGTGCGGGCCTGGGCAACCGTTGGGTCCAGGGGGCCGAAGCTTTGGCGCGCCGAAGG
>DAHVRJ010000085.1:0-21661 GCA_027322505.1 Demequinaceae bacterium
CCGCAGTCTGACACCTACATCGAAAAAGACTCTTCAATCAACGAAGAAGTCGAACGCTTGCGCCACTCTGCCACTAATTCGCTGCTAACGCGGCGCGACGTCGTGGTGGTGGCTTCCGTTTCTTGTATTTACGGTCTGGGAACACCACAGGAATACGTGGACCGCATGGTTCCACTCGAAGTTGGCCAGCAGATCGAGCGCGATCAACTGCTGCGACGGTTCGTGGAAATGCAGTACGACCGCAACGACATGGCCTTCACGCGCGGGACATTCCGTGTTCGAGGTGACACGGTCGAAATCATCCCGATGTATGAAGAACTCGCCATTCGCATCGAGTTCTTTGGGGACGAGATCGACCGCATCCAAACGCTGCACCCGCTTACGGGTGATGCGATTCGCGAAGAGGAACAGATTTTTGTGTTCCCGGCCTCGCACTATGTCGCGGGGGAGGAGCGCATGGAGCGCGCAATCTCCGACATTGAGACGGAACTAGAAGAGCGGTTAGCCGAGCTTGAACAGCAAAATAAGCTGCTCGAGGCGCAGCGCCTACGCATGCGCACGACCTACGACATCGAAATGATGCGTCAGATCGGAACCTGTTCCGGCATCGAAAACTACTCCCGCCACATCGACGGTCGGCCACCCGGTTCCGCGCCGCACACCCTGCTGGATTACTTCCCAGAAGACTTCGTCCTAGTCATTGACGAATCGCACGTCACAGTTCCACAAATCGGCGCGATGTTCGAAGGTGATATTTCACGAAAGCGAACGCTGGTTGATCACGGCTTCCGTCTGCCTTCGGCCATTGATAACCGGCCGCTGAAGTGGGACGAGTTTTTGGAACGAATCGGGCAAACCGTATATCTATCGGCAACACCGGGGGACTACGAACTTGAACAATCCGATGGCTTTGTTGAACAGGTGATTCGCCCCACCGGCCTGGTCGATCCCGAGGTTGTGGTGAAATCCACGACGGGGCAAATTGATGACCTCTTGCACGAAATTCAAACACGAGTTGGCCGCGATGAGCGTATTTTGGTCACCACGCTCACTAAGAAGATGGCTGAAGACCTCACGGATTTCTTGCTCGACCATGATTTGCGAGTCGAGTATTTACACTCAGACGTAGATACCCTGCGGCGCGTCGAACTCTTACGTGAGCTGCGCCGGGGCGACTTTGACATTCTGGTTGGCATCAACCTGCTCCGAGAGGGGCTGGACCTGCCGGAAGTATCGCTCGTTGCAATCCTCGACGCCGATAAAGAGGGTTTCCTGCGTTCGGCAACCTCTTTGATTCAAACGATCGGACGCGCGGCCCGAAACGTCTCGGGCCAGGTACACATGTATGCCGATCGCGTGACAAAAGCGATGTCAGACGCCATCGAAGAAACGAATCGTCGGCGGGAAAAGCAAATCGCATACAACGAGGAACATGGGATCGATCCGACCCCGCTGCGTAAGCGCATCGGCGACATCACCGAGATGCTCGCCCGCGAAGACATCGACACTGAAGAGTTACTTGCCACGGGTTACCGCACCGGTAAGGCCGCGCCGACCACCGGAACGCCCACGATTTCGCCGGATCTACCGGCTTCGGAACTTGCCTCACTGGTCCAAGAACTAACGGAACAGATGCATGCTGCCGCGGGCGAACTGCAATTCGAACTAGCAGCCCGGCTGCGCGATGAGATTGCGGACGTGAAAAAAGAACTGCGCAAAGCCGAAAGCGCGACGGCCTGAACCGAGCTAACGTCCAAGCCTCAACCTAGATCGCACCCAAATCTGAACGTAGCTCGCACCTCAGGGCGGCAAAACCCGAATAGCGTACACTTGCCGGAGTTGGAGGGGAGTATTCCCTAAGAAATAGTGCCGTCATCACGGCCCGCTGTGTACGCGGCCCGGTACTGTTAGCCATCTTTGTGGCGGAAGAGACCTCCGGAGATCAGTCGACTGACGCAATCCGGAGGTTAAATTGCACGTCCCCACTTGGGTATGGCTCATAACAATCGCCGTAACGATCGGCATTTTCATCTTTGATTTCTATGCGCACGTCCGAACGCCGCATGAACCGAGCCTGAAGGAATCAGGTAGTTGGACGGTCATCTACATACTTTTAGCCATCGTCTTTGGCCTTGGCATGTGGTGGGTGTGGGGGAGTGAGCACGGCGCCGAGTTCTTCGCCGGTTACGTAACCGAAAAGAGTTTGTCGGTCGACAATCTCTTCATTTTCCTCATAATCATGTCCCGGTTTGCCGTGCCGCGGATTTATCAGCAGAAAGTCCTGCTCATCGGCATCGCAATCGCCCTGGTTTTTCGCGGTATTTTCATCGCGGTCGGAGCGACAGTTATCAGCGCCTTCTCCTGGGTGTTTTACATCTTCGGCATCTTCCTGATTTTTACTGGGGTCAAGCTCACATCCGGGCATGAAGATGATGAGTTTAAAGAAAATCGACTAATGAAGGTCGTGAAAAAACTCACCAACACGACCGACGAGTACCACGGTGACAAACTCTTTACCCGCATTGACGGAAAACGGTACGTCACCCCCATGTTGATGGTGATGGTCGCGATTGGCTCTACCGACTTACTTTTTGCGCTCGACTCGATCCCGGCAATTTTCGGCCTCACAAAAGAGCCCTACATCGTGTTCACAGCAAACGCGCTGGCTCTCATGGGGCTGCGGCAACTGTATTTCTTACTGGGAGGCCTACTCACCCGACTCGTTTACCTGTCAAAAGGGCTGGCAGTAATACTGGTATTCATTGGCGCCAAAATGATCGTTGAAGAACTTGCTAGTAACAACTTGCCCTTCATCAACGGTGGCCATCCGGTACCCGGTATGCCGCATATCCCGATCTGGCTCTCGCTCGCCATAATTTTGGGAGTTATCGCCATTACTGCGGTTCTAAGTCTGCTGAAGACCCGAAACGACAAGCGCTAACTACCAGCCGCGCTGCTGCCACTGGGACAGCGCCGGGCGCTCAGCCGCCAAGGTGGTGTCCGCGCCATGCCCGGGATAAATCCACGCGTCGTCAAAACGCTCAAAAAGACGTTCTGAAACATCAGCAAATAGCTGCTGAAAGTCCGCGGGCGATTGCGTCTTGCCCACTCCACCGGGGAACAAACTGTCACCGGTGAAAATGTGTGCCGCGCGCGGTTGTGACCACTGGTCATCATCGGGGCCCGGAACATAGTCGTAGGGCACCTCGTAACACAGCGCTACCGATCCGGGCGTGTGTCCCCGCAGCGCGATTACATCCAGCGAAACATCACCCACCGAGATCACGTCGCCATCTACCAGCTCGACGTCGACAGTTACCGGTATGCCCTCGGCATCATCAGCCCCAGCCGCGGTGCGCGCCGATGTTTGCTCGACCATCTCAACAAGTGCGCCGTGATGATCGTAGTGCTGATGCGTGGTGACGATGGTTTCCAATTGGGGCGAGGCGCCGTCCTCACTCAAAAGCTGGAGCAGACGCGGCGCATCGTTAGCCGCGTCGATGAGCAACTGCGCGCCGGTTTTCGTGCACGTGAGCAGGTAGGCATTGTTATCCATCGGGCCGACGCTGGCCTTGCGGATTACGAGCCCGGGCAGCACACGTACGTCACTTGGCCCGCCCGATTTCACATCACCGGTATAAGAAGGAGAAGTCTGCATGGGCCCACTGTAGATTGCCCGCCTCGTTCTTGCCCAAATCCGCTTGGTTGGAAGATCGAAACTACTTATGGAGCGCGACCCTACCTGGGGGCGAACCACGTGCCTGAAGCGGCAACACGAGGCGCCCTAACGCAAACCCTTGGCACGGTCGAGCGACCACGCTGCGCGCACAAATGCCAGGTGCGAAAAAGCCTGTGGGAAGTTACCAATCATGCGCGAGTTCGCGGGGTCGTACTCCTCGGAGAAGAGCCCTAGGTCGCTAGCCGCTCCCGTCTGAATTTCGAGAAGCTTTTCTGCCTCCGAAATCCGTCCCATGCGGGCGTAGGCATCTACCAGCCAAAACGAACACGCCAAAAACGGGTGTTCGCCCGGCGGGAGGCCATCAACTTCATGTTCCGTGCGGTATCGCAATACGAACCCATCGACGAGGAGTTCAGACTCGATTGCCTCAACGGTTGCTTTAAATATCGGGTCCTGCGCATCGAAAAAGCCCATGTGCAGGGCCTGTAGCAGGGCCGCATCGGTGTGGGTCGCCCCGTAATACTGCACGAGAGCTCCGGTCTCGGGGTGGGTTCCGCGCTTAACGATGTCGTCTCGCACGATCGCGCGCATCCGGCGCCAATGATCTAGGGGTCCGTCACAGTCGGGGAACTGCTCGACCGTGCGTATCGCCCGATCTAGGGCGGCCCACACCATGATTTTGGAGTGGGTGAAGTGCTGTGGTGCGCCGCGGATTTCCCAGATCCCCCGGTCGGGCAGGTGCCAATGCCGAAGTAGTCCATTGAGCAAAAAGCGCTGTAAAGACCAGGACTTCTGGTCGCCGTCCAAACCTGCCTGCCGCGCCGCGAATAGCGCCGACATGACCTCACCGAGCACGTCATTTTGAATCTGCTTAACTGCCGCGTTCCCCACTCGGACGGGACGCGAATTGGCGTATCCGGGCAGGTGATCCAGATGTCGCTCTGGAAGGTGGCGACTTCCGTCCACTCCATACATGATTTGCAGATCGTCGGGATCTCCCGCCACCGCGCGCAATAGCCAAGCCCGCCAGCGCTGCGCCTCCCAGTGGTAGCCGTATTCGATGAGCGCCTCGACCGTTAAGGACGCATCCCGCAGCCAGCAAAAACGATAATCCCAATTGCGTTCTCCGCCCGGCTGTTCCGGGAGTGAAGCCGTCGCAGCCGCCACGATTCCGCCGGTTTCATGATGCGTCAATAGGCGCAACACCAGTAGGGATCGGCGCACCAGATCGTCGTGTTCACCCGTATCGGTGCTGGTTCGTACCCACTCCACCCAGCGCTCATGGGTTTTTTCGATCGCGCGTGAAATATTGACCGCTGGGGGCGCATCGGCCCACGACGGCACCCAGGTCATCGCCAGTTCAACGGATTGGCCCTCCTGTAACGGGAAATGATCAACGTGCATATTTGCGGCGGATGCGTATGGGAGGCGATCTCCTCGCAAAATGACGGAATCGGCGCCAGCCGTAGCGCGGATGATTTCCCTATCGGCACCGTCTTTGGAGCGATGGATCCACGGAGTTCGTTCCCCATAGTCAAAACGCACCACCCACTCATGCTCAACTGTGACCTCGCCCTCTAGCACTTCCAGGTGGCGCACACAGTCCGCCCGTCCGCTGCCCAGCGGCATCGCATCTGTGAGCCGGGCTACACCACGGGCGGTAGTGAAAGTGGTTTCGAGTACAAAAGTCTCGCCGATATACCGGCGCTCAATGTCGACGGCGTCTTGAACCGTGAGTAGCCAGTGGCCGTGCTGGTTAGTGCCCAGTAGCGCTGCAAAACACGCGGGGGAGTCAAATCGGGGCAGACACATCCAGTCGATCGAGCCCGAGCGGGAAATCAGCGCGGCGGTGTTGCCGTCTCCAATCACCGCGTATTCGGATATCGGAATCGGATGTTCCTGTGCTGGGGTCGTCATGATCACCACTGTGCCGTAAAAACTCGCCAATAGTGAACCCATGCGGCGATGTCAGTGGCTCGACATACAATTATGCGCGTGAGTGAAGAACTGATCATCCAAGGTGCCCGCGAACACAATTTGAAGAATGTCTCGGTGCAACTACCGCGCAATGAGCTGATCGTGTTTACGGGCCTTTCGGGATCTGGGAAGTCCTCACTCGCCTTCGACACAATTTTTGCCGAGGGGCAGCGCCGTTACGTCGAATCTCTATCGGCTTATGCACGCCAGTTCCTCGGCCAGATGGACAAGCCCGATGTGGACTTCATCGAGGGTTTATCCCCAGCGGTATCCATTGACCAAAAATCGACCAGCCGCAACCCGCGATCGACCGTGGGAACCATCACCGAGGTCTACGATTACTTGCGGCTGCTGTACGCGCGCGCCGGCACGCAGCACTGCCCGGTGTGTGGGGAGCTGGTGCGGTCACAGACGCCCCAACAAATCGTGGATCAGTTGCTGGAGTTACCCGAGCGAACTCGTTTCCAAGTGCTGGCTCCGGTGGTGCGGGGCCGCAAGGGGGAGTACGAAGAACTTTTCCACCAGATGCAAACAATGGGTTTTTCCCGCGCGCTGGTCGATGGTGAACAGGTCTCGCTCAGCGACCCGCCCAAGCTAGAGAAAAACCTCAAGCACGATATCGCCGTGATCGTGGACCGCCTCGTTGCGAAAGAAAATATTGGACGGCGTCTGACCGACTCGATTGAAACGGCACTGAAGTTGGCGGATGGGCTGGTAGTTGCCGACTTCGTCGATGAGCCGGCTGATTCGGAGGGGCGTCAGCGCCGATTTTCAGAGCATCGCTCTTGCCCGAACGAGCACCCGCTGACTTTGGAAGAGATTGAACCACGCACCTTCTCCTTTAACGCTCCCTACGGCGCGTGCCCAACGTGCAGCGGAATCGGCTCGAAGTTGCAGGTTGATCCAGAACTGGTCGTACCTGATGAGAATTTGACGCTGCGCGAGGGGGCGGTGGCGGCTTGGGGGCAGCTAGCGGAGTACTACCTGCGCATGGTCACCTCGCTCGCTGAAGAGTTGGAATTCTCCCTCGACGTGCCCTGGAAAGACCTGCCGAAGGCTGCGAAGAAGGCCCTACTGCACGGTAAGAATCACAAGGTGCACGTGCGCTATCGCAATCGCTGGGGCCGCGAACGTCGCTACTCAACTGGTTTCGAGGGCGCGATAGCGATGATTGAGCGCCGACATGCGGAGACTGAATCGGAAAACTCCCGGGAGCGCTATGAGGGTTACATGCGCGAAGTGCCGTGCGAAACTTGCGGTGGAGCGCGTTTAAAACCGGAGGTCTTGGCGGTAACCATCGGCGGCAAGTCCATTGCGGAACTGTGTGAATTGCCCATCAGCGCTTCGAAGGCGTTCTTGGACGATCTAAAACTTGGTAAGCGCGAAGAACAGATCGCCGGGCAGGTGCTTAAAGAAATTCACGCCCGCCTGGGCTTCTTGCTGGATGTGGGCCTTGACTATTTGTCACTGGCGCGCGCGGCCGGCACCCTGTCCGGGGGAGAGGCACAGCGCATCCGGCTTGCCACCCAAATTGGTTCCGGGCTGGTGGGAGTGCTTTACGTATTGGATGAGCCCAGTATTGGGCTGCATCAGCGAGATAATCGCCGCCTCATCGACACGCTCTCGCGGTTGCGGGACTTGGGGAACACGTTGATCGTGGTCGAGCACGATGAAGATACCATTCGAGCCGCTGACTGGATCGTAGATATTGGTCCGGGTGCCGGGGAACACGGCGGGCACATCGTCCACAGCGGAGACTTCGGCAATCTGGTCAAGAACCAGGCGTCAATAACCGGGGCCTACCTTTCGGGTCGCCGCGAGATTCCCGTGCCACCACAGCGGCGCCCGGCCGATCCGGAAAGGCAAGTTACCGTACACGGCGCCCGGGAAAACAACCTGCAAGACATCGACGTGTCTTTCCCGCTTGGCAACCTTGTCGCAATAACGGGTGTTTCCGGTTCGGGTAAGTCAACGCTGGTGAACTCGATCTTTTATAAAGTGCTCGCCAACGAGCTAAATCGGGCCCGCCAGGTGCCCGGCCGGCACCGGTCCGTTAGCGGAACAGAGCACCTCGACAAGGTCGTGCACGTGGACCAAAGCCCCATTGGCCGCACCCCCCGCTCCAACCCGGCGACCTACACCGGCGTGTGGGACCACGTGCGAAAGCTCTTCGCGGAGACCACAGAGGCCAAAGTGCGCGGATATAAGCCCGGCCGCTTCTCCTTCAACGTCAAGGGCGGGCGCTGCGAGGCCTGTTCCGGCGACGGCACGCTGCGCATTGAGATGAACTTCTTACCCGATGTTTATGTGCCCTGCGAGGTTTGCCACGGCGCGCGCTACAACCGCGAAACACTCGAAGTCCACTTCAAAGGCAAGAACGTCGCCGATGTTTTAAACATGCCGATCGAAGAGGCCGCAGAATTTTTCGAAGCCGTCCCGGCGATCTCCCGCCACCTGAGCACCCTGGTGGATGTGGGCCTGGGATATGTGCGCCTGGGACAGCCCGCCCCGACGCTATCGGGTGGGGAGGCGCAGCGGGTGAAGCTCGCCTCCGAATTACGCAAACGCTCAACCGGCCGCACCGTCTACGTCCTTGATGAACCCACCACCGGTTTGCACTTTGAAGATATCCAGCGCCTGTTGGGAATGCTCCAAATCTTGGTCGACAAGGGCAACACGGTCGTAATCATTGAGCACAACCTAGACGTCATCAAGAACGCCGACTGGATTATTGACATGGGCCCCGAAGGCGGAAGCGGCGGCGGGACGGTAATTGCACAGGGGACACCTGAAGATGTGGCAAAATCCCCCCAGAGTTACACCGGCCAGTTTTTGGCACCGCTGCTTGCTGACGTTCCCATCGAACAGCCCGCCTAGCCAGGAACTAAGATCTACCTATGGCTGATCCGGCTACATACCGCCCAAAACCGGGGGAGATCCCTACCGATCCGGGGGTATATCGCTTCTTCGACGAGCACGGCCGCGTGGTGTATGTGGGCAAGGCGAAGAGCCTGCGTGCCCGCCTAAGTTCGTATTTTCAAGACGTCGCGGGGCTGCATCCCCGCACGCAGCACATGGTGACAACTGCCGCCCGCGTGGAGTGGACCGTGGTCGCCAATGAGGTTGAGGCGCTCACTCTCGAGTACTCGTGGATTAAAGAGTTCAAGCCCCGATTCAATGTGCAATATCGGGACGATAAGTCCTATCCATATCTGGCCGTGACCATGGGCGAAGAAATCCCGCGCGTCCAGGTAATGCGTGGTAAACGCAAAGCCGGAACCCGCTACTTTGGCCCCTATACGCACGCCTGGGCGATCCGGGAAACGGTCGATTTATTACTGCGCGTCTTTCCCATGCGCTCGTGTTCTGCCGGAGTCTTAAGGCGCGCCCAACGCGCCGGGCGGCCCTGCCTGCTCGGATACATCGGCAAATGCGCAGCCCCGTGCGTGGGTTGGATTTCCGTTGATGACCATCGCCAACTCGCCAAAGACTTTGCCGATTTCATGGCCGGAGACACCCGGCGCTTCACCCGCCGCATCGAGAAGGAAATGCAGGAGGCTGCCGCCGCCCAAGAATATGAAAGAGCCGGCCGCCTGCGCGATGATCTGGCGGCGCTGCGCCAAGCCATGGAAATGAACGCGGTCGTGTTTTCTGACAGCACCGACGCGGATGTTTTTGCTTTGGCGGCTGATGAACTAGAGGTTTCCGTCCAGGTCTTTCACGTGCGCGGTGGCCGCATTCGCGGTCAGCGCGGCTGGGTGGGCGAACGCGTCGAAGACGTCGACGAGGCCGGGCTGGTAGAACACTTACTGCAACAGGTTTATGGCGATGCCGAGCCGGGCACCGATGCCGTCCCGCGCGAAGTATTGGTCCCAACTCTTCCGGAAGACTCGAGCCAACTGGCGCAGTGGTTGCGTGATCGCCGCGGATCCAACGTGAACCTTCGGGTGCCGCAGCGGGGGGAGAAACGGGCGCTGGCCCAGACAGTCCACCGCAACGCCGAACAGGCCCTGGCTCTACACAAGACACGGCGCAGTTCCGATCTGACGACCCGCAGTCAGGCCCTAAAAGAGCTGCAAGAGTATTTAGATCTGTCCGAGGCGCCGTTGCGCATCGAGGCCTATGACATTTCCATGTTGCAGGGCACCAACGTGGTTGGCTCGATGGTGGTTTTTGAAGATGGCCTGGCCCGAAAATCGGAATATCGCCGCTTCACCGTCCGCGGCGACGAAGGGTTTGACGATCTGGCAGCAATGCGCGAAGTACTGCGACGGCGCTTCAAACGCAGCAGCGGAACGGAAGAGACGCCGTCCCAAATCGCTAAGACCGAAAATGCGGACCAAACGCCGCTGGAAGAGCGCACCGACTCCGCCACCGCGGCCAGCGCCGCGGAACCGCCGCGCTTTGCCTACCCACCGCAATTGCTGGTTATTGACGGCGGAGCACCGCAAGTGGCTGCCGCGGCGCAGGTGTTGGACGAGTTGGGCATTGTCGATGTAGCGCTGTGCGGGCTGGCGAAGCGGTTAGAAGAGGTTTGGATTCCCGGCGAGGCCTACCCGCTGGTGCTGCCGCGCAATTCTGAGGCGCTGTATATGCTGCAGCGCCTGCGGGATGAAGCCCACCGCTTCGCGATTAGTTTCCACCGCAAGAAGCGCGCGAAATCCATGGTTTCTTCAGTGCTCGACGAAGTTCCGGGGTTGGGACCGGCGCGCCGGAAAGCGCTGTTGAAGCACTTTGGCTCTGTGAAGCGTATTCGTCAGGCCGAAGTAGAAGATATCGCCCAAGTCCCCGGTATTGGCCCAGTAATTGCCGCCGATATCGCCAAAACGTTACGGAAATCGTCATGACCTGGCATCCTGGAAGTGTGAACCTTATGGTCCGAGCGGGCGGTGAACACCGTGGTTAAACGCCAATACGAACTGGGCGACACCGGCGAAACTGGCGGCCCCTCAATTGTGGCCCTCGGTGGCGGGCACGGGCTCTTTGCGTCCTTGCAAGCCCTGCGGCACGTATCTGACAAGCTCACCGCGGTAGTGACCGTTGCGGACGACGGGGGCTCTTCGGGCCGGCTGCGTGGCGAGCTTGGCGTGTTGCCGCCCGGAGACTTGCGAATGGCCCTTTCCGCACTGTGTGATGACGGGACGTGGGGGCGAACCTGGCGGGATGTCCTGCAGCATCGTTTCAACTCTTCGGGAGAGCTAAACGGCCACGCCGTGGGAAATTTGCTCATAGTCGCACTGTGGCAATTACACGACGACCCGATTGCCGGACTGGAGCTGGTGGGGCGGCTGCTGGGCGCGCGCGGAAGAGTGCTGCCAATGGCCTCGGTGCCACTTGAAATTGAAGCCGACGTCACAACCGTTGATGCCCCGGATGAATTGACCACGGTGCGGGGGCAAAGCAAAGTTGCGGTCGCTCCCGGGCGGGTGGCTGAAGTTCGGCTGGTGCCGCATGACCCTCCTGCTTCTCCGGAAGCCGTTGCAGCCATTGAAGAGGCGGACTGGGTGGTGCTCGGTCCCGGTTCTTGGTTCACATCGGTCCTGGTGCATTTGCTGGTACCCGAACTGGCTGCGGCGCTAGAAAACACCAAGGCTCGGCGCTGCATTACCATGAATCTTTCGAACCGCGACGCGGAGACAACCGGTTTCACAGCATCGGACCACCTGGCAGTCATCCGGCAGCATGCGCCTAATATGCGCATAGATGCAGTCCTTGCGGATCCGGTGTCTGTGGAAGACGTTGACGCACTGCGAGCTGAGTCCGAAAAACTGGGTGCAAGACTGCTGCTGCGCCAAGTTCGCCGCAGCGACACTTCGACGCAGCACGACCCGCTGCGTCTGGCGGCTGCCTATAGAGACGTATTCGACGATGTTAAAGGGGATGTGACGTGAGCGGGAAAATGGCTTCGATGTCATTAACGGCGCAAGTGAAAGATGAACTTGCGCGCCTGCCAATAGAACGCCCCTGCTGCCGCCGCGCAGAACTTTCTGCGGCATTTCGCTTTGCCGGCGGGCTCCAAATCGTTTCCCCCGACATTGTGGCCCACCGCATCGTGGTTGAGGCTGAACTCGATAGCGGTATTGCCGCGCGGCGGGTGCGCCAATACGTCATGGAAATGTATGGCCACCAATCCGAGATGATGGTCTTGCAACGCGGCGGACTGCGGCGCAGCCCGCGCTACGTGGTGCGTGTGGTGCGCGATGGTGAATCACTGGCCCGGCAAACTGGACTCATTGATTCGCGGGGCCGGCCAGTACACGGGCTGCCGCCGGCCGTTGTTGGGGGAGCGATCTGCGATGCGGAATCCGTGTGGCGTGGAGCTTTTTTGGCACACGGATCGATTGTGGAGCCGGGCCGGTCATCCGCGCTCGAAGTTTCCTGCCCGGGCCCGGAGGCCGCGCTAGCACTCATCGGGGCCGCCCGCCGCTTAGGGATCACCGCCAAGTCGAAGGAAGTGCGCGGAGTCGACCGGGTTGTGATTAGGGACGGCGACGCTATCTCTGCGCTGTTAACTCGCCTGGGCGCCCATGATGCTGTGCTGGTGTGGGAGGAGCGGCGCATGCGGCGCGAGGTGCGCGCCACCGCGAACCGGCTGGCCAATTTTGACGACGCAAATATGCGGCGTTCTGCTCGCGCAGCGGTAGCGGCCAGTGCCCGGGTGAACCGCGCGTTCGAAATCTTGGGCGACGACGTACCCGAGCATCTGCGCGCTGCGGGAAACCTGCGTCTAAAGCACAAACAGGCGAGTTTGGAAGAATTGGGGCAGTCAGCTCAGCCGCCCATGACGAAGGACGCAATTGCGGGGCGAATCCGCCGGTTATTGGCTATGGCTGATAAGCGCGCTGCGGAATTGGGAATTCCCTCAACGGAGTCCGCGGTTACGGCTGAAGAAGAGTAATGATTGCACCGGTTAAAAGTTAACGAATTGATAAACTTTGTCTAAAGGTTTGCGACACTTACTCCCAAGATGACCTTGGTCCTGCATGACATTGGCCTTAAGGTGTACGGTTAAGTTAGTGATCACGAAGACAACACATCCACGTGGCTTAAAACTTGGTCATGTTGGCTGAGGTTCTTTGTGGTCCAGGCGCGTACGACGGTGTACGCAAATGACAGAAGCGACCACCACGTTTGCTAGCGCGCCGGCCACCTCCGGCGTGTGCCGAGGAGGACTAAAGTGACAATTCGCGTTGGTATTAACGGTTTCGGCCGTATTGGACGCAACTTCTACCGGGCCGTTCTGGAATCCGGTGCTGATGTTGAGGTAGTTGGAATTAACGACCTCACCGACAATAAGACCCTTGCACATCTTCTGAAGTATGACTCGATCCTGGGTCGTTTGGCCGAAGATGTCTCCTACACCGATGACACCATCACGGTGGGCGGCCGCACGTTCCGTGCGAGCGCCGAGCCCGATCCGACGAAACTGCCCTGGGGCGAACTCAACGCTGACATTGTGATTGAGTCCACCGGCCGCTTTGTCGCCGCCGAAAAGGCCCAGGCTCATATTGACGCCGGTGCCAAGAAGGTCATCATTTCGGCTCCGGGTAAGGGTGAAGACGCCACATTCGTAGTGGGCGTAAACCACACCGATTACGACCCGGCTAACCACCACATCATTTCGAATGCATCCTGCACCACGAACTGCTTGGCTCCGATGGCCAAGGTTCTTGACGAGGTGTTCGGAATTGAGCGCGGTCTGATGACTACTATCCACGCTTACACCGCCGACCAGAACCTGCTGGATGGCCCCCACAAGGACCTGCGCCGCGCCCGCTCCGCCGCCACCAATATCGTTCCAACGACCACCGGTGCCGCCAAGGCCGTATCGCTGGTACTGCCGAACCTGAAGGGCAAGTTGGACGGCTTCGCAATGCGCGTACCGGTTCCCACCGGCTCCGCCACTGACCTGACCTTTACCGCGCGTGAAGACGTAACGGTAGAAAAGGTCAACGCAGCGATGAAGGAAGCGGCCGAAGGATCGCTGAAGGGCATCTTGAAGTACACCGAGGATCCGCTGGTTTCCAGTGACATCGTCACTGACCCGGCCTCCTCGATCTTCGATGCTGAATTGACTCGCGTCATCGGCGACCAGGTGAAGGTTGTTTCCTGGTACGACAACGAGTGGGGATACTCCTGCCGCCTGGTGGACCTGACCGTCCACGTTGGTGAGCAGCTCTAAGGCACTTCCCAACGAAGTAAAACCGTGACCGTGCCCGCGGGTGAGAATCGCCAGTCGATTGTTCATTCGCGGGCACAGTCATGTCACAGCTGAATTACCTTCAAGGGAGTAAACGAAAAACCATGAAAACTATTGAAGACCTCGGAGACCTCCGGGGAAAAAGAGTCTTAGTTCGCGCCGACCTGAACGTGCCACTGGATGGTAAAACCATTACCGATGACGGCCGCATAAAAGCCTCGCTGCCCACCATCAAGAAATTAATCGGTGCCGGCGCCCGCGTGGCGGTTGTAGCCCACCTGGGGCGTCCTAAAGGCCAACCCGATGATCAGTATTCGCTGGCGCCGGTCGCCACCCGGCTGTCCGAGCTGCTCGGTGCGGACGTGGCATTTGCTACTGACACGGTGGGCGCCAGTGCAAAAGAGACCATTGCGGCGCTTGCCGATGGGCAGGTTGCACTGCTTGAAAACCTCCGCTTTAACGCCGGTGAAACTTCTAAGGACGATGCGGAACGCGGTGCTTTCGCAGATGAGTTAGCCGCGCTGGCTGATGTCTATGTTTCGGACGGCTTCGGTGTTGTGCACCGGAAGCAGGCTTCCGTTTATGACGTTGCCAAGCGCCTGCCGGCCGCCGTGGGCGGGCTTGTCTTGAAGGAAGTCGAATCACTGCGCAAGGCAACCGATAATCCCCAGCGCCCCTATGCAGTTGTGCTGGGCGGGTCAAAGGTCTCTGACAAGCTCGGCGTTATTGGCAATCTACTCGGCAAGGCCGATCAGCTGATGATTGGTGGCGGCATGGTCTTCACCTTCTTGGCGGCTAAAGGTTACGAGGTTGGCTCCTCGCTGCTGGAAAAAGACCAAATCGACACGGTGAAGGGCTATTTGGCCGATGCTGAAAAGCAGGGCGTAGAAATTATTCTGCCCACAGACATCGTGGTCGCCGACGAATTCGCGGCTGATTCACCACATGATGTGGTTGCGGCAGACGCGATGCCCGAAGGCCGCATGGGCCTGGATATTGGCCCCGAGTCGGCCCAGCGCTTTGCTGAAGTGATTCGCGCGGCGAAGACCGTGGTGTGGAATGGGCCGATGGGAGTGTTTGAGTTTCCCGCTTTTGCGGACGGCACTTCCGCAATCGCGCAGGCCATGATTGATTCCGATGCCTTCAGCGTTGTCGGTGGTGGGGATTCCGCCGCGGCCGTACGCCGTCTAGACTTCGACGAGGCCGGCTTTAGCCACATTTCGACCGGTGGCGGGGCCTCGCTGGAATTCTTAGAAGGCAAAGACCTGCCGGGCTTGGCAGTTTTGGAGGATAAAGACGCATGAGCAGTCGTACCCCGTTAATGGCGGGCAACTGGAAGATGACCCAGGATCACCTCGAGGCTGTTGCCCTGGTGCAAAAGCTGGCCTGGGAACTCTCCGACGCCAAGCATGATTTTGAAAATGTTGAAGTCGCGGTCATTCCGCCCTTCACCAATATTCGCACCGTACAAACGCTCGTCGAGGGCGATAAATTGGAGTTGCGCTACGGCGCTCAGGACGTTTCGGCGCACGAGTCCGGGGCATATACGGGGGAAATCTCGCCCGTAATGCTGCAAAAACTCGGTGTCACCTACGCGCTGGTGGGTCACTCTGAGCGGCGCCAGTATCACGGTGAAAATGATGAAACCTCGGCCGCCAAGATTGCCTCGGCCTTCAGCCAGGGCATCGTGCCGATACTGTGCGTGGGCGAGGGACTGGACATCCGCAAGGCGGGTGACCACGTTTCCTACACCCTGGCTCAGGTCGATGGGGCGCTGCAGGGCTTGGCAGAGGACCAGGCAAAGCAGATTGTCATTGCATACGAACCCGTTTGGGCTATCGGCACTGGCGAAGTTGCAACCCCTGAAGACGCACAGGAAGTGTGTGCGGCAATCCGCGGCCGCCTCGCCGAGCTGTATAACTCGGATGTCGCTGAAGCGGTGCGCATTTTGTACGGCGGTTCGGTCAAGTCCGGCAATGTGGCGTCGATCATGGCTCAGCCGGATGTCGATGGTGCCCTCGTTGGCGGCGCCAGCACGGACGGCGTCGAATTCGCCAAGATTGTGCGGTATCAGGAGCACGCGGTCGGTTAACGTGCCTGGGTTGGCGCCAGTGGTTTGTTGTCTGGCGAATTTGCCGAAAGTGTGTGGCAAAGCGTTAAAAGTGTGAGGCGTGACACTGGCGCCGACCCGTATCGCGTATCCTTAGAGCTGTATTTGTTGAAACTATCCAACTGAAGGCGTTTAACCACGTGGATGCATTAAGAATTGTGCTGCAGGTACTCCTGGTGCTCACGAGCGTCATCCTGACTTTGCTCGTATTGATGCACAAGGGTAAAGGCGGCGGTATGTCCGACATGTTCGGGGGAGGTATGAGCTCCGGGGCTGGGAGTTCGGGCGTAGCTGAACGAAATCTAAACCGCATCACGGTTGGAATTGCCGGCGTATGGACCGGCGTCATCATTTTGCTGGGACTCCTCCAGCGTTTTAACGGCTGAGAGGGCCGAAACAAATGGCATTAGGATCAAACGCAATTCGGGGGTCTCGCGTCGGTGCGGGACCAATGGGGGAGGCGGAACGCGGCGAAGCCGCTCCGCGTTTTCACGTTTCGTATTGGTGCGCCAATGGGCACGAAACCAAACCCAGCTTCGCCCAAGAAACGCAGGAAGAAATCCCCGCTGAATGGGATTGTCCGCGCTGCGGATTCCCCGCCGGGCAGGATCGGGCGAACCCACCGGAGCCCGCGCGTAATGAGCCGTATAAAACGCATCTCGCATATGTGAAAGAACGCCGCTCCGACAAGGACGGCGAAGCGATCTTGCAAGAGGCTCTTGCGAATCTGCGGGAGCGTCGCGGCGGCAAATGAGCGTGTGCCGGTTTACCAAATAACCGTGTGCCGGTTTAACAAATAACCCCGCGTTCCGGTTTACCAAATAACCGTGTGCCGATTTAACCGGCTAGCGCGACCGCGACTACACAGTAACCGTCTCACTGACGTTTTGAGATCTTTGCGGTGACTTTTAGCCGGATATAGCAACGTCTGCTACACGGAATTTTTTACGCGCATTAAAATTGGTGGTTGCTCAGGCGATTTCATAGGAAAAGACTGCGCAGTTTGGTCCGCAAGGTGTCGGTTTTCCTCGCCACCCGCGACTTTGAAGTGCCGCTGCTATTTGCCCGGCCGTCTCGCAGGGCTTTCCGATGACGTGATACCAGCGATACCGTAACGTTAGATCGCCGTGTTTGACCATGGTGGCGTTATCACGCCATGTATCCTCATTGGTTCGACCGCCTGGATGGGCCAGTTGCCCGTCTAATTCGATACGAACCCAATAGCCCTCAAACAGTCGATCAGCGCGAATCCACCGTCCAGCGATTCGATCGGATTTTTGTTTGCGCGAAGGCGGTAGTCCGTGAGTTCGTTCGAGTTCGTCGTAAGAGTGTTCGAGCGGTGATTCTACTCCGGATTCAACTATCGCCAGCATGTTCACAATGAGTTCTCGCCGCGGATATCTATGGCGCCGCGTCAATGCCTCTAGCAAACGATTTGGATGGACTCCGCCCCGAATTCCCTGTGTGAGACGGCCAATGACCTCGAGGCGGTCCCGAGTTTGGGCCATGAGATCTAATGCGGTTTCTTCTGGAGCTGTGTGTCGAAGGCTGCCTTGAACAAGTGGGGCATCGCTCCGGCGATAAAATTTAATCCCGTGCCGCGGTTTAAGTGAGCGTTCTCGCGGAATACTCACCGTGAGGAGTCGTGGTGGCGCTGACTGCATCTTTGCAATAAACCAAGCCGATTCATGGCTCAAATAGGAGCCAGGCTCGGAAAGAAGTAAGGCCCCGTGTGCGCGTGCCAACCACGACACAGGGCCGGAATGCGTTAAATAGACGCCCTGATGCAATCGCTGCCAGTGTCCGGCCTGAATCTGGCGCGATATCCAGGAGCGGGAAATGCCTAGTGCTCGAGCCTGACTTACGGTTATTACGCGCGCACGGGCCTGACTGAATCGCACCGCGCGTTTATGAAAGCTGGTCACGCAGCGACTATTGCCGGTCAAGGGTGTTGAGGGAACAGATTGCCGGAATATTGAGGACTACCTATTACGACGCAGCGCTGTGGATATCTACGTGCGTCAACGAAGAAACTAGTCGATGTGTGACTTTTTGGCCGACTAGTGCGACTCCCACTACACAGCAATCTGAAAAGCGCATGTATTCCGGTGTTGTGTGGCCTTTTCGCCGCATAGCGCAACTCTTACTTCACACCACATGTGCGCGGCCTGAATGCGCGCAAATACGAGCAAACGCGCGCCTCAACAACGGCGTCGTAACGAATGATAATCACCTGCGGCCGCACCAACGCCCAGCGACGCAACGCCCAACGAAGCAACACCCAACGAAGCAACACGCAGCGACGCAACGCCCAGCGCAGCAACGCCCAGCGGGCAGCGCCTACCGCTTAACCAGCGGAATTGGCGTCCAGCAGCAGCAGGGTCTCCAGTTTGCCCGCCACACCGGCTGCGGGCGCTTCGGCGACGGGCTTGTCATCTAATACGGCTTGGACAGCGTCGGCCTTTTCGGCGCCGCCGGCGATAATCCAGACGCGCTGCGCCTGATTAATTGCTTCAAACGTCAAAGACACCCGCGTGGGCGGAGGCTTGGGGGAGTCGTGGACCGCTATTGCAGCAGCGCCCGTGGCCGCAAGACCCGCATGCCCGGGGAATAGTGATGCGACATGGATATCGGGGCCCATTCCCAAAAGCAGCAGGTCGAAGGCCGGCACAGCGGGCGGTGCCGCATTGCCAGCTGGCGTCGCCGCCGCGCCAGCACCTCGCGCCGCCGCCGCGCCAGCACCACCCGTAGCCGCATCACCAGCAAACTTCGCCAGTTCGGCGCAATACGCTTGCGCCGCTTGCTCGGCACTATCGATGCCTGAAGTCCCGGGTGCGAGCATGGGATGAATATTTTCTTCCGGCAGGCCGCACTCTGCAACTAAAAAGTCGAGTAGGGCGTCCCGAGCCTGGGTCTCGTTCCGCTCGCCATCGCCGGCGGGAACAAAACGCTCATCACCCCACCAGATGTGCACACCGGTCCAATCCACCGCTGTCACAACGGGCGACTTTCGCATTTCGGCTAAAGCGCCAATACCCACGGTGCCGCCAGTTAATACCCAGTGGACGCGCGATTTTTGCGACTGCAGATCCAGCAGCGTGGTCAAAACCCGCGCAGCCGCGGCAGCCGCGAGCACGTCTTGGTTGGGATGAACAACAACTCGACGAGACATTATTCTCCTAATAGGGGCAGGCCCTGCGTCAAAGCTTCCCCATACACATCGTCCGGGTCTAGCCTGCGTAGTTCTTCGGTTAACGATTCGGTCAAACTTTGAATTGGCAGCGCTACATCGCGATCGGGCTGCCCGTGCTGGGTCAGTTGCGCGGTATCAGCCTGATTTGGGCGCGACAGGACTACCGGCCCCGATGGCCGCTCAATACGGACCTCTTGCAATCCGCTCACGCCACTGACCCCGACCCGCTCCACATCACACTGCAAATTGTGGGCGAGCCAGGCTCCGATGAGGTCTGTTGAAGGGCTATCTTCCGAGCCCACAACTACCGCGCGGGTCGCTTTCTCATGCGGGGGCAAATCAAGCGCTGCAGCCAAAATAGCGCGCCAGGGCGTGAGGCGAGTCCACCCCAAATCTGTATCGCCGGCCGTGTGGTGACGCTTTAAAGCTCGCAGCTTTTCCCGCGGTTTTTTACAAGAACTCGCATCTGTGATGCGTCGCTGGGCCATCTGTCCCAGAGCCGATTCGGCCGGGTTATTCGGCGCATCATGCGGCCACCACACCACGACGGGCGCATCCGGCAACAGTAGGGGCATTACTACGGCTGCTCCGTGCGTTGCTAGTTCACCGTGGAGGACGAGTTTCAAAACCTCCGAAGCCCCCGCATCGCCCCCGATCCGCACCTCCGCATCGAGCCGGTTTTCCTCTGCACTCGTTCCGGACGTCACTGCAATAACCCGGCATGGATGCTCACGACTGGCATTATTCGCAGCCGTGATCGCCGTCTCGGCATCGCCCGAAGTCGCATCAATTATGAGGGTCAACACGCGCCCCAGCGCAACGGCGCCACCCTCATCGCGTAACTCCACCATCCGCTTATTTATCGCGTTAGTGGTGGTGTCTGGAAGATGAATAATCACGGCAGTTCCTCAAACCTATTGGCAGCGGCATCTGACTTATTAGAGATCGCGTCTGACTTGCCGCCCTCTGGCTTATTAGGGACGGCGTCTCGCATCGATATCAGGGACGTCGCCATACCCTTCCCTCCCGGGCGAGCATTTCGTCCGCTGACTTCGGCCCCCACGTTCCCGCCGCGTATTCTTCGGGAGGCCCCTGCGATTCCCAGTAGTTTACGATTGGGTCCAAAATTCGCCAGGAGAGTTCCACCTCTTCCTGGCGGGGGAACAGGGGTGGATCGCCGAGTAAGACGTCGAGGATGAGCCGCTCATAGGCCTCGGGGGAGGACTCGGTAAACGAGTGCCCATACCCGAAGTCCATCGTGACGTCGCGCACCTCCATCGATGTGCCCGGCACTTTCGAACCGAAGCGGATGGTCGTGCCCTCATCGGGCTGGACTCGAATGACGAGCGCGTTTTGGCCCAGCTCTTCAGTGGATGTGGATTCAAATGGCAGATGTGGAGCGCGTTTGAAAATCACGGCGATCTCGGTAACTCTGCGGCCCAGACGCTTGCCCGTACGCAGATAGAACGGGACGCCCGCCCACCGGCGGGTATCAATATCAAGGCGAATCGCGGCATAGGTTTCGGTTACGGAATCCGGAGCCACGCCCTCCTCATCCATATAGCCAACGACCTTTTCCCCGCCCTGCCATCCGGTGGCGTACCGCCCGCGGGCAGTGTACGTGTCCAGGTCTGTTGGAACACGCACGGCCGATAGGACTTTTTCCTTCTCGGCGCGCAACTGCGCAGCATCGAATGAGACCGGCTCTTCCATGGCGGTTAAGGCCAAGAGTTGGAGCAGGTGATTTTGCATCACGTCCCGGGCAGCGCCGATGCCGTCGTAGTAGCCTGCCCGGGACCCAATACCGATGTCCTCGGCCATCGTGATTTGTACGTGGTCGACGTAGTGGGAGTTCCAAATCGGCTCGAACATCTGGTTGGCAAATCGCAGCGCCAGAATATTTTGCACCGTTTCTTTACCCAGATAGTGATCGATGCGAAAAACTTCGTCCGGGGGAAAGACTCGTTCTATGACCTCGTTGAGTTCGACGGCGCTTTCCAGGTTGTGACCGAAGGGCTTTTCGATCACCACGCGCCGCCACCGGTCTGGCTCTGGTTGGGAGAGACCGGAGCGGGATAGTTGTTCGCAAACAATCGGAAAAGCGCTGGGAGGAACTGATAGGTAAAAGGCGTGGTTGCCACCGGTGCCGCGTTCCTCATCGAGTTTTTCTACCGTCTCGCGCAGGTTTTCAAACGCTTGCTCGTCACCAAACTCGCCCTGCACAAAACGAAAGCCGGAGGCTAATTGCTGCCAGGTGCTTTCCCGAAATGGGGTGCGGGCGTATTTCTTAACGGCATCATGAACGACCTGCTCAAAATCCTCGTTATCCCAGTCGCGGCGCGCAAATCCGGTAAGCGCGAAACTGGGAGGCAGGAGGCCGCGATTTGCAAGGTCGTAAACCGCCGGCATTAGCTTGCGGCGCGCTAGGTCACCGGTAACACCAAATATGACCAAACTGGAGGGGCCAGCGATGCGCGGGAGCCTGCGGTCACGCGGATCACG
>DAHVRJ010000008.1:0-5788 GCA_027322505.1 Demequinaceae bacterium
TGTGCCCTTCAGCGTTCAATAAATCAAGAAGCGGCTCGGCAAAAATGGTCCCCAATCCGGCTAAAATGGCCCCTAAAATTAACGCTAGCCACAGTCCCCCGATACCCAGCGAGATGGCTGCTTGGCGGTTCCCGGCTCCGATGTGTCGGGCCACGGCTGCCGTTGTAGCGTAAGCCAGATAAACATTAAGCCCCACCGCCGTCGTCAATATGGCGCTCGCCAATGCCAGCCCAGCCAATTCATTGGCACCCAGCCTTCCCACGACTGCCGAGTCAATCAGTACGAAAACGGGCTCGGCTACCAGCGCGCCGAGCGCCGGCAAGGCAAGCGAGAGCACCTGCTTAGTAAGGCTTTTGTCGCCGGTGCCGATTTCGACGGGTTTATCCAACGCGCGCCTTTCGATAAAACTGGATGATTATGGACGACGATCCGCACCGTTGCGCTTTTAAGTTACCTCGCCGCTGCGGTCGTGACAGCAGTGGGATTCAAGTTATGCCCAGGCTGTGGATATCTTGCAATAATCCCGGGCGCTTCCACATTGTGGACAGGAATGTCCAGTATGTGAGATCGATAGAAAGTAGTTTTTCTCCACATGCTGTGTATAAAATTTTCGGCTACATAATGCGGCTTGTGATAGAAATCATTAGATCTGTCCACAGGGTTGTCCACGGCCTGTGCACAACGAATCCCCAGGTATCCACAGGTCATCCACAGGCTTTGTGGATAACTTGGGTAGCGATTCTTGAAATCCACCCCTTCCAACCTCTAACGTCATGGCGGGCGTAGGCAGCAGACGCGAGTTACACACCTTCGGATTGCTTCGTTTACGCCAAGATCAAAACACAGTTCCGAAACCTGCTTTTGTGCTTAGTGAAGGCACCTTCCTTGCTGAAATGTCAGAGGTGACCGATAGACATGTAGGCAGCAAGTTTTATTACTCGACCACGATTTAAGGAGCGCGAATGTCCATCGCTGAACTTGGCACCGGTTCTAGTCAAGAAACCTCAGCGACCTCATTTGATCGCACTCCTCCCCAAGACGTGGCCGCCGAGCAGAGCGTCATAGGCGGCATGCTGCTTTCGAAAGACGCCATCGCCGACGTTGTTGAAACCATTCAGCCGCAAGATTTTTACCGGCCCGCCCACGAGATCATCTATGACGCGATCCTAGATTTATATTCCCGGGGTGAACCGGCCGACGCGATTACTGTTGGTGACGAACTCAATAAGCGGGGGGAATTAACGCGCATTGGGGGCCCGGCGTATCTGCACACCCTCATAGCCTCCGTTCCCACGGCCGCAAATGCGGGCTATTACGGGCGAATCGTTCGCGAGCGGGCAGTTTTGCGCCGCCTGGTAGATGCCGGCACGCGCATTGTGCAGTTGGGCTATGCGTCGGACGGTGGCGATATTGAAGACCTAGTTAACGCGGCGCAGGCGGAGGTTTATGCCGCCGCTGAGGGGCGGGCGCATGAGGATTATCAACCGCTTTCAGCGCTGGTTAGCCCCACGATGGATGAAATCGAAGCGGCTGGGCAACGCGGGGGTGAGTTAACTGGTGTTCCCACCGGATTTGCCGATCTAGACGATCTCACCCACGGTTTTCATCCGGGCCAGATGATCGTTATTGCGGCCCGCCCGGCCGTGGGCAAGTCCACGATGTCGCTGGACGTAGCGCGGGCTGCGGCAATTAAAAACCAGCAAGCAACGGTCATTTTCTCGCTCGAGATGAGTCGGAGTGAGATCACAATGCGCCTGCTCTCGGCAGAAGCAGAAGTACCTTTGAAAAACATGCGTACCGGTGGTTTGGCAGATCATGATTGGACGAAGTTGGCCACCACCATGGGTTCAGTCAGTGAGGCGCCGTTGTTCATTGACGACAGCCCAAACATGTCTCTTACCGAAATCCGCGCAAAGTGTCGCCGGCTCAAGCAGCGCCACGATCTCAAACTCGTCATCATCGACTACCTACAGCTGATGACCTCGGGGCGCCGGGTTGAATCGCGCCAGCAGGAGGTCTCCGAGTTTTCACGCGCGTTAAAGCTGCTGGCAAAAGAACTTGAAGTCCCAGTAATCGCGGTATCGCAACTAAACCGCGGTGCCGAGCAGCGCACCGATAAGAAACCGATGCTTTCCGATCTGCGCGAATCGGGCGCAATTGAGCAAGATGCCGACATGGTCATACTCATGCATCGCGATGATGCCTACGACCGAGAATCACCGCGCGCAGGCGAGGCGGACTTCATTGTGGCCAAGCACCGAAACGGTGAAACCGCCACAATCGTGACGGCGTTCCAAGGGCACTACGCGCGCTTTGTCGATATGCCGCGGTAGCTCGTTGGGCCACCTGTCGATATGCCGCGCTAGCTCGTTCGGCTACCCGCAACAGGCATGCGGCGTTAGCGCACCAGACCCGTAACTGCTTCGCGCAGCCGCAGAGTATCGGATTGGTCCCAGTCCTCGGGTTCGATTATCGCCACCCACAGATCAGCCAGTTCGGTTCCGTAATTGTGGCCATAGCCATCTGGAACCTCGATCGCAAAGGGCAGGTCGGCGGTGATCTGCCAAAAAGTTACGCCCGGAAGCCACGTCATTTTTGAAACTCCCTCGGCGGCATCTTCAGCAAGCCACTGGGGGCGTCGGAGCAGCAAGTCTGGTGACCACCAAGCAATCGGATCGGAAGAGTGTTGCAAATAGGCCACACGCGGCTGCTCCCAGTTCGCCTCTGGCCGCGACAAATCGCCCGGTGAGGCGACAAAGCGAACCGTCTTGCCGTCGTCCACAATCGGGAGCCACTGCGGAGTGCCCGGCTCCCGCTGTGCAACCAAGCGCTGATGCAGCTCGTTGAACGAGGGCGGCCCGACCCACAGCGCGCCGTCGGTGCGGTTCACCACATCGGCGAGTGAACTAAATGCAGCCTCAGAGCCGTATGAGCCCAAAGACTCACCAAATACGTACAGCTGCGGCCGGGAACTTTCCGGTAACTGTGACCAAGCGGAAAAAACAGCCTCGAAGAGTTCTTGACCGGCGGCGATGGCTTTGTCTCGGTCCGCTAGGTACGAAATCCAGCTGGGCAAATAGGAGTATTGCATTCCGATTTGGGCGACATCGCCGTTGAAAATGTACTCGACGGCGGCGGTGCTGGATTCATTGATCCAACCCGTCCCGGTGGTGGTGTTGACCACGATGGCGCCGCGCTCAAAACCGCCGGCGCGATCCAAATCAGCTACCGCAATTTCGGCACGCTCGCGTGTAGTGGCACCGGAATCAAGGCCAGCATAGGCACGAATTGGTTCCATTGCGGGCGCGCCACTGAAGGCGGTTAGTTGTTCCGATGTGGGCCCGCCGGCCACAAAGTTGCGACCGGTTCGTCCCAAAGAATCCCACGTGACTAACGACTCAGAACTACCCGAGCGGGTTGTGACTTCGGGTTGAACTGTTCCCCTATCGGTGCCAATATCGGCCAGCGAGAACGTCTGGTTTACCGACTCACCGATATACCGAAATAAAATGCCGTCAATGGCGCCAAAGAGCAGCACCACAACCAGGATTAAGCTCACCGGGCGGACGATTCGCTGGGGCACAAAGCGCCGAACGAGCCGGGCCATGATCCGAATCAGCAATTTGAAGCCGCGCGCGATGCCCACCAACGCGACAAAAACAAACACCGCGAATAAGAAAATTGCCGGCGATAATGCCTTGTCGGGCACCGCCATACCCATCGCGAGGTGAAGGTCCCGCTGCCAGGCGTTCGCCTTAATCAGCATGATCAGGCCCAGTACTACGCCGGAGCTTAGAAGAACCGTCCACGCGATTTTTTGCACGCGGGCTCGCGGCTCCCAAGAGGTGAACTGGCGAAAGAGCCAGTGCAAAATCACGCCAAAGAGGTAGCCAGTCACGGCGGTCAAGCCCGCAATTAAACCCTGCAGCGCCGGTTCGCGTGGCAGCAGCGAGGGCGTGAATGAGACGGCACCAAAAATAATGGCGAGCGTCATACCCCAAAAGTCATAGTGATACCAATGGGTCTTTTTCGCGGCCATGCCAGCCGAGTTTAGCGGGTCAGCCCTTGACTGGGCGTACGATTAGCGCTCTAATAGTTAGTGCACTAATCGTGATCCAGTTACAACGCCAAGCGCGGAGCGAAAACAACTTAACGACACTTAAGGACCATCACCATGGAACTCGTACCCGGCGGCACTTTGATTACCGACACTCCCGAAGAAGGCCGCGAACTCGCCATCAAGATCGCGCGCAAGACCATCGCCGCGATCCAGCCCGATGCCGGAGTGCGCGAACGCCTGCGGCCCGCATATGCCGAAGATGCCGACTCGCTCACCGCAGCCGGCGCAACCGTGGCCTATGAATTCGCGACAATTGCGGCGGCAAATAATTACTGGCGGTGATCCGTTGCCCAACCCCACTGATCCCTCGACCGAAACCGCGCACCCGCAGGTCCCGCTCAACCTGGCCGCCCAGCCCTGCTTCGCGCTGCAGTCTGCCTCGCACGCCATCACGCGCGCATACAAACCGCTGCTTGAACCGCTTGGACTGACCTACACCCAATACACCGTGCTGCTCGCGCTGTGGGAAACCGACGGCATCTCGCTGGCGGAACTGGCTGAGAAGCTACACACCAACCCGCCCAGCCTCACGCCGGTGATTCGGCGCCTGGCCGAGCGCGAACTCCTTACCCGCCAGCGCGCTGCCGATGATGAGCGCCGCCTGACTATTCAGCTCACAAAATCGGGCGAGCAGCTGCGCGAACGGGCCCGCGATATCCCGCAAGAAATGCTGTGCCGCGTTGGCGTAACCCCCGAAGAGGCTGGCGAGCTCATCGAAGTCCTAAGTCGCATTCGGCGCACTTTAGATGCACGATGAAGTATGACTACGTCCACTTCAAATCCCCGCGCCAAAGATCTCATCGCGTCCCTTCCCACTGATCTCTTCATCGACGGTCAGTGGCGCGCGGCGAGCGAAAATAAGCGCTTTGGTGTCGATAATCCCGCCACGGGCGGCGAACTCACCACGGTTGCCGATGCATCAATTGGGGACGGCGACGCTGCCTTAAGTGCCGCCGTCACCGCCCAAGAAACTTGGGGGGATACGCCTCCGCGCGAGCGCGGAGAACTGTTGCGGGCCGCATTTGAAAAAGTCACCCAGCGGGCAGATGACTTTGCCCTGCTCATGACGCTAGAGATGGGCAAATCGCTCCAAGAATCCCGCGGTGAAGTGACCTATGGCGCCGAATTTTTGCGCTGGTTTTCAGAAGAGGCCTCCCGCATTCACGGGCGCTACGGCGTTTCGCCTGATGGCACTTCCCGCTTGATGACGCTGAAGCGCCCGGTGGGGCCCTCTCTATTGATCACTCCGTGGAACTTTCCCCTCGCAATGGCGACGCGAAAGATTGCTCCGGCGCTCGCGGCCGGGTGCACCATGGTCATAAAACCCGCCTCCCTCACGCCGCTGACCACCCTGTTGTTTGTGCAGGTACTTCAAGAAGTGGGCCTGCCCAAGGGCGTGGTGAATGTCATCACTACCTCGAGTTCGAGCGAGGTCACTTCGCCGCTCATCGAAGACGAGCGCCTCAGAAAGCTCTCTTTTACCGGCTCCACCGAAGTTGGGCGCGCGCTGTTAAAAACTGCGTCCCAGCGCGTGCTGCGCACCTCCATGGAACTGGGCGGGAATGCGCCCTTCCTCGTTTTCTCCGATGCCGACATCGACGCCGCTATCGAGGGTGCCTTGACAGCGAAACTGCGCAATATTGGCGAGGCGTGCACGGCGGCCAACCG
>DAHVRJ010000013.1:0-19679 GCA_027322505.1 Demequinaceae bacterium
TAATTCTGCAGAACATCGCTGAAGGTGCCGATCCCGCGTCAGAGTTGGCGACCTTGAACAATTAAGAATCAACCTTTTGCGCGGTGATGTGGCATGTAAACGCCACATCACCGCGCATTTTTCTACAGCGCGGGTCAAGACCGTTCGCCCCCCGTAAGGCCAGCCCACAGCCTCGGCTTACGCCCATATTTTCGCGCAATATCAACAAAAAGACACTTTGTGTCAGTGGTCGCTGAAAGTATTACAGCCATGACACAAAACACACCTAACCCCCAAGTCCCTACCCAATCCGAATTTCAGCAGTACCAACCACCGCAAGCGCCACCACAAAAGAACACCATTGGACGGATCGCGATGATCATCGCGATCATCGGTTTTATTTTCGCCTGCATTCCTGGCGCACTCGTTGTCGGATGGGTTCTGCTACCAATTGCCTTCATTTTGGCGATCGTTGGGCTAACGCGATCTGGACAAAAGAAGGGCACCTCAAT
Organism: Demequinaceae bacterium; assembly: GCA_027322505.1. Taxonomy (GTDB): domain Bacteria; phylum Actinomycetota; class Actinomycetes; order Actinomycetales; family JAJYRW01; genus JAJYRW01. The sequence continues at coordinate 492 of DAHVRJ010000013.1, forward strand.
TACTGCCCTGATCCTTTCGATTGTTGGCACGATTATCGGTTTCGTCGTTTTTCTTACCGTTGTTACTGATGCCGTTGATGATGCGTTTAGCGACATCGATGGCGGCGAACTAGAGGCAAGCACGTCCGACAGCGACAGCGAGGCAGCCACAGAGCAAAGAGACGCTGATGTAGGCGACGAAGTAAGCGATGAGGCCGAGGATGCAGCTGACAGCGCAACCGATGCTCCTGGCACACGTGACAATCCGCTCGCAATTGGTGACGAAGTTCAAAATGACGACTGGACTATCACTCTTGGCTCTCCCTATGAGGCCACCGATGAGGTGCTTGCCGAAAATCAGTTCAATGAAGAGCCGGAAGCGGGCATGGAATTTTGGATTCTGCCCATCACCGCTACGTATGAGGGTGAAGACACCGGCCACGCCGGCATGGACCTGACTGCGAAATTTGTTGGTGACGATGGCCGCACCTACAACGATTATGAGCCTGGATGCGGCGTAATCCCAGATGACCTGATGGACATCGATTCCTTATATGCCGACGGCACAGCTGAGGGTAATACCTGTATTTCAGTGCCAGAAGGAGCTCCGGGGTTGTGGACCATCTCCACACTGCTGGGCGATCCCGTGTTCTTCACGGCCAATTAAGCGCCGCAGAACTGAACGCCTAAGGAAATAGAGCCATGAATCACTCTTCGCAGTTTCCACAAGACGGGTTCGCCCCACCCCCGCCCCCACTACAGCCCGCTTCCGGCTGGCCCAGCAGCAATCGGCCAAAGCGGAAATGGATCAAACCGGCCGTAATTGTCGCTTCCGCCTTATTGGTCGCTGGTGCTATTACCGCCTTTGTGTTGCTTCTGACAGGAGAAACAGCAATTGAAAAAGCCTACGCCGCATGTGATGGGCCACAGGCTGTCGACATTGTGTATCCAACTGAAGAAGCAGACACACTCGCAGCTGATGGACTGCTGGCAGAATTGGTCGAAGATGAACTCTCCAACCGCCTGACTGTGCAGGACAACGGCAAATCATTAACAATCCAAACGCTAGCTAACGAAGACGACCCTTTGGGGCTTAGCGTGATCGCTCTGGAGTGTGCCCTGGTTTCACTTCAGGCCCCGGACTGGGTCGCCGACAGCGTCATGTCGACGCGTGCGCTGGACGGGCGTCGCGACCTAGATTGGGATGGCTACATCGCAGAATTTGCATACCATCCCGATGACGGGCTCAACATGTTGATCAGAGTCGAATAGTTTCTTAATTATGGACGGCGCCTCGCACCCGGCTGCAGATGTCTCGGTCGGGTGCGGGTGCCGAGGGGGCATTTTTCTCAGAGCTACTGGCGTTTTATCCGTTTTTTACTCATGATCAGAATTTTGGCTTTCGGCACCAGATGCTTTAAGTTATATACGCACGTTTACGCTCAGTCGGGGCAAGCAACTAAATTGCTGTCGCCGATCACTAAACATTTCATTGCAAACCTAGCGTTTTTTTAAGGGGAAGTTGTGAGTTCTTCATCACACCCAAACTCGCGCGCTATCAAACGCAGGAGGGGCCTTTCTGTCCTCTCAGCTACTGCCCTTGCCGCGGGAACAATTATTGGGGGCGCCACTCCGGCGTTAACTGCACCAGACACGTTTAATCCGTTCGATGTTAATAACGGGTTCACCATCGTCACCCCCGGTGATGTCCACTTCAATAATGGCGAGATCGAGGGATCGATCGCGGCGATGGGCACAATCTCTTCCGGCAATCAAAACGGCTACCCGGTAGTCCATAACGCCGCAGGAGAAGCGGATTACACGGTCCCCACCATTGACGGGGCATGCCGGTGCGTATCCTCGCCGAACAGTTCGTCGGGGACGGATCGTTCGATGTAAGCAACCGGGATGATTCGGGCACTATCGATTCTGATTCCAATGAAGCGAATGCGGTCGTCAAGCTCGTCGATGTCAGCAACCTTGAGGGCTCCGACCGCGGTTTTCTCCGGCTCACCAACAACAGCGAAAACGATAACGTCGGAAACATCGATCTCAAATCCGTTCAGTTTGAAGGATCTGACGTCGAAGATTACAAAACTGCTGAATCGTCGGTAAGCGCGTACTTCCCTGACTATGAAGATCAAATCGCGCAAGCGAACCAGTGCCTTGCTTCGATGTATGACGAAGAGCTCGAACTCACCAACCCGGTGACTGTAACGGAAGAGCATGGCCAGGTTTTTGTCTCGGACTTTGCCACTGATAAGCCCAACGTCATCAACTACTCAGACATCGCGGGCAAAACCATCAAACTTGATAACGCCGACGGCTATGAGCCCACGGCCGATGCGCCCCTCGTGGTGCGGGTAGCCCCCGGAACAACCGAACTTGACCAACTCAGATTCGAAGGCTGGTCACCGGGTGCTGGTCAGGATCAGAGCCTGGCTCGCCACATCTTGCTGGACCTTTCAGATGTGACTGGCACCGTAACGATCGACGGTCTTGAGATGGGAGCCATTTGGGCGCCGAATGCGAACCTGAATTTTGAGTCTGGTGTCACTACAAATGGGCAATGGGTCGCTAACGAAGTAACAACTTCCGGTGGTGGCGAGATTCACCATCACACATTTGAAGCTAATTTGCCGTGCGGTGAATTAGGCGAAACCCCCGACCCGGATCCGGAAATTGGAACGACGGTTGCTGTTGATGGTTCAGACGATAAGGTCCTGCCGCTAACGGGTGGCACTGTTATCGACACGGTCGCCTATGAAGGCCTCACCCCTGGCGAGGAATACCAACTCGACGGTGAAATCCGCACCGCACCGGCTGGAGAAGAAACTGGCCTCACCGCCACCGCAACCTTCACCCCGGAAGAAGCCGACGGAACCACCACAGTCGAATTCACCCTCACCGGTGAAGACGTCGCCCAATACGCCGGCCAAGACCTAGTCGTCTACGAATACCTCACCCTCGACGGTGAACCCGTAGCCGAACACACCGACCCCGAAGACCAAAACCAAACCTTCACGGTCGAAGAAGAACCGGAGGATCCCAACGATCCAGGCTCCGAAGATCCGGACGATCCAGGCTCTGAGGATCCGGACGAGCCCGGCTCGGAAGATCCCTCCGATGATCCGGGTCTGAAAGATCCGCTCCCCCGTACGGGTGCAGAGTTCATGCTGCCGCTGATCATAGGTGGCGGTCTGCTCTTGGCGGGCGGGATCACGCTAATGCTGACGAAGCGCAAAAAGCGTGTGTAGCAAGTAATTAATAGCAAGAATGGGCTGGAAACTATCAGGTTTCCAGCCCATTCTTATATCTGCTCTTGTGTCGTCAGTCAGGCACCAATCGATACTTCACACCTCATTAGGCGTTGCTTGCGCTCTCGATTACTTCGGTGGTAATCATGTCTATTTCGCGCGCACCTAACCCCCGAAGCGCAAGCCGCAAAAAATGCAGCGTTTGCAGTTGCGGACCGGTGTAGCGACGCGGCTGGAACACTGCTTCGCCGGTGTTGATGAGGAAGATGTACTCCGCTAGTTCTCGCGCATCACGGCTTGTGTCAATTTCATTGGCCTTTTGTGCGTTGCGTAAAAAACTCGATAGGGCGGTCGTCCAGTCCGTGTAGATATCAAGGCCTTCAAACACGGGCGACGTACGGTCAGTGAACAAAACTATGGCGGCTTGCAGCTGCCGGTTATCTTTGGTGTGAGTTCCGACGCTATAAATAAAATGCATTAGTTGGCGCAGGCCGCTCTGGGGATACACCGCGTTTGCTTCCACGCGTTTGTCTTCGATGACCGCTCGCAGCGTGGCGATAACCCCGCGGGCGAGATCTGCCTTAGTGGGAAATTTTCGAACCAAAGCGCCCTTGGTCAATCCCAGGTGTCCAGCAATCGCTGACAGCGATGAAGCAGCATATCCACGCTGAGCGAATTCTTGCCCAGCCGCAGCTAAAATCTTGTCAGTATTCGGCACCGCAGCCTCCTTCCCTTCGGATATACGACTTTAGTTGCATTCCTATAGCGGATGCATCTGGATTTGGCCGCATACGCGAAGGGAGGGCCGCACCCGGGATCAAAAATTACGGTTACCCCGTATTTTGCACTCCGGCTGCTACCCCATTTACCGTAATCAACATCAGGCGACGAATCTGACGGTCAATGTTTCCTTCGGTTCCGTTAGATCCATCAGATGCCCGCAGCGCCCGCAAAGCGCGCAGCTGAATCAGACTTAATGCGTCCACATAGGGGCTGCGCATTTGTACGGCCCGGCCCAGCACGCGGTGTCCGGCTAATAAGGATTCTTGGCCAGTGATCCGCACGACCCATTCTCGGGTGCGGGCCATTTCCTGACGGACGATGGCGGCTAGGTCGTCGCGATCTCCTAGCTCGAGGTAGCGCTCGGCGATTCGGGAGTCTGTCTTGGCCAGTGACATTTCTACGTTGTCGATCATGGTAGAAAATAGCGGCCAGTTCTTATAGGCCCGCTGCAATTCGTCGAGGTCACCCACGGTTTCCAGGGCCGTTCCAAGGCCAAACCAACCGGTGAGGTTGATGCGGGCTTGCGTCCATGCAAACACCCACGGAATCGCGCGTAAGTCTTCCAAGGATTCCACGCTCAATCCCCGGCGCGCCGGGCGGGAGCCAATGGATAGCCAGCCAACCTCTTCTTGGGGGGTTACGGTAGCGAACCAGGGCGCGAATCCTTCAGCGTGGATGAGTTCAAAAAACCGGGCACGCGAGGCTTCATCCAAACGCTGGGCCAGCCCGGCAAATTCCCGCGCCGCATTTTCGTTTCGCTGCGAGATTTCGGGAGTTCCGTGCATGAGAGTTGCGGCGGCCACCTGCTCAATATGGCGGGCGGCAATCGTCGGATCGCCATAGCGAGCCGAAATGACCTCTCCCTGCTCGGTGAGCTTGAAGCGACTGTCAACCGATCCCGGTGGCTGGGCAAGCACCGCGCGATTTGCGGGCCCGCCCCCACGACCCAGCGCTCCCCCACGGCCGTGAAAAAGCGTCAATCGTATGGCATTGGTCTCAGCCCATTCGGCGAGCTTTTCTTGTGCCTCATATAAGGCCAAAGTCGCCGCAACGGGCCCCACGTCCTTGGAGGAATCGGAATACCCCAGCATTACTTCCACATGCCGTCCGGTCTCTTCCAGTCGCGCGCGGTAGGGCTCCAGATTCAACATGTCGTTCAATACCTGCGGAGCGGCGTGCAGGTCGTCGAAAGTCTCAAATAGCGGGATGACATCCAGCGCCGGGATTTCTTCTGCAGAGCCGAAAGCGGCTTCTGCAAGCCGGTATACATCGGCAACATCTTGCGCATTTGTCGCAAATGAAATGATGTAGCGGCGCAGCGCCTTTTCCCCGTGCCGGCGCTGAATTGCAGCGATTGCCCGGAAAGTGTCTAGCACTTCAACGGACATAGGTGACAGTTCTTCGATCTCGCCGGCTTCTTGGGCCGCCAATTCCGCCAGCGTGCGCCGATGGACCTCGGAGTGTTGGCGAACCTCGAACTCCATCAAGTGGAACCCGAAGCTCTCGGCTTGCCAAATCAGGTCCTGTACCTGCGCATAAGCCCGGCGCTCATCCCCAGCTGCGATGAGGGAGTTTTGCAAGACGCGCAAATCACCGAGCAGCTCCTCCACGTCTCGGTACGCCAAATCCGCATTTCTATCCCGCGTGGCGCGCAACCGATAAGTGATCATCGCCATCACGCGGCGATGCGGCTCATTTGGCGCACTGGCAGCGATCTCGTCCGCTTTTTCTGTCGCCAACGAGCGCTGGGCGTTCCATAACTTATTCAAATCTTCCGACGGCGGCGTAGTCTGCACATCCAAAGTCAAAAGATCGGTTATCTTTTCAGCCGCGTCGGCCAGCGCTGTCAATATCGTTTCACTAGCTAAACCTGCCGCTTCGCGCGTGGTTGCCGCCGTGACGTTCGGGTTTCCATCCCGATCAGCTCCGATCCATGAGCCGACGTGTACAAAAGCCGGGACCAGGGGCGGGTGGGGATCAGTTCCACCTAGCAGGTCATCGAAGCGTCGATAAACCGCCGGTAGCGTGTCGAACATCGTGGCTTCAAATACGCCCAGTGCGGTGCGCATTTCATCAATTGGCGTGGGCTTATCAAGTCGCAGTGGAGCAGTACGCCACAGCGTGTCTATCTCGACCAGTAGGGCCCGTTCGTTGGCCTGCAAACTAAATTCGCTTAAGCGGGTATCTCCCCGCGCCTCGAGTAAGTCTGTGATGCGCCGAATCGCCGCGTTGATCTCCCCGCGCCGGGCCTCCGTGGGGTGGGCGGTAAGGACCGGGCGGAACTCGAGGCCTCCAACTCGCCGCGCTACCTCATCTTCGGGATACTCCTCCCGCAGCCGGCGCACGGCGCCCGCCAGCGAGTCTTCGGGGCCCGTCTCGCCCTTACCCTCGCGCGCCCGCAGCACCCGCACCCGATGCGCCTCTTCGGCAAGGTTTGCCAAATGGAAATAGCAAGTAAACGCCCGTGCCACCTCTTCGGCACGATCCAGAGTAAAACTGCCAACGAGTTCTTCAGCCTCGGCAAAGGCCCCGGCATCCGGATCGGTATATGCCGTAATGGTCAGCTCACGTAACCGCTCCACATCAGCCAGCAAATCCGCTCCGCCGGCCTGCGATAAGACCTGACCTAACAGGTCACCCAATAGCCGAACGTCTTTGCGCAACTCTTCGGGCATTTCTTGTGCCGCGTTGCGCCGCGAATCCGGACTTACCGCGTGCAGATCGCTAAAAGTTGAGTCACTAGGCATCCTGGCAGGATACTCCCCTTCTCTTTACCGCGTGCAGGCGTGTCCCGGGAATTGATTTTGGACGACGTCTCTCACCTTGGCCGATACGTTAACCTTTGTTGGCTAACCCTAGAGACAAGCCTTGCCACTGACCCACCCAGTTGGCTCCGGGACCACTACCTGTAGTGAATCAAGCATGTTTAAAAACGAACACTCACTACCTTAAAAGTGATCAATTCTCTCCGTAGAAAACTATTAAATTTAATGCGGGCCGACCCAGGCGGCCTCGCAATAAAGAACTCAAGATCCCGTGACGAAAAGTACGTTAAATAATGCAATTAAGCAGCACTTTACACCGTTTATAGCAGATCTTTGCGAGACGCATTAGCTTATGCTGAAGACGCTTTTCGCACTTTTACCCCTCGCGCGAGCTGCATGCGCCTCGTCACCCCAACGCATGCATCATGTCGACCTATCCCCACTTTGGCGCCGGTTCAAAGTGAAGAAAATGGCGCCTATGCAAAGCAGTCACGCAAATGGCCCTGGATCGTCGACTCGCTTCACGTCTTTATTTACGCGCGAGCCAAAAGGCAAGAAGGAAGACGACGCGGGACACCCGATCGGTGAAATTTCACGTCGCCCACCGCGACTAATCTAATCCCAAAAACACTAATTTAGTCTGAAAGAAATGAGCACAATTACGGCGGCCGCGAAGCACATAACGCAGATCTAGACTTCAGCTTATATTTATGCGCCCTATATTAGATAGCAACGCCCCCTTGCACTGCCCGGCGTCCTACGGACTGTAGTATCCACGCCGCAAGACCACGCCAAGTTAGAGAGCTGGGGAGTCCCCGTCGTAGCACTCCCTCTTAAGCCGCCTATACGGAACGGAAACGAGACCATGACGGAAAAGACTAGTGATACCTCGACTCCCCCTCGAACGATAGGCGTTAGGGAAGTTGCAGCCATGGCAAAAGTCTCAGTTGGAACCGTTTCGAACGTACTCAACCACCCGGATCGCGTAGGCACTGCGACCAGAGAACGTGTTCAAGAGGCTATGCGGGAACTTGGATTTGTGCCTTCCCGCGCTGCGGGCCAGCTACGGAGTCGCCGCTCGAATCTGATTGGCGTGGTAGTACCTGATGTTGGAAACCCGTTCTGGGCCACAGTGCTTCGCGGGATCGAAGGAGTCGTCGATGCGGCGGGCCTAACGATGGTGGTCTCTTCGAGCCGTCAAGACAATGACCGCCAACGTCATTTGCTCCACGTATTAGAAAGTCAAGGCGTGGACGGCCTGGTTATCGCCCCCATTTCCGATCGTTCAGACGAATGGGCCGCGTTCCAAAGTAGCCGGTTTGGAGTTGTGTCCCTAGAACGGCAAACTCCCGGATCCTTGGGGGCGTGGGTTAGCCTCGACCATGTCGAAGGCGCACGCATGGCGATGAAGCACCTTGTCGAGTCGGGCCATCGCAAGGTTGCTCTAATTAATGGTCCTGCCACCGTTTCTTGGTGCGCGGAACGAAAGCAAGGCGCGGTTCAGGCCATGCAGCAGCATGGCTTAGATCCCCACGATGCAATCGTTGACGTGGTGGTCGACGATTTGACCGTAAGCGAAGGGAGTCAAGCGATGGCGACTCTTCTAGAAGAAGGCGCGGTTACAGCTGTAATGTGCGTAAATGACATGCTCGCCCTCGGCGCCCTGCTCACGATGCAAGAACGAGAAATTCAAGTCCCTAAAGAGATGGCTCTTGTGGGATATGACGATGCCGATTTCGCAGCGGCACTGAACCCACCTTTGACTACCGTCCACCAGCCGGCCTTCGAGATGGGAAGCGCAGCAGCCAAATTGCTTCTCAAGCCTTCGAGAGCCGCAGCCGGCACGCACGTTACCTTTGACCCCAGACTCATTGTGCGTGAATCAAGCTAGCAAATTACGCCAGAAACACCGATCCCAATTCGATTTTCAGCTGGTCCAACGACGCTGTTTTGCTTAGTGCGAGGCACGTCATTTCCCCTTGCACGCTAAGTAGAACCTGAGCCTCCGGTGCCCCCACGCTCTACGGCCACGTTTTCACAGGGTCTCTAAAGGCGCGACGCTAGCCCGTTTGACATTGGACGATACTCATGCATAATTAATGAACCGGTTCATTGAACCGTTCCAATAACACAGTTCGGTCGAGCCCAACGGAGGAGATCTTGACTAGGCAATACGTAACTCGCCGCGAATACGATGAGTGGATTAATGAAGCCGTCGGCCTCGCACATGCGCTTCGGTACCCCATTACACCCGACATGATCAACGACAGCGCAGGCATCATCTTTGGCGATGACCAGTATCAAGCATTCGAGCAGGGCATATGGTCTCGAGAACCATATGAAGTCATGATTATCTTCGAATCCCTGAACGAAGGAGCTGTAGACGGCCTGCCGGAAGGAGCAGCAAAATACGCGGAATACGGCGGGCTTTGCGACAAGTTGATGATCGTTCATCCAGGGAAGTTTTGCCCGCCCCACTATCACCAGCGGAAGACGGAGAGTTATGAGGTAGTTCTAGGTGAAATGGACGTCTTTTACTCACCTGACCCCATTGCCATGGGCGACGAAAAACCTCTCGAGTTCCGTCCCATGCAGCCCGGCGAAGCATGGCCAGAAGGAATCGAGCTCCCAGAGGGCCGTGCCGCTTCATATAAAGATCTAACGAGTTACGTGCGACTGAGTGCCGGCGACCCAAAATTCGTGATGCATCGTAAGCATTTGCACGCATTCGGGTGCCCAAAAGACTCCCCGGTTCCTCTGGTAGTTCGGGAAGTCTCAACATACAGCCATGAACCGACAGAACACGCGCAAGACAAGCCTGCTCCTTTGCCGTCTTGGGCACATCTTCATGACAACGACTTCATAACCGAAGCCGCTAACACCGGCAGATTAACCACAAAAATCCGTTAATTTCGCAAAATAACTAACTAGACGTATAAATCGTCAGGAGGCAACGATGCGTTCCACATCTATTGTCGCGGCAATCGCCAGCGCGGGTCTCATGTTGACAGCATGTGCAAGCGGTGCAGACGAACCCGACAACTCAAATGGAGACAATGGCGCTTCATCCCAAAACGAGACTCAGTTTGAAAAGAAAGACCCACTCACACTCGGCTACTCCGTTTACGACCTACAAAATCCGTATTGGCAATCGTACGCAGCCGGTGTTGAAAAAGCCGCTGAACGCGAGGGCATCGAAGTGACAGTTGTTGACCAGAAATCCGATCAACAACAACAAGTTTCCGGCAGTCTAGATCTAATTAATCAAGGAATTTCCGGATTGATCATCACCCCCGTCCAACCTTCGGCCCTGCCAACCACAATTGATGCCGCGCACGATGAGAACATCCCGGTGGTTATCTCAGACATCGGCACTGCAGGTGACTATGACGCATACATCCAGTCCAATAACACTGAAGGTGGGGCACTTGCCGCCGACTACGTAATAGAAGAGCTGGGTGAGGATGATGGTCCGCACAAAGTAGGCGTGATCGAGCTGCATGCTGGCTCCGTCGTCGGCGAAGAGCGTGTGGAGGAATTCGTCGCGAAGATGGAGGAGCATGAAGACTTCGAAATCGTCTCCAGCCTCGATGGAAACGATACTGTCGATGGTGGTTTTGCAGCCGCACAAGACATGCTCTCAGCCAACCCAGACCTCGAAGTAATTTATGCCGCGAACGATGATTCCGCCATCGGGGCTCAACGAGCTATGGAGACCGCGGGAAAGTCAGTCGATGATGGCTTTATTCTTATCGGCTTCGATGGGGCCGATGGTGCGTTAGACCTCATTGAACAAGGAAAAATGAGCGCTACGGTGGCCCAAGACCCATATGGACAAGGCATCCGCGCAGTCGAAACTGTTCTTGCGCTGCTTGACGGCAATGTTGAATACGATGACGAGGAAGAAAAGACAGTCCTCTTCCCTGTGGAAATCGTCACAGCTGAGAATCTAGATGAGTTCCGCGATTCGCGGGCGGCACAGGATTAAATTAATCAGGCGGCACAAGGGGCGGAGCGCTATACCTGGCTCCGCCCCTCTATTAAAAGTTTTGGAGGCTCGATCGTGGCACCAGTCCTCGAGGTCGATCGTATCGTCCAAGAGTATCCCGGGGTTAAGGCGCTTAAAGGTGTATCACTTGAATTAAACACTGGACAGATACTTGGGCTTGTAGGTGAAAACGGAGCTGGTAAAAGCACGCTCATTCGGGTGCTCGGCGGTATTGAGCAACCAAAAGACGGCATCGTTGAGATCCGAGGCGAACGACAGAATTTCCGGAATTCTGCAGAATCTCAGTCCGCAGGAATAAGCGTCGTAAGCCAAGAGTTTCGTCTCGTAGACGAATTATCCATTGCGGACAATATTTTTCTTGGTCACGAGATCACAAAAGCATCTGTAGTAAATAAAACATCTACAACGCGGCGGGCTTCTGAAATCTTAGATCAACTGGGATTAGATTTAGATCCGCATAGGCTCGTCGCTTCTCTCACTGTCGGCGACCGTCAAATGATCGAGATAGCCCGTGCTCTTTCGCGTGACTTCAGTATTCTCATCATGGACGAACCAACCGCTGCACTAAACGGATCGGAAATCTCGCGTCTTCTTTCAATCGTTCAGCGGCTCGCAGCGCAAGGCAAAGCGATCATCTATGTATCTCACCATTTGGATGAAATATTCAAGATTTGTGACGAAGTGGCCGTTTTGCGAGATGGATCATTAGTAGCGAATGAGCCAACTAAGAATCTGAACGAAGCCCAGCTAGTCGAGCACATGCTGGGACGGAAGCCCGAGACTTTTGAGCGCGCACCCGCGGAGGCATCTCAGGCTTCGATGCGTCTAGAAGTATCTGACCTACAAATACCTGGCATCGCCACACCGTTCAATCTCAACGTACGCGCGGGAGAAATCGTCGGGCTTGCAGGCCTTGTTGGTTCTGGCCGAACTGAACTAACTCGCGCTCTATATGGCGATCTGACACCCACCGGTGGGCATGTCGATGTCGACGGCAAGCGAGTAAAGCTACGGTCGAGTAGGGACGCCTTAAAGAACGGCATTTTTATGCTTTCTGAAGACAGGAAAAGCGAAGGCATCCTCCCACATTTGAATGTCACTGAAAACGCGATGGTCTCCCGCGACCGTAAAGACCTACCAGTTCTGCCGAGACTTTTTCCAGTCCCAAAAGACGAGCGGAAACAATTTGAGTCACTACGCAACGATATGAGAATCCGCGTTCCACATGGACGGCAGCTCATAGGAAATCTTTCAGGCGGCAACCAGCAAAAAGTCCTCCTTGGGAGATCGTTGCTTTCTGGCTGCGCAGTTTTGCTTCTCAACGAACCTACCCGGGGTGTTGACGTTGGAGCAAAGGTCGATATTTACGAATTGATAAAGCAGCTTGCCGCAGCAGGTGTTGCAATCGTGGTATCGAGTTCTGATGCGCCAGAATTAGCCGCCATTGCGGAAAGGTGCATCGTATATTTTACGGGCCGGGAAGTGGCCGAGCTTCGTGGTACTGACGTAACGGAAGAAAACATCGTTGCAGCATCAGTCGGCCAAGGCACAAAGGAGTTATTTAATGGCTGATTCAACTGCCGCGGTCGTCGAGGAACTTGTCGATGACGACCGTAAACGATCAGCAGAACGCGCGCGAAAAGCCGAGCAGCGCAGACGCGTATTTCAAAACGCCGGAGTCTTAATACCATTTATTCTGGTACTACTGGCTGGAATATTCATTATTCCCAATTTCATCTCGTCTTCAAACATAACCAACATGCTGGTTAATGCCGCGATCTTGGCGTTTGTTGGATATGGAATGACGGTCGTCATTGCAGTCCGCGGAATTGATTTGTCAGTCGGGTCCGCGCAGGCTTTGACGGCGTGTATCACGGTTGCGGTCGTGAATTCAATGGGGCCGTTAGCAGGATCGCTGGCGGGAGTGGTAGTCGGAGCCTTACTCGGCCTAGTGAACGGCATACTAGTAACGCGCTTTAGAGTGCCGGGTTTCATTGCAACCCTAAGCACCCTAAGTGTCTACCGAGGTGTTGTACTGCTGTTTACCGGTGGAGCACCAATTGCAAGCACCTCTACGGGGTTTAATTCCATCGCTACCAGCTCGCTGTTAGGCGTTCCAGTTCCGTTTATTGCGGCCGTAGTGCTTGGTATTGCAATGGCTTTTGCCCTTGACCGTACGCGCTTTGGTAAGCACCTCGTTGCCGTTGGCGGCAGCCCAGAATCTGCCCTCGATACCGGCGTGAAAATAAATCGTATTCTTCTATTCTCCTATGTGGCGGCGGGTACAGGGGCCGGCATAGCCGGTGTGTTCTTAGCGAGTCAACTCGGCGTCGTGAACGGTTCAATATCTTCCGGTCTGGAGTTGGAGGCTATTGCCATCGTTGTGCTCGGCGGCACGAGCATGGCTGGTGGACGCCCCAGGATCGGGGGCACCTTTATCGCTGCTGCATTGCTTTCGATGATTAATTCCGGACTCAATCTTCTCAATGTGCCCTCGTTCTACCAGTATGTTGCGCTCGGAGCCTTGCTTGTGTTCGCGCTCAGCATTGACGGTGCACAACGCTCCGCGGTACGCCGCATGTTGGAGGGAAGGAACTAATGACTAAGAATGCTGCCACCCAAGAACGGACAATAGGGGCGAGCCGAAGCCGGGCTTCAGAAGAAAACAGTAAGCAGCCGCTCCTAGGTACGATCTTTGACTTCGCTTCACGCCAGTACCTCTTGGGAATTTTGGTTTTACTTTGCATCGGTGTCGGAATTTTAAAGCCGGCTTTTTGGAGCGGCGGAAATATTTCCAACGTCCTTTTCCAGGCAACATTTGTGGGTCTGGCCGCATGCGGGATGACCCTTCTTATCGCAGGCGGAATACTCGATTTATCAGTCGGTGGCGTCATCGCTGTCAGCTCCATTGCCGTAGCAACGGTCCTGCCTTATACGACAATTGGAGGCGCCTTAGCACTGGCCCTGGTGATTGGGGCACTTCTCGGCTTATTCAACGGCTTGCTGGTCACCTACGTCCGAATAGCGCCTTTTATCGCGACCTTGGGAACGTTGTATCTGTTTCTGGGCGTGGCTTTCATTTGGACGTCAGGAAATGTGGTCAGCATTACTTCTAGTAACTATCGTTCCTTTACAACCGAGACTATTGGGCGTATACCAGTCCCATTTTTGATTTTCATTGCTGCCGCCTTTTTGACTTATTGCTTGCTTTATCGGACTTACTTTGGGCGAACGCTACGCGCATTCGGCTCTAACGAACGGGCCGCTGTTCTAGCGGGAATGCCGGTAAAACGAACTAAAGTCCTTGTCTTCGTAGTGGCGGGAATCTGCTTCGCTTTAGCTGGTGTCTTCATGTCTGGCCGCTTGGCATCCGCAGAAGGCAATATGGCCATCGGATTCGAAATGGATGTCATCGCCGCAGTTGTCGTTGGCGGAACGGCCCTTCGAGGCGGGCGCGGCACTGCGTTTGGCACGTTCGTAGGTGCAATTTTGTTCGCAGTGCTAAACAACGCCCTAAACCTCTTAGGTGTGGCGTCCTACTGGCAATACGTTTTGACAGGAACCGTACTTGTCACAGCTATAGCAATCGGAGCGCGTCGCTCTTCCTCGGCGGAAGTACGTGGTGCGGGCTGATGGAAAACGGTATGGATTATGGTTCCACACTCCAGAAGCTAACCGGTTCGCCAGAACAACTAGTAAAAGTTGAACGGCTGACTCATGAAGACGGCTCAGCGCGCGGCACCCCTATTTTGGCTATCCGAAATCCCCAGGGGTTTTCCTTCGATGTCCTGATAGATAGAGCTTTGGACATCGGCTGGGCCGATGCACACGGAAATCCGATCGCTTGGAGGCCGATTCAGGGAACATCTGCTTCGAGTCGCTTCGAGCCCCACGGCAATGGGTGGACGCAAACCTTTTCGGGCGGCCTTCTAACGACATGCGGCTTGCGCTCCACCGGAGCACCATCAACTGTGAACGGAAAACACTACGGATTGCACGGGCGTATTGGGCACATTCCCGCGCAAAACGTACACTGGCAATTTATCGAACATTTAAATGAGAAAAGCATTGAAATCACAGGAACTATCATCGAAGCGGGACTCGGCGAGGTTCCACTAGTTCTTAATCGCAAAATTATAGCTAGCACGTCCCAACCCAAGATAACCATTAGTGACACCGTCTCTAACGCAGGGTTTCAAACCACGGGACACATGTTCCGGCATCATATAAATCTTGGCTATCCGCTAGTTGCGCCCGGAAGCACTGTGGCAACAAACGCAATTTTAATAGGCACTCGAGATCCAGTTGGAAAACCGATTGGGCATTTACCGTGGCATTTAGAGTTAGAAGAGCACCCGAGCCCTGAAATAGTTGCATATTTCGAACCAAATGGTGAAATCACAACGACAGTTGTTAAATCACCTGCAGGGATCACATTCAGTGTTGCCCAGCACAATGAGGATTGGCCAATGCTTATTTTATGGCGAGATGCTAGCCCAGGTGTCAACGTCCTCGGAGTGGAGCCCGCTACGTCTAAAGACTCCGGGCGTGCTCAGGCCGAGAAAGATAATGAGATCATTCTTCTCGAGCCCGGCCGGGTTCGAAACTACCGAACGACCCTGACTTTAGAATAGTTTGATTTTTTGCCCTCATTAGCTGAGTCTCGCGTCGAAATAGGGTGGCGACAATGCTGCCTCAAACCACGCCTTTAGCAATTAGGAAACATCCATAGGGTCGCTCCTCGGTGGTTTGCACCACGGCGAAGGCTTCCCGTGCTCGGCGATAGAACTCGAACCGCTCCAGCGGCGCGACTTCTACTTCGCGGTCTTCAGCGGCATTCAAGACTTCCTGGACTGCCGCGTGTACGGGCAGTACTGTTTGTTCCTCCCCCACAGCGCCCATGCGCCAGGCCGCCGGTGTTTCAAATGTGTCGTCAACGGGAAAGAGCGTCATGATTGCTGCGAGCGCCGCATCGACACTTATACCCGGCATTTCAATTAGCCGCTGCGTAGTGGAGGCCCCGGGAAAGTTCCGGTCCACTACCGCAAGCACGTCACCGTGCCCCATGGCAGCAAGTGTTTCCAATAGAGCGGGACTAAGCAGTGGGTCAATGCCCTTAAGTCTCATCGTTGATCCTTCGCACTCCTATTGTGTTGATAGGAAGCCTAAACTCCCGCGCTCAATTACGGCAATGACGATTGGCCTTTCGCGCGGCGGTGCCTAGTCGCCGGATGCCGCGCAGCAAGCGACCTGTGCCTGTGTCATCTCAATATGCGCTGGGCACACAGCTTTTGGAACCACAGTGCGCTGTCTTTCGGAATGCGTTCGAAAGTGTCATAGTCGACGTGCACGATACCAAAACGCTTGGAATACCCATAGCCCCATTCGAAATTGTCTAACAGGGACCACACCAGGTATCCGCGCACGTCCGCGCCCTGCTCGATCGCGTCAAGTACCGCGCCAATGTGGTCGTGAATATATTTTGTGCGTTCCGCATCGTGCACTGCCTTGCCGCTAGTTCGCGAAGGGTCAGCTACGACTTCATCGGCGAAGGCAGCGCCGTTTTCCGTAACCATCAGCGGCAAATCGGGGTACCGCTCCCCCAAATCGACGAGGAGTTCGCGCAACCCATCGGGATCAATGTTCCAACCCATTGCCGTATACGGGCCCGGCATGGGCAAAAACTCCACCCGATCTGCCCCGGGCCAGGGTGAGTGGCCCACGTTCTTATGCCCGTCAGCTGACTGTT
This sequence comes from Demequinaceae bacterium, assembly GCA_027322505.1. Classification (GTDB taxonomy): domain Bacteria; phylum Actinomycetota; class Actinomycetes; order Actinomycetales; family JAJYRW01; genus JAJYRW01. The sequence continues at coordinate 17,034 of DAHVRJ010000013.1, forward strand.
TCTGCGATATTCCGTCCCACAAATCCACCCGAGTAGTCGAGTAGTAATTTACCCCCAACACGTCGAGCGGTTGCTGAATTACTTGCGCGTCGCCGTCCTTAATAAAAGACCAATCGGTGACGGAGGCGGTGTCCGCAATGACATCGGCGGGGTACTTGCCCTCCAACATGGGCTGAAGAAAAACTCGGTTAGCCAATCCATCGATTTGGCGTGCCGCTTCTCGACCCGAATCCCCGGCATAGCGGAGGACGTGAAAGTTCAACGTCACCGAATAATCGGGTTCGTTGGTCACGGCTGCGCGTAAAGCCTGCAGGGCCAGACCGTGGGCGAGGTTTAAATTATGGACGGCGGCCAGTGCGGCAGCCGGCTCAGTGCGGCCGGGTGCATGGGCACCGGAGGCGTAACCCAAGTACGCACTGCACCACGGTTCATTCAGGGTCGTCCACATTGCGACCCGGTCCCCCAGGCGCCGTCCCATAATCTCGGCGTAATCACCAAAAGCCAGGGCGCTCTCGCGCGCGGGCCAGCCGCCCGCATCTTCCAGGGCTTGGGGTAAGTCCCAGTGATAGAGGGTGGCGATGGGCCGGATTCCGCGTGCGAGGAGACCGTCAACGAGCCGATCATAAAAATCGAGACCGGTCTCGTTTTGCGGCCCCACTCCGGTGGGTTGGATCCGGGGCCACGCAATCGAAAAACGATAGGCATCCAGCCCCAGTTCAGCCATCAAATCCAGGTCAGATTCGATCAGGTGGTAGTGATTACACGCTAAATCGCCGGTATCTGAGTTCCAGATTTTTCCGGGCGTGTGGGAATAGGTGTCCCAAATTGAGGGGCCACGCCCGCCCTCGTTCGCTGCTCCCTCAACTTGGTATGCGGCGGTTGCTGAACCGAGGGTGAAGTCAGCCGGCAGGGGGCGGGCAGTTTTATTTGCGGTTTCGGGCACGGCCTTGTAGCTCGCTTTCACGCGTTACGTAATTCCAGGCGGCCCGAGGTGGCGGTGACCTTTTCGCCGCCGGGGATGCAGGCGGCAAATGGCACGTCGCGATCAGCTGTGACGGTCACGCCGCCGGAATTTCGGCGCACTTCAAAGGTGGTTTTTTCGCCCGTGGCCGGGTTGGTGGCGGCCACTGTGGTGTCTTTGGTGCCCGGATAGATGGTGAGTAGCACATTTTGGGAATAGTCGTTCTCGAAGGTTTCGGCCATTTCTTGAGTTATGAGTACCGCATTTTCTTTAACCCACAGGGGCATGGAAGAAAAATCATGGGTTTCTTCTCGCCAGGTTCCTCCGGTCACGGTTTCGTGGGTGAGCAAGTTGGTCCAGCGTCCAGCGGGTAGGTAGTAGTCCACCTGTCCGGTTTCTGACAGCACTGGCGCAACGAGAAGATCCGGCCCCAAAAGGTATTGGCGGTCCAGGTATTCCGTAGCGCGGTCATTGGGGAACGCCAACACCATGGGCCGCATGACTGGCTGGCCACAATTGTGCGCTTCAAGTCCCGCCTCATACAGGTAAGGCATCAGTTGCTTCTTCAAGTCGGTAAATCGACGCGTAACATCGACGGCGCTTTGGCCCGGTGCTTCCTGGCCGTTATCAAAAATCCACGGCACGCGATAACTGCGCGAGCCATGAAGACGCGAATGGGAAGACATCAGGCCAAAGGCCAGCCAGCGTTTAAAAACTGCCGGATCGGGGCTGCCTTCAAAACCGCCAATGTCGTGGGACCAGTACCCAAATCCAGACAGCGACATGGAAAGACCTGCGCGCAGCGATTCGGCCATGGATTCAAATGTGGAGGAGTTATCCCCGCCCCAGTGGACCGGCATTTTTTGCCCGCCGGCGGTGGCCGCGCGTGCAAAAAGGACGGCTTGGCCCCGGCCTAAGACCTCTTCCATCACTTCAAAAACTGCTTCGTTGTATATCTGGGCGTACCAGTTATGCATGACGTATGGATCGGTTCCGTCATGCCAGATAACGTCGACGGGAACCCGTTCCCCGAAGTCGGTTTTTATGGCGTGGATTCCCTGTTTAAGGAGTTTGCGAATCCTGTTTTGATACCACTTTTTGGCGTCCGGATTGGTGAAATCAACCAGTGCCATGCTCGCTTGCCACATGTCCCACTGCCAGACACTGCCGTCGGGTCGTTTGACGAAGTAGTCGTTAGCTAAGCCCTCATCAAAAAATGCGGACCTTTGGGCGATGTAGGGGTTGACCCAGGCGCTGAGGCGTAGGCCCTGTTTTTGCAGGCGGGCAAGCATGCCTTCGGGGTCGGGAAAGGTGCGCGGATCCCATTCAAAAGATGTCCAGTCGAACTCGCGCATCCAAAAGCAGTCAAAGTGGAAAACTTCCAGCGGCAGATCGCGTTCTTTCATGCCGTCAATGAAGTGGTTAACGGTCTCCTCGTCGTAGTTGGTTGTGAAGGAGGTCGACAGCCACAGCCCGTAAGACCAGGCCGGAACCTGGGCGGGCCGGCCAGTTAGTTGGGTGTAGTTGTCAAGCACATCTGCCGGGGTGGGGCCATCAATAATGAAGTACTCCAGCCGCTCCCCCGCAACCGAGAATTGCACCTGTTCCACGGCCTCGCTGCCGACTTCGAATGAGACGTGTTCGGGATGGTTCACCAATACGCCATAGCCGCGGTTGGTCAGATA
>DAHVRJ010000095.1:0-4337 GCA_027322505.1 Demequinaceae bacterium
GGCCCGCTGGGCGCATACCTTCCCGAGTCGCAGTGGGACGTTCCCCTCGACTACGAAGCCTATATGGCCATCTCTGCCATGGTTGGTCACGGCGGAATCGTCGCCTTTGATGATTCGGTCGACATGGCTAAAATGGCTCAATACGCTCTTGAATTCTGCGCCATCGAATCTTGTGGCAAATGCACCCCCTGCCGTGTTGGCTCGGTCCGGGGCACCGAAATTATGCAAAAGGTCCGGCGTGGCGAAGAACTACAGCAACAACTCGATAATTTCCGGGCCATCTACAACAATCAGCGCCCCCACCGCGCCCTAGAATCTGCCACCCCGGCCGCCGCTTACGCCGCCACGATCAAAGCCGCACCCCAAGGCCATCCCATCGACGGTCACTACCGGATTCGCTTCGACATTGTCGACCAATTCGGCAAACTCACCCTGCGCCGAGCAGGAAAACTCCACCACCTGGGCATCGGCCGAATCCACGCCCGCAAACCCGCACTGATCATCGTCGACCAAACCACCGTCACCGTTATCGACCGCCAAACCGGAGAAATATTCTCCGAACACGACATCGACCCCACCCGCAACTACTGGCGAAACAAACAAAGAAACCCCGGCCGCTGGCCAAGGCTTCCCAATATGAACGATGACTCGACTCATCTATGAACGATGTCGCGACTCATCACATTGTGGAGCTGAGGGGATTCGAACCCCTGACCCCCTGCATGCCATGCAGGTGCGCTACCAACTGCGCCACAGCCCCGAGGGCGGTTTCCGCGAAGGAACCGGGCTTTAGTTTAGCCCCTCACACTTGCACAATCCAAACCCGGTCGGCCTTCCACCCTCTCGCCGCGTCACCGCTCCCAAAGCCACACCTGCGATCGGCCCGAGATTCCGCGCGATTTCGCTCGAGAGGCACCCGTTAACCTCTTATTATGCCAATAGAGAAGCACCAAGAATCGCCGCGACCAATATGGATCGGCGCGCTAGCTACCGCTGCCATCGCCAGCATCATTAATTTTTTAGTCCTGCCGCTTTGGTACCTAATCGGTTTTGCTTTTGGTAGCTCCCACCCCGATTACGGATTTATTGCCCTGGCCCTAGCAGCGCTGATTGGCCTATCCGCTGTCGCCGGAAAACTGGGGCAAATGCTGGGCCGCACCGCCCGCCAGCGCAAGATCTTCTTCCAGTTTTGGCTCCTTGCCGTGCTCATCATGGGCCTGGAGGCGTGGGTCTTCATTTTCTAGCGCCCATGTGGCGGGCGGCAAAAACGCCATCGCAAGAAAGCTGAGATATATGAAACACTACCGGCAACCAGGTTAAATTCAGATCTGCTGGAGGTTTTCAATGAGGAAAACAATAACCGGACCAGACACATACGACTACATAATTGTTGGCGCCGGAGCGGCCGGAGCAACACTTGCAGAGCAGTTGAGCGCGCGTTCAAATCGTTCCGTCCTCGTGCTTGAAAGCGGCGGACGAGGCATCTGGAACCCCCTAATTCCGATTCCGAAAGCTAGTTTCTTCCTCATGGGAAGTAAGTGGGACTCTTCTTATTATCCAACAAATTTTGATAACGGTACCGGAACTGTTGACTACTGGCAGCGCGGCCGGGTGGATGGGGGTTCAACTGCCATAAACGGAATGCAATACGACCGGGCTGGGGCCCATTATTGGAATTCGGTAGCGGCAATGGCAGACGAAACATGGGCCTGGCCGCGGGTCTTAGACGTGTTTCGAGCTATTGAAGATAATGAACTCGGGCCAGCCGAATCACGCGGCAGTGGCGGTCCGCTCAGTATTTCCGTGCAGCGGGAACCGGATGAGCTATTAGACCGGATTGCCGCCGCGGCAAAAGCCTACGGTTTGCCGTGGACTGAGGATCTTAATTCACATGACGGGGAACGGATCGGGTACATACCCAACACCATTCGGCGCGGGCACCGGGTAAGTACGGCGCGGGCATTTTTATCAAAAGCATTGAAGCGCAAAAATGTAACTCGGATTAATCATGCGCACGCTTTGCGTGTTTATTTCGATGGGGCCCGGGCCGAAGCTGTGGAGGCACTCGTTGATGGCAAACGCCGGATGTTCCACGCGAAGACAGAAATAATTTTAAGCAGCGGGCCAATTGAAACGCCCATGCTGTTAGAACGGTCAGGTATTGGAAACCCTCGAGTTTTAAATGAACTAGGTGTTAACACCGTCGTGGAACAACCGCACGTTGGCGAACACGCGGTAGAACAGTTGTTTTTCGGTTACCAATGGAAGATCAACGAAAACATTGGGTATTACGACCAGGTGGGTACGCTTCCGCGCCAGGCGCTGGCTGGCTTGAAATATTTGGCCACTGGTCGGGGCACAATTGGTACCGGAGCCTATGATCTGGGCGCGTTCGCAAAGTCTAATAAGGCACTAGACCACCCGGATTTGTTTTTGATGTTCGCCCCATTTGGTCTTGATTTAACCGCTACCGGGATGGCTCCTTCGCCAGAACCAGCAGTCTGGGGCACAGGGTACTTAGCCCACCCCACGTCGGAAAGCTCGGTGCACGCCACGAGCATCAACCCGTTCGCCCCGCCCGCAATAGATGTTCACTATTTGGAAGATGATTGGGAACAGGAAGCGCAAAAGCGCATCATGGAGGTCGCGCGCGAGATCGCAGCCCAATCACCGCTGCGCGAGATAATAGTGGAAGAGCAGATGCCGGGTCCCGATGTCCAAACCCGCGATGAGGTACGCGCCTTTTCAATGCAAAGTGGCAATGCGTTCCATGCGGTGGGAACTGCCCGCATGGGAGTGGATGAAGATTCCGTTGTCGATCCGGCCCTGCGAGTCAAAGGCGTCGAGGGTTTGCGGGTAGCAGATGCTTCAGTCCTTCCGCGTCAACCCGGAAACACCATGGCACCGGCAATCCTGGTTGGTGCCATGGCAGCGCGCATCCTTGCAGACGAAATCTAAACGCGCGACCCCGCGCGGCAGCCTGGGCGCTGCGGAGCACGAGAGATGTAAATTTGCGGGGACCGCGTTGGGGTTCTAGGCGGCTAAATCGGGCACAATGGCTCTCGTGTTCCACATCATGTTCCACAACCCCGTGATCCCGCCCAATACGGGCAACGCCATCCGGTTGGCGGCCGTAACGGGCACCGCGCTGAACCTGGTGGAACCCCTTGGCTTTGAACTGACCGACGCGCGGGTGCGCCGGGCCGGCTTGGACTATCACGATTTATCGCGGGTTTACGTCCATAAAAACTTCGACCGCGCTGTTGATTTCGTCACCGGAAATGGAACTGGCCGCATCTTCGCCTTCACTGGCCACGGCGACGTCCAGTTCGACCAAGTTATGTACCAGCCCGGCGATACGCTCCTGTTTGGCACCGAACCCACCGGCCTGTCCGAAGAAGTCCTGGCTGACCGCCGCCTGACCCAAAAGGTGCGCATCCCGATGCAACCAGGTGTGCGCTCCTTGAACCTGTCAAACTCCGCGGCCATCGCCGTATATGAAGCGTGGCGGCAGCAAAATTACGGGCCTCCCCCGGAAGGCTGGCTTCCCCACCACTCCACCTCACTGGCGGCCGAAGTCTTCGAATAGCATCAGAGTCCGACTCGCAACACAATGCGGCCGCGCACGTCTCCGGCCTCCATCTGTTCATGCACGCGCCGGGCAGCAGCTAGACCGGCTGTTTCGGTGATGTTCGGCCGCAGCCACCCATCGACCAGGCCAGTGTTGACAACTTCCGCCGCACGCCGCATCTCCCGCGCACTGGCTCGCGAGTGCACAAACCCCAACACATCTACGTCTTTGGTATACAACCGCCCCCACGGCACCGAAGCCGGCCCCGCCCCCGCCGCGGTTACGAGCACTTTGCCGCCCACTGTCACCATTTGCGCCATGGCAGCGTAGTCCATAAGGCCGGAGGTATCCCACACCACATCGACGCCCTGCGGCGCCGCAGCCAAAACTTTGCGCGCTAAATCAGTCGCGCGGTAATCCACCGCCACGTCAGCGCCCGCCTCACGCACAGTTTGCAAATCCTTCGCGCCGGCCGAAGCAATCACCCGCGCCCCGACCCAGCGCGCCATGGCTACCGCGGCAGCGCCCACATTCCCAGCGGCCCCACCCACAAACACCGTCTGTCCGGCGCGCAAGCCTGCGTGTGCAAACCACGCTAGGGCCGCAGTAGTTCCGGGATGGGCGATCGCGACCGCATTTTCATAAGCGACGTCGTCCAAAAGTGGGTAGAGCCGATCTTCAGGTACGACGGCACGGGGGGCGAAACTTCCCTGGCGTCCGCCGTGCCCCAGCGTGCACGCCCACACCCGATCCCCCATCGAAAAAC
>DAHVRJ010000062.1:0-10054 GCA_027322505.1 Demequinaceae bacterium
TGTGCGCCAAATTTTCTTGCGTGTGACTTTTTAGCCGGATGGCGCAACTGCGACTACACACCATCCTGAGATCAGGACATTTTGCGTTCTTGTGATGCCTTTTAACCGCATACAGCAGCTCTTGCTACACAGCGAGAAATCACGCACTCCGGCCGCGAGAAACACCGCCAGCCCACGCCACGAGAAACAGGAGCAGCGCACGCAGCGCGCAATATGTGGGGCGAAGTCGAAAAAGGCCCGAGCGGAGCACCCGCTCGGGCCAATTTCTATACGTTCATCGCATCGCAACACGAAACTGATCGCGCCACGCGGAAGTCACCATGCGACAACGTCACCGCGTAACAAAGTCACCGCACGACAACGTCACCGCGCGACGGAGCCTTCGGTGTAGTCCTCGGTGCCCTCATCGGATACCCAGGCGAAGAGCTTGCGCAGCTCGCGGCCGGTGGCCTCGATTGGATGGGCTTCGCCCTTAGCGCGCAGTTCCTTAAACTCGGGAGCGCCAGCTTCCTGGTCCTTGATGAAGCGGTCTGCGAAGGAACCGTTTTGCACATCGGCAAGCACGGCCTTCATGTTTTCCTTCACGGACGGGTCGATTACGCGCGGGCCGGAGACATAGTCGCCGTACTCGGCCGTATCGGAAACGGACCAGCGCTGCTTGGCGATACCGCCTTCGAAAATCAGGTCGACAATGAGTTTGAGCTCGTGCAATACCTCAAAGTATGCAACCTCGGGCTGGTAGCCGGCTTCAGTCAGTACCTCGAAGCCGTACTGCACCATCTGCGATACACCACCGCACAGCACGGCCTGTTCACCGAAGAGGTCGGTTTCAGTCTCTTCCGTGAAGGTGGTCTTGATACCGGCAGCGCGCAGGCCACCAATTGCCTTGGCGTACGACAGCGCCAGCGCCCACGCATTTCCGGAAGGGTCTTGCTCAACTGCCACGATTACTGGAACACCGCGGCCATCAACATACTCGCGGCGCACCAAGTGGCCCGGGCCCTTGGGCGCAACCATGATTACGTCGATGTCTTCACGCGGTTTGATGTATTCATAACGGATGTTGAAACCGTGGCCGAAAACCAGGGTGGCGTTCGGCTTGAGGTTGGGCGCAATTTCGTCGGCGTAAAGGTGACGTTGCACCTGGTCGGGCGCCAGGATGACGACAACGTCGGCTTGCGCGGTCGCTTCGGCCGGAGTTAAGACCTTTAGGCCCTGCTCCTCCGCTTTGGCCCGCGAGGAGCTTCCCTCGCGGAGACCTACGGTGACGTCCACACCGGAATCACGCAGGTTCAACGAGTGGGCGTGCCCCTGGCTGCCGTACCCAATTACGGCAACCTTCTTGCCCTGAATGATTGATAGGTCGGCGTCATCGTCGTAGAACAGTTCTGCCACGTTGGTGTCTCCTTGAATAGTTTTCGCTGTAGTTATTTAAATACTTATTTTCATAAGAAACTGCAAGAGTTTCTCAGGCAATGCGGACGTTGCGATCCACTGTGCGATCGGTAATCGAGCGCGCTCCGCGCCCAATAGCCACCGCACCAGATTTCACAATTTCACGAATGTCAAACGGCTCTAAAGCCGCCAATAAGGCGTCCAATTTCTCGGGGTCTCCGGTCGCCTCAATAGTCACAGCTTCGGGAACCACGTCGATTACGCGGGCCCGGAACAGTTCCACCACTTCCAGGATGTGTGAACGGGTGGGAATATCGGTGCGAATCTTCACGACAAGCAGCCCGCGTTTTACCGCGGTGTTGCTCTCAAGCTCAACGACTTTTAAGACGTTGACCTGCTTATTGAGTTGCTTAGTGACCTGCTCTAGCGGCATGCCCTCGACATCAACCACGATGGTCATGCGCGATATGTCGGGATGCTCAGTCGGCCCCACCGCCAGTGAATCGATGTTGAACCCGCGGCGGGAAAAAAGGCCGGATACGCGCGTTAAAACACCGGGCTTGTCTTCGACTAAAACAGCCAGCGTGTGCTTGCTCATTTCGCTTAACCCCTCTTCTATTCGTCGCGGTCCCACGTGGGGCTAATTCCCCGCGCGTATTGGATGTCGTCATTGCTCACGCCCGCGGCAACCATCGGCCACACCATGGCGTCAGGGCTAACCACAAAATCGACCACGACCGGGCGATCGTTGATCTCCATCGCCTTGGCGATTGTCGCGTCGACATCTTCGGGACGCTCGCACCGCAGCCCGACACAACCGTATGCCTCGGCCAGCTTTACGAAGTCCGGAATGCGGCGCGTGTCCTGGCCGGTGTGCAGGTCAGTGTTTGAATACCGCTCGTTATAGAACAGCGTCTGCCACTGACGCACCATGCCCAAAGATGAGTTATTAATGACGGCGACCTTAATCGGAATTCCTTCAATCGCACAGGTGGCCAATTCCTGATTGGTCATCTGGAACGAACCATCGCCATCAATTGCCCAAACTGGACGATTCGGCTCGGCGACCTGGGCGCCCATGGCGGCCGGGACACAAAAGCCCATCGTCCCCAGCCCGCCAGAGTTGATCCAGCTGCGGGGACGTTCATAGTTGATGAACTGCGATGCCCACATCTGATGCTGGCCCACGCCGGCTACGAATATGGACTCCGGGCCAGAAATTTCGCTGATGCGCTCCAGCACGTACTGCGGCGCCATCAGACCGTCCGATGGTTCATCGAAGCCCAGGCTGTAGCGCTCGCGCCAGTCATCCAGCTGGCGCCACCAAGCCGTGAGATCCGGTTTGCCGTGTTCGGCATGCGCCCGGCCCAGTTCTTCAACCAGTTCGGCCAAAACCTCCTTGATGTCACCGACAATCGGCACATCAGCGGTCCGGTTCTTCGAGATCTCGGCCGGATCAATATCGGCGTGGACAATTTTTGCGTGCGGCGCGAAGCTGGAGAGCTTTCCGGTGACTCGGTCATCAAACCGGGCCGCCAGCGCCACGATCATGTCGGCCTTTTGCAGGGCAGATACTGCTGCGACCGTGCCGTGCATTCCGGGCATGCCCAGATGCTGGGGGTGCGAGTCCGGAAGGGCGCCCATCGCCATGAGCGTGGTGACGACTGGGATACCCGAGGCATCAACCAGCGCGCGCAGTTCCTCCCCAGCATTTCCGCGAATTACTCCCCCACCGACATATAGAACTGGTCGCGCCGATGTTGCCATCAAGCGGGCAGCCTCGCGAATTTGCTTCGAGTGCGGGCGCGTGACCGGGTGATAGCCGGGCAGGTCCAACTGCTGGGGCCAGGAAAATGTTGTCTGGGCCTGCATCGCGTCTTTGGTGATATCCACCAAGACGGGACCAGGGCGGCCGGTAGAAGCGATGTGGAAAGCCTCGGCAATGACCCGCGGAATGTCATCCGGGTCCGTTACCAAGTAGTTGTGCTTGGTAATTGGCAGGGTAATGCCAACAATGTCGGCTTCTTGAAACCCGTCGGTACCGATGAGCGAGGCATTAACCTGGCCCGTGATCGCAACAAGCGGAATGGAGTCCATGTGCGCGTTGGCGATTGCCGTGACGAGGTTGGTAGCTCCGGGGCCGGAGGTGGCAAGGCACACTCCTACTCGACCAGTTGCGTGAGCATAGCCCTCGGCAGCGTGCCCGCCGCCCTGCTCATGGCGCACGAGTACGTGGCGCAGTTTCTTAGAGCTCATGAGCGGGTCGTAGGTGGGAAGAATCGCGCCACCGGGGATGCCGAATACGACTTCGGTTCCCGTTGCTTCTAGCGAAAGCACAATGGATTCCGCGCCGGTTACCTCAATGGGGGCGGTAGTGGCGTGCGGTTCAGTTGACGGTACGAGCTGTGGTCCAGGCGTGGGTGCGCTGCGAGGCGGTGCCGGGATTGGACCCTTGGCCATCGGATCTCTCCTGATGCGTAAATGGTGGTCAGTTTTTCGACCAGCTCGGGTGGTGCTGGGCTGTGCTTGAAGATCATCTTCGGTCAGACATAAAAAAAACCCCTCGGCCCGGTGGGGCTCGGCGAGGGGCGGGCGCGCAGACGGTCTCGTCGCGATTACGACGGCGACTTAGTCGGCGCCCCGCGTAAGTACTACTACTACAAAAACCTTCTGCACGAGCACTACTTTAGCCCCTCAACGCTATAAGTGTCACCCTCCCCCACTGTAGGGAGAGGGTGACCGGTCTAGCGCCCGCACAATTTATTCACAAATTGCGCCGTACGAGGCGGACTTCACAAGCTTTTGGTACTTACCCAACACGCCCTTGGTGTACTGCGCCGGGATCGGCTCCCAGCCGTCCTTGCGTGCCATAATTTCGGACTCGTCGACCAGCAGATCCAGCCGCTTATTAGCCACATCGAGTCGGATCTTGTCGCCGTCTTGCACAAAGGCGATCGGACCGGCATCCACCGCCTCGGGGGCAACGTGGCCCACACACAGCCCGGTGGTTCCGCCAGAGAAGCGACCATCGGTGAGCAACAGAACGTCTTTGCCGAGCGCCGCGCCCTTGATGGCGGCGGTAATGGCCAGCATTTCGCGCATGCCCGGTCCACCCTTGGGGCCCTCATAGCGGATGACGACAACATCGCCGGCTTGAATTGTTCCGTCTTCGAGGGCGTCCATTGCGGCCCGCTCCCGCTCAAATACTCGGGCGGTGCCTTCGAAAACGTCTGAATCAAAGCCTGCTGACTTTACGACCGCACCTTCGGGTGCTAGCGAGCCGTGCAGGATTGTGATGCCGCCGGTGGCGTGAATGGGGTTGTCCATGGCGCGCAGAATCTGCCCATCCGGGTCGGGTGGCGCGATGGATGACAGGTTTTCGGCAACGGTCTTGCCCGTAACGGTCAGGCAATCGCCGTGGATGAGACCGGCATCTAACAGCGCCTTCATCACTACCGGTACGCCACCGATGCGGTCCACGTCGTTCATCACGTAATTACCGAAGGGCTTTAAATCACCCAGGTGCGGGACCCGATCGGCAACGCGTGAGATGTCTTCGAGCGTGTAGTTAACCTCGGCCTCGTGGGCGATGGCCAAAATATGCAGCACCGCGTTGGTTGAACCGCCAAATGCCATTACGACGGCCATGGCGTTGTCAAAGGCTTCCTTGGTCATGATGTCGCGGGCGGTAATGCCCTGGCGGAGCATCTCAACTACGGCTTCACCGGACTTATGCGCGATGTTGTCCCGGCGCCGGTCTGCCGAGGGCGGGGCCGCCGAGCCGGGCAGGGCCATTCCCATGGCCTCGGCTACGGAGGCCATCGTGTTGGCGGTGTACATCCCGCCGCACGCGCCTTCACCGGGGCAAATGGCCCGTTCGATGCGATCGACGTCCTCATTGCTCATCAGTCCGCGCGCGCAGGCGCCCACGGCCTCAAACGCATCGATGATGGTGACGCTCTTTTCAGTTCCATCTTCGAGCTTCACCCAGCCCGGAGCGATCGAACCGGCATATAAAAATACGGAAGCTAGATCCAACCGCGCCGCGGCCATCAACATCGCGGGCAGAGATTTATCGCAGCCAGCCAGCAGCACTGAGCCGTCCAGCCGCTCGGCGTTCATCACGGTCTCAACGCTGTCGGTGATTACCTCGCGGGAGACCAGTGAGAAGTGCATTCCCTCATGCCCCATCGAGATGCCATCAGAAACCGAGATTGTTCCAAATTCCAGCGGGTAGCCACCCGCGGCGTGTACGCCCTCTTTTGCGGCCTGCGCGAGGCGATCCAGCGAGAGGTTACAGGGGGTAATTTCGTTCCAAGAAGAGCCGACACCGATCTGGGGTTTGACCCAGTCGTCATCTCCCATTCCTACGGCGCGGAGCATGCCCCGCGCCGCGGTCTTTTCGAGTCCGTCCGTGACGTCTCGACTTCTCGGTTTGATATCTGGGCTTGGCGGCGTCGCAGTCATGTTCCGGATTCTAAGGCGTAATTAATTCACACCTCGCAGCCACCCCGGCGTCTGCTGCGACGGCCGCTGAGCCTCCAGCAAAGTCGAACTAGCCCTCTTCGGCGCGTTGCATGACCAATTCCCGTACCCGAGCGGCATCGGCTTGCCCGCGGGTGGCCTTCATTACCGCGCCCACGATCGCACCTGCTGCTTGGACTTTGCCCTCTCGGATCCGGTCCAGCACTTCGGGCTGTTCGGCAAGTGCGGCATCAACCGCGGCATCCAGCGCCGAATCGTCCGAAACTATCTCCAGACCGCGGGCGGCCACGATCTCTTTGGGTGAGCCCTCTGCGGCAAGTACCCCGGATAAAACCTGACGGGCCAGCTTATCGTTCAACTTGCCGTCCTCAATTAATCCCTGCAGTTCGGCGATCTGCTCCGGGGTGACGGCCAAATCAGTAAGCGCTTTTTCTTCATCGCCGGCGATGCGGGAGAGTTCCCCCATCCACCACTTGCGGGCGGCGGCGGGCGTGGTGCCTACGGCGATGGTTGCTTCGATGACGTCAATCGCGTCGGCGTTGATGACGTCCCGCATTTCCATGTCGCTAAAGCCCCATTCCTTTTGCAGGCGGGCGCGGCGCAGTGCGGGCAGTTCGGGCAGTGTGGCGCGTAATTCTTCGACCCATTGCGCACTGGGAGTGACGGGAACGAGGTCCGGATCGGGGAAGTAGCGGTATTCTTCGGCCGATTCCTTCAGGCGCCCGGCAGTGGTGGAACCGGTGTCTTCGTGCCAGTGGCGGGTTTCTTGGCGTACTTGGCCACCCCGATTAAGGACGGCGGCTTGTCGCGAGATCTCATATCGCACCGCGCGCTCGATCGAACGTAGGGAATTGACATTCTTCGTCTCAGTTCGGGTGCCCAGCGGCGCATCGGCAGAGGGGCGCAGCGACACGTTGATGTCGGCGCGCAACGACCCCTGTTCCATGCGCACATCGGATATCCCCAGGGCCTTGATGACATCGCGCAGTGTTGCCACATAGGAGCGCGCCACTTGGGGGGCTTTGGCTCCTGGAACGTAAATCGGATGGGTAACTATCTCGATGAGTGGGATACCGCCGCGGTTGTAGTCCACGAGTGAATATTCCGCGCCCTGGATGCGCCCCATTTGGCCACCCACGTGCAGGGATTTACCCGTGTCCTCTTCCATATGGGCGCGCTCGATGGGCACTTCGAAGAATTCCCCGTCGACTGGGACTTCCAGTTTGCCGTCGTACACGATGGGCTCATCGGACTGGGAAGTTTGGTAGTTCTTGGGAACATCCGGGTAGAAGTAATTTTTGCGGGCAAAACGCGAAAACTCCGCCACTTGGCAATCTAGCGCCAGTCCTAAGCGAATTGCCGATTCCACAGCCTTTTCGTTGACCGCCGGCAGCGAACCGGGCAGGGCCAGACAAATGGGGCACACCTGGGAATTTGGCGTATTGCCAAAAGTGGTGGCGCAGCCGCAAAACATCTTAGTTTTCGTATTGAGTTCAACGTGAACTTCAATACCCATAACTACGTCGTATTTGGCAACGGCCTCATCAAAATCAACGAGTTCTTCAGTTGCGGCAGTCACTTGGAGACCTCCACCTTCATTTGACCCAGCGCCGGTGCCTGCGCCAGCAGCGGCGCGCCCCAGCGTTCTTGCAAAGCAGTTTCTAAAGCCGCGCCCACGCGGTACATGCGGTCATCCGCGCGCTGCGGGGCAATAATTTGCAGCCCCACGGGCAGATTATTTTCGCTTAATCCCGCCGGGACCGACATGGCTGGGGTGCCCGCCAGGTTGGCCGCGATGGTGCCCACGTCACTGTGCAGGAGCGCTTCGGGGTTTTCTTTTCCATCACCCAGTGGACCGGCCGGAGCGGGCGAGGTGGGGGAAACCAGAACGTCAACGGCCTTAAACGCCGCAAGGAGCTCTTCGGTCACTACCGAGCGCACCCGCTGCGCGTTAGCGAAGACGGTCTCATAGTTTTCTCCGGAGAGCGCGTAAATTCCCAGCAATATCCGCCGCTTTACTTCCAGGCCAAAGCCCGCGCCGCGGCTGGCTGACATGACAGTGTCAACTGTTACCGGTCGGCCATCGCTGGGTTCGACCCGCTGCCCAAAACGCATGCCGTCAAAGCGCGCCAGGTTGGAAGATGCCTCGGCGGCATTTAACACGTCATAAGCCGCAAGGGCGTGCTCAATATTCGGGCAGGAGACCTCAACAACTTCAGCGCCGGTTTGGCGCAGCGCATCGAGGTTTTCGGCAAAGCGCAGGCGCACGTCTTCCTGATAGCCCTCCCCCGCCAGTTCCGTAATTACGCCGATACGTACCCCGCGCAGGTCACCGGTAGCGCCCTCGCGCGCGGCGGCCACAACGGGCGCCACCGGCGCGTTTAGGGACGTGTTGTCGCGCGGGTCGTATCCGGCAATCAGTTCGTGCAAAAGCGCGGCGTCCAAAACGGTGCGGGCGGCCGGGCCGACCTGGTCTAGTGAGGAGGCCAGCGCGATCACTCCGTAGCGCGATACCGAACCGTAGGTGGGTTTTACGCCCACCGTTCCGGTAACTGCTCCGGGCTGGCGGATGGAGCCGCCCGTATCTGAGCCAAGCGCAAGGGGGGTGCTGTATGCGGCCAGGGCTGCTGCTGATCCGCCTCCGGAGCCGCCGGGGTGGCAATTGAGATCCCACGGGTTATGGGTGGGGCCAAATGCTGAGGTTTCAGTTGTGGAGCCCATTGCGAACTCGTCCATATTGGTCTTGCCAAGCAGTGGCAAACCGGCATCGGCAATCCGCTGGGCCACCGTGGCGCTATAGACCGGGTTCCAGTCGGCCAGCATGCGCGAGGCGCACGTGGTTGTAATGCCCTTAGTGACAATGTTGTCTTTCAGCGCAATGGGAACGCCTGCCAGGGCATGGAGGTCTTCCCCGGCTGCGCGCTGGCGATCGACTTCGCTGGCAGTTTGCAGCGCCTGGTCGGATGTGCCCGTTAAGAACGCGTGGACCGCTTCATCAACGTCAGCGATGCGGTCAATATGGGCCTGAGTTGCCTCAACGGCTGAAATCTCGCCCGTCTGGAGCTTTTCGGATAGTTGTGCGGCACTAAGTCCAATGAGTTGAGCGGATTTGCTCACGGTTCTTCTCCCATAATCTGTGGTACGGCAAAGCGCTCGTCTTCAACCGCCGGTGCTCCGGCGAGCGCCTCTTGGGTAGAAAGCGATGGAGCGACCTCATCGGGACGCAGATTATTGATCTGCGAACCCGGATGGCTCATCTGGGGAACATCGCCGGCTTTTTCGGCTACTTCGCGCACCTGAGAAATCGCCGTAATGGCCGTTGTTAACTGATCCGTCAGTTCGCTAACTTCGGCGTCGCTGACGTCAATTTCCGCCACATTGGCGAGTTGTCTTACCTCATCGGGACTGATTGCTGACATAGTTTTAGAGTCTACGCCGACATACGCGCCGGGTGGCGGCAGGCTGGAAGTGTTTTAGAAACTCCCATAAATTACTGCCGTACCCACGCTGAAGGAAATTTCTGGTTCACTATGGCTGTGAGAAACAATCCGAGTCCGGTCACCGCTGACCCTGGCATGCGTCGCGCTGGAGACCTTTTACAGTTACTACTTGACGGCGAACCGTGCACGCGTGCGGATCTTGTTGACAGTACCGGTCAATCTCGCACCACGATCCGGTTCAAACTGGACCAACTGGTCGCCGCGGGTCTGGTCAAGCGGGTGGGAGAGGCCCCGTCTACCGGCGGGCGCCCCGCAATCCGCTTTGCATTCAACGCCAATGCCCGCGTAGTTCTGGCGATCGACATTGGCACAACTCATGCTCGCCTGGCAGTTTGCAACCTGGCCGGTGAATTAATCGAAGATCGCCTCATGGAAGTTTCGGCGCAAAATGGCCCAGAAACACTGCTCGATGAGGTCCTGGCTGCCAGCATCGAGTTGCTGGAGTCCACCGGAAGGTCTGCTGAACTAGCCGGAGTGGGCGTTGGTGTCCCGGTCGGTGTGGACCGTCATACGGGTCAGGTAATTGACGCTTCCGCCTTGCCTACTTGGTTTGGCTATGACCTGCGCCAGCGCATCTCGGCGGCCTTTGATCGGCCAGTCCTGGTTGATAACGACGTCAACCTCATGGCCCGCGGCGAGATTTCTACACTGCCCGATGATGTCGAGCACCTCAT
>DAHVRJ010000065.1:0-9126 GCA_027322505.1 Demequinaceae bacterium
AGCGACTTCGAAGGTCAAATAGTCTGCGGGTAGTCAAATAGTCTGCAGGTAGCTGGCGCGCCACCGCCCGCGGAATGCCTCGAGTCGAACCACTGCGGCGCGCACGCGTCCGCCGTCGCTTAACACCACCGTTCCTTCGACGGTGTCATGGTTGATTCGACAAATATGGCAACTGGTCACGGTTACCGCTCGGCGGGCTGGCCGAGCGGATCGGGCCTGCACGCTAAGACGTCTGCGAATCGCATCATAAGTATCAGCGGTCAGCCAGCGCATCAATTGAGTGATTGGACGCGCACCATTTATTACTTCTTGCGCGGCTCGCGCGATATTACTCACAATGCGCTGGGGATTTTCCATCCCGCACTTGCCCTCGCAGCAGTCTTGCATTGTCTGCTGCGCAAGAACTGCGCGCTTCGCCAGCGGCGGAAGACGCCGTATTTGCGCGCGCGAAGCTGAAGTGCGCACGGGCGCGGTTTGTTCTGATATCGAGTTGCTTTTAACGGGCGCTCGGGTCTCGGGCGCGCTGGCCTCGGGCGCGCTGGCCTCGGGCGCTCCGGCCTCGGGCACGCTGGTCTCGGGCGCTCCCGCGGTTTGAGCACCGGCATTCGGCGCGTTGCTTTTACTCGCCGCACCGGTCTGCGCATTGTTTTTACCCGATGTATCGGTCTGCGCGCTACTCTCGCCCGGTGCGCCGGGGTTCTGCGTGTTCACCTCCGAAGCATCGGGCTGCAGCGAGAGCGTCTTCACCACATTTGACTCCGTGGAGCCGGCTGGGCCGACATCGGCTTCGAGCAGGGCCCTGCGGGCCGCGGCTTCTAAAACTGTTGATTGCATGGTGTGTCCTTAACGAGTGTTGATGGGGAAGTGGAGCATCAAAGCGGACTAGTTAGGTGCGATGAGTTTCATGCCGGGGAAGATCAAATTGGGTTCAGGGCCAATTTCTTCAGCATTGTGCTCATGCCACTGCCGCCAAGCGGCGTCTATTTGCGCATCTGTGGCTTCGTTGCCCAGATGTCGCTGTGCGATCTTCCAAAGAGAATCGCCTTCGGCGACCGTTATTACTTCGGCGCCTGTAACGGCTTCGTTAGTTGGTGCCGAGTTGCTACCGGAGACCCCAGAATTCGGAGAAGGCGCTTCGGCAGGAATAGCTTCGGCCGCGGGCGCTGGCTGCAAAACCTCCTGCCCCGCTTCGCCCGCGTCTAAGTTATGCGCCTCGCTAACGGTTTGCGCGCCCCAAGATAGGTTCACATCGAACGGGTCGCCGTCCGCCTCGGCATGCGCCGGTGCGATAGCGGCGGCGCTAATCCCTAGCCCCAAACTCGTAGCCAGCAGGTTGCGAATGATCCGGGGACTAAGTGCACGCAATATCCGCTCGCCGCGGTGCCAAACAACGCGACCGGAGCGCAGGACGCGGCAAATGACCAACAGTGTTAACAGGCTAGTGATCCACAGCAAGCCAACGGCAGCAGTAAACAGCGCCGCGACTTCAACAAGTGCGTAGATTGACTGCGGATCACCAGTTGTCAAAGCCGAAATGGGCTGGGGTGCGAAGGAGAAAAGCACCGGAATGAGCCCGGCCAAAGCCGCAGCTGACGCCAGCCAGACCAGCACCAAAGCAATGGTCTGGCGCAAACGCATGGGTGGCCGCCCTCCTGCGGGCCGCACTACTTCGGGCTGCCGCTCTAACCGCATTACCACCACTTGCCACCTCATCGCCTTTGATGCTGTTTGATGCCTTTTGATGATTATAGATCTAATTACATGCTATTTGGCATGAAAAGAGGTAAGTCATAAATTGTGGATAACTTCGCCGCGCAATTTGGCGGCAACCGCTACGGTGCAAAGATGCGATGGCAATCGTTATTTCACGACTTAGAACTAGAGCTGGAGGCACTGCATCAGCAACAGCGGGTTTCCGAAACTCGCGAGCACATTCGCGCCAATATGGCCGAAATATCGCTAGCGGATCGCCTGCGCGGCAACGTTGAAAACGAGCTGCAATTCTTACTCCGAGACGGTCTTACCGTCCGCGGTAACCTCACCCGCTGCTACCCACAGTGGTCGCTTATAAAGAATTCAGATGTCGAAGCGTTAGTCCCGACCACCGCCATTGCCGCCGTGCGGGGTTTAGAAAATCTCACTGCTCCGCCATCGGGCCCAACTGCAAACCGACTGACTTTAGGTCATGCGCTGCGGGCGCTGGCGCGAGATCGCTCGAGCGTAGAGGTGCGTACCACCGGCGGTCAGTTTGTCGGAATTTTTGGCCTGATCGGGCAGGATTGGGCCCAACTTCGCCTGCATCACCCGGGGGAAACCCGCCTAAGCCGTGATGAGGTGACGATCCGGTATCAGGAGATGTGCGCCGTCCTAAATAAAAATTAACCTACTCAATTTCTGCGGCGTCTTCAGCGGAAAAGCGCTCCCGCACCCGCTGGTATTCGCGCTCGATATATGCGTCGAGCTCACTTTCTTCAACACGCCACTGGCCTCGTCCGCCCACTTGGATCGCCGGCAGGTCGCCGGAGCGGACCAGCGCATAAGCCTGCGCGGAGGAAATGTTCAAAACCTCAGTTACATCAGCCAGTGTCAAGAATCGGCGCGACATGGTTATAAGCATCTCATCTTTCGGCAAAGAAATACGCGTTATCCACAGTTTTGCAGGAAGTGTCCCGCTACTGGGCAAAAAGCGGTCAAGATAGGGGCCGTGAAGACCACTGCGCCAAATTTCCAAGTCACATCCTCGGCCAATGGTGCGGCCGGGGACTCGTGGCAGGATGATTCGCTCGCGCTGCGGCTGCGCAAACCCGGATGGCGCGATCCGCGGCTGATCACCGGGCTAGTGCTGATGGCCCTGGGCATTGGGCTGGGGAGTTTGATAGTAAACGCCGCCTCGAACACCGTCGCAGTTTACGCCGCGGCCGGGCCGTTGCTGGAGGGAAGCGCCCTTGAGCCGGGGAACTTGGTGACTAAAGAGGTGCGCATTCCCGACTACGAAAACCACTATCTAGCTCCCGAGATCACCGACACCGCTTGGTGGCAGGATCAGCCGCATCTGACGCGCCCGATCGCGGCGGGGGAGCTGGTTCCGCTGGCCGCACTGACTAATGCCCCAAATTCCAGCCTGCGGCCCGTGACGATCTCAGTGGCCGCCGGAAGCGAGCACGGGCTGACGGTGGGAGGAACGGTCGATCTGTGGCACGTTTCCGACACCAATAGCGATGACGAACCACGCCTTTTAGCGGAGGGTTTGCAGGTGAGCGCGATTAGTGAAGATAGCGGTCCGCTGAGTATCGCGGGCAGTAAGGCCGTGACGGTTTTAGTGCCGCTAGATAACTTAAAGGTCGTGTTGGACGCAAAGTCGAGCGCGGGAGCAGTGGAACTCGTCCCCCATTTAGATGGCTTCCGACCGTGACGACGACTGTTTTGGTGGCCGCGCGGGGAGCGCAAGAAGTTGAACTGTTGCAGGGCTTCGAAGCTGACCGCGGTTTCACCATCACGCGCCGCTGCGGCGATGGGCCCGAACTGATCGCTGCCGCCACGGCCGGAGTGGGGGAGTTGGCAATTTTGCACGCTGATTTTTGCCCCATTGACCTGGACTTCCTTACGGGCATCACGGTCACGGGCTGCACAATCATCTTGCTCGTCGAATCCGCCGATCACGCACCGCTCGCCCGCGTGGCAACCCAGATGGGCATTGCGGTGGCCGGGACCGTCACCGAAGCGATCACCACCGCCCAAGAATGGCGAGCACGGTCACGGGCTCGCGACCAAGAAATAATTACGGACGGCGCACTAAACTCGCGCGGGAAAATTGCGGCGATCTGGGGTCCAGCGGGCGCCCCGGGGCGAACGACTTTTGCAATTGAGATCGCCAGCCACCTAGCGGCGAGCGGTGCGCGCACGTTGCTGATTGATGCCGATCCCTATGGCGGAATGATCGCGCCCGCGCTGGGCCTGCTCGATGAGGCATCCGGGCTGATTGCGGCAACCCGGGAGGCCGGGCGCGGGACCCTTACCCCCGACGGCCTGTTGGAACACGCGGCGGGAATCTCAAAGAACCTGCGCGCACTTGTGGGAATCCCGCGCGCGGATCGCTGGCCAGAGTTGATGCCCACGGCTTTGGACCACCTGTGGGAAATCGCGCGGTCCAGCGCCCACTGGACAATCATTGACTGCGGCTTCAGCTTGGAAAGCGATGAGGAACTGACATTTGACACCCACGCACCGCAGCGCAATGGCGCGACTTTGTCGGCATTGGGCGCCGCTGATGCGGTGGTAGCCGTAGGTCAAGGCGATCCGGTGGCAATCCCGCGACTAGTGCGCGGCCTGGCAGAACTGCGCCAAGTCGTACAACCCGAGCACTTGCTCACTGTCGTGACGCGGGTGCGCCGGTCGGTCGCCGGAGGCGGCGCTAGCGAATCTATCCGCGAGATTTTGGCGCGCTATGCCGCAGTACCAAACGTGCACACAATTTTGGAGGATTCCGAAGCCTTCGACACCGCGCTGTTGGAGGGCAAAAGCGTCTTAGAAATCGCGCCCCAGTCGGATGCTTCTGGGGCGATCGCCGCACTGGTGGAGGAACTGGCACATAGCGCGGTACAGCCCGCGCCCGTGTCAGCGATTTAGCCGGGTCCGTGGGCGCAACTTAGCGCGCCCGTGCGCGCAATCGAGCGCATCGGCCTTAGCGATTTAGCGCGTCGGCGGATGCAATTTCGGCCACTTAGGCCAAACTGGGAGCTATGCGCATCTACGTACCTGCCACCCTGCAAGAACTGCACGATGAACAGTTTGGTGCCGGCGGACGGATCGTTCATGCCGTCACGGCGCAACTGCGCCAAGCCCTCAACCGCGGTGGGGCCGAGTCATATGACGAGGAAGATCTGGAATACGCCGCTTTTTTGGCCGCTGCCGACACCTCGTTGGATCTGCTTGCGGGTGCTCCCGATGCAACGCCGCGGCGCCTGGTGATTGCTGCCGACGTTCCCCAGGACGCCACCGGACCCGCGCGGGCAGGCATGCCCGGCGCTGATTCGCCCAGCGCACTGGACCTGCGCCACCCGCTAAGCGAAATCGAGATGGTCAGTTTTCACGTCGACGAAGACACCGATGCGGCGCGAAGATTGGTTGCGCAGGCGATGCAGGGCGATGAACAGGCACGCCAGCAAGCCGATGAGCTCGATCTGCTGTGGTTTGACGTAACTGAAAGGGAAGCGCTTAGACCCTAGGCGTTTAGCGCTGTCAGCACCGCGGAGTGCAAATGCCCATTTGACGCCATACCGGAACTTCCCGTGCAGCCCGGTTTACCGGTTACCGACGTGAATTCGCCACCCGCTTCCCGCACGATCGGAACTAAAGCTGCCATATCGTGAAGTGCTAATTCTGGCTCTGCCGCAAAATCGACTGCTCCCTCGGCCACCATCATGTAGGACCAAAAATCACCAAAGCCGCGGGTGCGCCATACCTGCTTGGTGAGGTTTAGAAAGTTGGCGAGCATTCCGCGGTCCTCCCAGCCATACAGGCTGGAATAGGACAGGGAAGCATCGGCAAGGTCTTGGACGGCGGAAACTTCCATCCGCCTGGCCTTCGATAAGGAGCGGCCAGTCCAGGCGCCACTTCCGGCAGCGGCCCACCAGCGGCGATACAGTGCCGGCGCGCTCACTAATCCGACAACGGGCTCATCATCAACGAGTAAAGCAATCAGCGTTGCCCACACTGGCACGCCGCGCAAAAAGTTCTTGGTTCCATCAATTGGGTCGATCACCCACTCGCGCGAGGAGTTACCCGTTTGCGGAAATTCTTCTCCGATCACGGCATCGCGGGGGCGCGTGCGGGAAAGTTGCGCGCGGATCAATTCCTCAGCGGCGCGATCGGCGTCCGTCACCGGTGTGGCATCGGGTTTGGTTTCAATTTGCAAATCCATGGCCTGAAACCGGGACATCGTTAAGGCATCGACCTGGTCGGCAAGCACATGAGCCAACTGCAGGTCATCGGCGTATCCAGCGCGCATCATCATGCTTTGACCGTATCGTTATGGGGGTCAAAATCCCGGCAGGCCCGCGGGGAACCGCAATTCTGGCCCGCGGTGAACCGCAATTCCTGCCGGTCCCGCGGAGAAGTCCCGCGGGTAACTAGAGCTGCGGGATACTTCGCGCCGCGGGGCGCTAGTAGTCCGTCTCGGACCGACTCGCCAATACGCGACGCAGCGAATCCAGCCGCTGTTTGCCGTGCGCGCCCGCATTACCCTCGGCTACCCAGCCGTCTAGCGCGCATCCGGGCGCGTGCGCGTCATGAGTGCACCCGCGCGGACACATCGTTGTAGCTGGCGCTAAATCAGTAAAGGCCGAAATAATGCGGTCCGGATCAATGTGGGCGAGCCCGAATGAGCGAATACCGGGGGTATCGATAACCCAGCCGGCATCATCGTTCAGTGGGAAAGCCACGGCCGAAGTAGACGTATGGCGCCCGCGGCCGGTGGTGATGTTGACCGAGCCGATTTCTCGCTCCGCACTGGGGCTCAAAGCATTAACCAGGGTGGATTTGCCCACTCCCGAATGCCCCACCAGGGCGCTGACCTTGCCACGCAGATGGTCCAGCACCGCATCGACGCCGATAATCGAGCCATCTTCAGCCAGCGACGTCGTCACGTATGGCACGTTGAGCGCCTCATAGGGGGCCACAAACTCTTCAGCGGGTGCCAGATCTGCCTTGGTCAAGCACAGCAGCGCGTCCATGCCCGCATCGAATGCCGCTACCAAACAACGATCAACCATCCGCTGGCGCGGCTGGGGGTCAGCCAGTGCGGTCACGATTACTAACTGGTCAGCATTGGCGACGATCACTCGCTCATAAGCGTCGTCGTCATCGGCAGTGCGCCGCAGGGTTGTGCTGCGTTTGGAGATGCGCACGATGCGGGCCAGAGTGTCGGGGCGCCCGGAAATATCGCCAACTACCGATACATGATCACCCACCACGAGTGCTTTACGGCCCAGTGTGCGGGCCTTAATTGCTACCACTTCGCGGCGGCCAGCCTCACCGCCGCCGCGGCCATCATCCCGGCCCTTATCTGGTTCCAGCAGCACCGTGATGCGGCCGCGATCAATAGCCGTCACCATTGCGGAAACAGCATCGGAGTGTTCGGGGCGCCGCTTGGTGCGCGGGCGCGATCCTCGACGTGATGGCCGCATGGGCACATCGTCTTCATCGAAGTCGCGGTATCTCATGCGCCGCTACCTGCGAGCATGTCAGTCCACTGCTGTTTGAAATCGGGCAGAGTCTTGGCGGTAGTTTCCACATTTACGATCTCAATACCGGGCACCTTCAGGCCCAAAATCGCCGCGAAAGTCGCCATGCGGTGGTCTTCATAACTCTCCATGCGGGCCCCGTGCAGGTTGGATCTGGGGAAGATCTCAATTCCATCTTCAAGTTCGCGCGCGCTTCCGCCCAGACGTTCAATCTCAGTGACTAGGGCCGCCAGGCGATCCGTTTCATGGCCGCGTAAGTGCGCGATGCCGCGCAGGCGAGATGGCGAGTTCGCGAGCGTCGCGGCTGCGGCAATTGTGGGAGCTAGTTCACCCACGTCGTGCATGTTCACGTCAATGCCGTTTAGTTCGCCGGTGCCAGTGATGGTCAATCCCGCATCGGTCAGTTCGGCCTGCGCCCCCATCTGCACCAGTAAATCTCGCATTCGGTCCCCACCCTGGGTTGTCTTGGCAGGCCAGCGCGGAACGGTCACGGAGCCACCGACTACTGCTGGAGCCGCGAGAAAGGGGCCGGCATTGGACAGGTCCGGTTCGACGTCCAAAATCAACGGCTTCACCGCGCCGGGGTGGACGGTCCAAGCCACGGGTGCGGACCGGTCATCATCGCGGTACTCCACGTCAACGCGCACGCCCTGGTCTCGCAGATTTTCCACCGTCATATCGATGTGCGGAACCGATGGCAGCACCGATCCCGTGTGCCGCACCGTCACACCATTTTCAAACTGGGGCGCGACCAATAACAGTGAAGAAACGAACTGGCTCGACCCCGAGGCGTCCACCGAAATTTCGCCGCCGGCAACTGATCCGGTGCCGTGGACGGTAAACGGCAGCGCACCCCGGCCCGCATCATCGACGCGCACACCCAGGTCGCGCAGTGCCTGAATAATTGGACCCATGGGACGCTCACGAGCACGCTCATCGCCATCAAATGTGACGGGTCCGGCTGCCAACGCCGCCAAAATCGGCACAAAGCGCATGACAGTTCCCGCAAGCCCGCAGTCAATTTTTGCCGGCGTCGTGAATTTGGTGGGCGGGGTCAGCTTCCAAACTTCTTCAGATGCCGGGTCATCAAAACCGGCGACCTCCACGCCCAAAGCCCGCAGCGCACCGACCATCAACTCCGAATCGCGCGACCGCAGCGGCATGCGCAGCGTACTGGGGCCGGAGGCAATGGCAGCCAAAACCAAATAGCGATTGGTCAACGACTTAGATCCCGGAACGACCACGGTGGCGTTCAAAGGAGCGGAAGCAGTCGGGGCAGGCCAGGCAACAGAAGTCATGCTCATGACCCTATCGAGCCAAGAGCCGGATAGAACTTGCGGCTTTAGACTTGTGCGCGGGCTAGTCGTCGTTTTTCGCTCGCACTTCCTTGCGGTGCTGGCGACGCCACGCGAGGGAGGGTTTTCCGTCCGTGTCCACAGCCGCGTGCAGTAGCCCGCCGAGAAAAACCAGATTGCGCGCGAACGCTTTGCGGTGGGTGCGGCGGTTTTCAGCGTCCTTGAAGGCCCAAAATGGGTGGCCCACCACGGTCGTGGCCGCCAAAGAAACGCTTAACACGGTCGCGGCGGCGCGCGGAACTTTACCCATCGCCAATAGTCCACCGGCGACCGTCATCACGGCGCCATTGATCCGCACGGCGGTTTGCGCATCGATGGAAACTCCGAGCGGCTCGGCCATTTGCTTCACCTTTTCTAGGGCAGGCTCGGCGCGCGCCACGCGCATATCGGGATGCCGCAGGGTGTCAATACCCTCGGTAATAAAAATTGATGCCAGCAGGGGGCGAGCAATGCGACGCACTAAAGACATACTCCATTGCTACTACGTTCTGGAACTTTTCGCGAGGGGAGGGGCCCTGATGGGCGCCGCG
>DAHVRJ010000067.1:0-7656 GCA_027322505.1 Demequinaceae bacterium
TGGTTCTCTTCGAGTTGGCGCACCTGGGCCCGCAGCGCCGGGGGCAGCCGGCCACCATTATCGAGGCCCAGGCTGCGCAGCAGCGCCTGCTTTTCCGTAGCGTCCCGCTCTTCCGTCATGGCTGCGGCCTCAGTGGCGGACAGTTCAACCAGTTCCGAAGCGGCCAGTACCGCATCACCCACCCCGCGCAGTTTTGCCGCCAGCTGCAACACCGATGAGCGGCGATCACGAGCTTTTGGGTCGCGGGCCAGGCGGCGCGCCAACCCGATGTGGTGCTGGGAGGCCCGGGCCGCTTCCAGTGCCGCGGCGTGGGGCAAATTATCGCGGCGTACCAGTAGGTCAGCGATTTCTTCCGCCGCGGGGATCTTGAGGTTTAACGTGCGGCAGCGGGAGCGGATGGTTATGACCACGTCTTGGGGGCTGGGTGCGCATAAAATCCACACTGTCTTGGCGGGTGGTTCTTCAATTGCCTTCAATAAAACGTTCGAAGTGCGCTGAGGCATGCGGTCGGCATCTTCGATAATAATAATGCGCCACTGCCCCTCGCCCGGGCTTTGGGACGCTAGGCCCACCAGGTGGCGCACCTCGTCAATTGTGATCGTTACCCGGTCGGTAGCCAGCACGGTCACGTCGGGGTGCGATCCGTTCAGCGTCATGGTGCATCCGCCACACACTCCGCATCCCGGTGCTTCTTGGTTTTCGCACTGCAGCGCCGCCGCGAAGGCGCGGGCCGCGATGGAGCGGCCCGAGCCGGGCGGACCGGTAAGGAGCCAGGCGTGCGTCATCGAGGCAGGCGAAAGGGCCGCATCCTGCAGGATTTGCGTCACCCGCTCTTGGCCCACGACCTCGTCCCAAACGCTCACGAGTCTTCTCCCAACAACTGCGCCACCCGCGATCTGATGGCGTTTTGGATTTCACCGATTTCAGCCTGCGCGTCGGTCACTAGGTACCGCTGTGGGTCTAGCCGGGCCTGGGCTAAAAAAGACTCTCGGACCGCATCATGGAACTGTAGCGATTCCCGCTCCATCCGGTCGGGATCATCGCCTCCGCGCTGTAGTGCAACGCGCGGATCTATATCTAAAACGACTGTGAGATCGGGCCGTAAATCTCGCGTCGCCCACACGGACAATTTGCGCACATCTTCGGCGGAAAGTTCCCGCCCCTCACCTTGATAGGCGACCGAGGAATCGATGTACCGATCACAAATCACCACTGCTCCGCGTTCTAGGGCGGGACGCAGCACAGTTGCGGCGTGCTGGGCGCGGTCGGCGGCAAATAACAGGGCTTCGGTTTGCGCATCGAGATTTTCGCCATGCAAAACCAACTGCCGGATCTGCTGGCCGACCGGGGTGTCCCCCGGTTCAAAGGTGCGCACAACCTCCCGATGGGCAGTTTGATCAATCCAGGTCTCCAATAACTTGGCTTGGGTGGATTTACCTGCCCCATCACCGCCTTCGAGGGTGATGAATATCCCCTGCTTTTTCACGGCTACTCCCCGGGGTACTGCACGCCAATTTGCGCGCGAATTTCATCCAAGACAGTCATGATCGCAACTGACTCATCCAGTCCCATCAGGGGACTTTCCTTTTCACCTGCACTAACGCGGCGCGCAACTTCGGCGGCTTGGAAGTGCAAACCATGGGTCAAAGGCTGCTGGAACTGCATGACAGTGCCGTTCAAGCGGCGCAGCGTGAAGCTCGTAGGTGCATAAAACATGTCGTCAATGTCGATGCGTCCGGCCGTTCCGGCGATCGAGGCACTGGCATCGGTGCGCGACCACAGCGTGGTTGATAAGTCCGCATGCGCGGGTGAGTCATAGGTGAAAATCATCGAAACTTGACCATCCACGCCGGTTTGCGTCTGGGAACCCACGGCGTGGACGCGGCTGGGGGTTCCTAAAATATTATGCGCAAAAGAAACTGGGTAGATTCCCAAGTCCAGCAGCGCCCCACCTGCCAGTTGCGGGTTATAGAGCCGATGTTCGGGCTTATAGGGAAAGAATTGCCCGTGGTCGGCGCGCAGGCTAATAATGTCGCCCACCGCGCCATCATTAATTAGTTGCCGCAGCGCCACCATGTGCGGCAAAAAGCGCGTCCACATCGCTTCCATGCAAAAAACGCCTTTTTCGCGCGCCGCCGTAACTATCTCGCGAGCTTCGGCCGCATTTCGCGTAAAAGACTTTTCAACCAGCACGTGCTTGCCGGCCGCGATGGCGAGCAGTGCTTGCTCGCGGTGATGGGAATGGGGCGTGGCGACGTAGATGACATCCACGTCCGGGTCGGCAACTAGACCATCGTAGGAGTTATAAGTTGTGGGAATTTCCCACTTACTGGCAAATGCGCGGGCCCGCTCGACGCTGCGCGAGCCCACTGCCACCACTTGCTGGGCAGTTTCCGCCTGCAAAGCGGCCACAAATCGGTCGGAAATCCAGCCCGGTCCCAACACTCCCCAGCGCAGTGCCGGAGCCAAACGCGGATCTTCCGTCCAACTCATGATTACTCCTGGGACTTTTTCGCAGTGCTCTTCTTCGCCGCCGTCTTCTTGGCCGCGGTTTTCTTAGTCGCCGACTTCTTCGCAGTGGTCTTCTTCGCGCTGCGCTTCTTCGCCGGGCCCCGTGCGCGCCGCTCGGCCAGCAAGTCCGAGGCCCGCTCCACCGTCACGCTTTCCACCGCGTCTTCCTTCCGCAAGGTGGCATTTACTTCCCCATCGGTTACGTAGGGGCCAAAGCGGCCGTCTTTGACAACCACTGGTTTGCCGGTGACCGGGTCATCCCCCAGTTCACGCAGCGCGGTGCTGGTGCGGGCACCGCGCCCGCGCTTGGGCTGGGCGTATATCGCAAGCGCCTGTTCCAGGGTGATGTCGAAGATTTCTTCTTCCGTGGTCAGCGATCGCGAATCGGTGCCCTTTTTCAGGTAGGGCCCATAGCGCCCGTTTTGTGCGGTGATTTTTTCGCCCGACTCCGGGTCGGTGCCCACCACGCGCGGCAGCGAAAGGAGGCGCAGCGCCTCTTCCAGCGTGACCGTTTCTAATTGCATGGACTTAAAAAGGGAAGCGGTGCGCGGCTTGGGTTTTTTCGCCGCAGACTTCTTGGCCGACGCTTTCTTCGCGGGAGTTTTAGCCGTCCCGGCCTTTGTATCGTCCGCCTTGGTTCCGGTCGTTTTCTCGGCCGGGTCATCTGCCGGGATAACCTCGGACACGTATGGACCAAAGCTGCCATTTTTCGCCACAATTGTCCGGCCGGTTTCCGGGTCAACGCCCAGCTCCCGGTCCGCATCACCCGACATGGTCGCAATCAGTTCGCGCGCCTTTTCCGCAGTGAGCTCATCGGGAGCGATCGAATCGGGTACCGAAGCCCGTTTCGGGTCCTTTCCCTCACCCAGATTCTGCTCCACATATGGGCCATAGCGCCCCACCCGCAACGCGATGTCGTTCGTGATGGGAATGGTGTTTATTTCCCGGGCGTCGATTTCGCCCAGCCCATCAACCAGGGGCTTTAAACCAACCGTTTCCTGGTCTCCGAAATAAAAACCGTGCAGCCAGTGCTCTCGATTCTCACTGCCAGTTGCGATGCGGTCTAAGTCCGCTTCCATCGCGGCAGTGAAGTCATAGTCCACCAGCCGATCGAAGTGGTCTTCTAACAGTCGCACGACTGAAAAAGCCAGCCAGGACGGCACCAACTGCGTGCCCCGGCGCAGAACATAACCCCGATCGGTAATAACCGAAATGGTCGCGGCATAAGTCGAGGGGCGGCCGATGCCACGATCCTCCAGCGCCTTAACAATGCTGGCCTCCGTATAGCGCGGGGGTGGTGAGGTGTCGTGGCCATCTGGCACCAACTCCACCACGTCCAACAAATCGCCGGTCTCCAGTTCCGGCAGGCGGCCGCTGCTCGCGTCATCGTCATAGCGCTGGGCATCGCGGCCCTCTTCATAGGCGGCTAAAAAGCCCCGGAACGTAATGACGGTTCCGGCAGCAGCCAACTCGGCGCGCCGCCCATCGGGCAGGCCACCGACCATGCGAATAGAAGCAGTCGACCCGCGCGCATCCGACATTTGGGAGGCGATTGTGCGCTTCCAAATCAGCTCATAGAGCCGGAATTCATCACTGTTGAGCCGGTTTGCCACCTGCGCGGGGGTGCGGAATGAGTCACCAGCCGGGCGAATCGCCTCGTGAGCTTCTTGCGCCCCCTTGGCCTTCTTCGCATAAAACCGGGGGGATTCGGGAATGAAATCCGCTCCATAAAGATCCGAAGCCTGCCGGCGCGCCGCCGAAATCGCCTCACCAGAAAGGGAGGTGGAATCGGTACGCATATAAGTAATGAAGCCATTCTCATATAGGCCCTGCGCCACCCGCATCGCCTGCCGCGAGGACATTCGCAACTTTCGCGCGGCCTCCTGCTGCAGCGTCGAGGTGGTAAACGGCGCGGCCGGGCGCCGCCGATACGGCTTGGTCTCAACATTTGAAACCGAAATATCTGCCTGCTGTAACCCGGTGGCAATCGCGGTCGCAGCAGCTTCATCCAGCTGGAGGGAATTCGCGGCCGACTTCTTCAACACACCGGCATCGGTGAAGTCCCGGCCCGTGGCGACGCGCTGGTCATCTACCGAGTGCAGCCGCACCTGGAATTGACCATCGTCTTCGTGGCGCGGGCTGCGCGGGATCAGGGAACCTCGCACATCCCAGTAGTTGGCCGTCACGAATGCCATGCGCTCGCGTTCCCTTTCCACGACCATGCGCGTGGCTACCGACTGCACCCGCCCCGCCGATAGGCCCTGGCGCACCTTGCGCCACAGCACCGGGGAGACCTCGTAGCCGTAGAGGCGGTCTAAGATCCGGCGCGTTTCTTGGGCGTCAACGAGCGCGCTATCAACTTCGCGCGTGTTTTGCAGCGCCCGATTGATTGCTTCGCGGGTGATTTCGTGAAACACCATGCGGTAGACGGGAACCTTGGGTTTGAGCACCTCAAGTAGGTGCCAGGCGATTGCTTCCCCCTCGCAGTCCTCATCTGTGGCGAGGTAAAGGGCGTCCGATTCTTTCAGGGCGCGCTTCAGCTCGGAGACCTTCTTTTTCTTATCCGCATCAACGACGTAGTAGGGGTCGAAATTATTTTCCACATCGACGGCAAATTTGCCGTAGGGGCCCTTCTTCATGTCTGCGGGAAGTTCCGAGGGCTGTGGCAGGTCTCGAATATGGCCCACGCTGGCTTCAACGGTGAACTCATCGCCCAAAAACCCGGCAATCGTGCGCGCTTTAGCTGGCGACTCCACAATCACGAGTTTGCGAGCCGATTCGGACATAAAAGCCTGCTTCCTTACTGAAAATTCTCGTACGATCTGTTCAGAACCGTACACGCCCGGGTAAAACACGCTGCCGCGTTCGGCCGCGGAAGGTCAAAGCTAGTCACCGCGGCGCTGCAACTGTGCCACCACTGCCGCAACTATCGCGCACGCCACCGACACACAGGCCAGCGCCCCGCCAGCATATGCGGTCAAAAGCGTTCCGCGAGACAGCTCGGCGCGGTTCGCAACCAGGTCATAAGCCGGATCAATTCCCACGTACCGCCAGATATATAACAGCGCCCACATTGACACGATCGCGGTTAAAACGCCAACAATTGCCAGCACAATAACCACCGCCCGCTCGCCGCTGGCAACCGGGCGCCGCGGACGATCCAGCAGCAGTGCCACCCCCGCAAAGGCCGCCGTCACGAACATTGCGGCCACCACGTCGCTGGCCCGGTGCCACCCTCCAATGAGTGTTGAAACACCGGTGCCCGCGGCATAAACCGTGCCCACCAAAGCGGCAAAGGGCCGCACACGCGGCGGTGAGATAAATAACACGGCAATCGCGGCCGTAGCTGCAACGGTGGTGTGTCCTGACGGCAACGTGTTCACCCCTGGGCTGGCTCCCGCCGTCCCAAATACCCCTAATTCCGGCCGGCTCACAAAGTGTTTAAAGACCTGGGTGGCAATATTGGCTCCACCCATCACAATGGCCACCTGCACGATCAGCAGCCAGCGCTGGCGCCAAATCGCCACGGTAGCCGCGATCACCAGAACCAGTACTACGAAACCGATGGAGACGACGTCCAAAATCGGATCGGCGAAGCGCCACAGCCGGGTGCGTCCCAGCGCGGAACCGTCGTAAGCGATTTCATCTACGCGCTGGCCGGCGGCGGTGGTGACGAAGAAGTAGTACATCGCGTAGGCCGCCAGTGCGCCAATCGCGGCCAGGGTGAGCGCGCGCAGGCGTAAGTTGGTGGGCGCGATGCGGCTTTTACGGTCCATGGTGGTGCAATCTAGCCCGCGGGCGCATCAGCCAGCGTCAGGAACCCACCCCAAACTGCGGTGTCTAAAAATGGCAAGACTTCTGCGATGACGGCGGCGACCTCCACCTGCCCCAATTGTGCCAGTGCGCCGCAAATTTGTCCGGCGGAAAGTTCGCCATCGCACGCGCCGACGAATGCGCTTTGCCACGTCGAGACCTGAATACTGCGCCCATAACCATCGCCCTGGCGCAAGAAAATCATCGTGGGATCCGCGGCGCCGGGGGTGGCATAGCGCTCCTCAGTAACGTCGGGGGCGCGCTCAAAGTGCTGGGCGAGAATCTGCTCATCACTAAGCTCGGCGAGCGCATCGACCTGCTCCAAGACGGCAGAGATGTGGCCGCCCAATGGCCGGTGCACCGGGGTGTCGATGTGCTCGATGCGCCGGATTTGCGGGAATTTTCCCGGCTCGGGGCGGCGCAACAGCACGTAACCAAACCCGATCTCGGTGACCTGGCGGGTGGCGAAGTCTTCCAGCCAGGCGCGGTAGGCCCGATCGAAGCGGGCGGGGTCCCGGCGCGGATCACAGCCACCATCGGCAAGCCAGGTTTCGGCGTACTGAGCAGGGTCTTGAACCTCGCGCTCCACGATCCAGGCATCCAGCGGGAATCCGGCGCGCGCTGCCGCATCCAGCCAGGTGCCCAGGCGCTCTTGCCACGGGGCGGCGCCGCGGTGTTCCCAGTTACCCAAGAACTGGGCAATACCGCCGGGCTTTAAGTGCGCGCCGATGTCGGTGACCAGATTTTCAACTAGTTGGTCCCCGCGCCGGGCGCCATCGCGATACTCATATGCGGGCAGGCCGGAATTGGGCGGGGTGATCACGAAGGGCGGATTCGAAACTATGAGATCAAATTGCGCATCAGCGACCGGCTCGAGAAGCGAACCGTGGCGCAGCTCTATCTGCGCGGTGGTGCTGCCGGCCGACAAAGTGGGCACATCTTGGGGCGCGGGCACATCCCCTAGCGCGGTTCCGTCCCCCGGCGCGGGCATGTCCCCCGGCACGGGCGCAACGCCGTTCAGCGCCAAATTAAACCGGGCATAAGCCAGCGCTCGGTGCGAGATATCGGTGGCGACCACGTTCCGGCAGTGCCGCGTCAAGTGCAGCGCTTGAATTCCGCTTCCGGTGCCCAGGTCCAATGCCCGAAATTTTGGATCCCGCACGGCCACGCGCGCCAGCGTTTTCGCCGCACCGCCCACCCCCAAAACGTGATGGGCTGGCAGCGCGTCGCCCAAAGTTTCCTCCCCCAAATCGGCGGCCAGCCACCAGTTGACCTCCCCGACCGCATCGCGGCCTGCATAGGGCCGCAAATCCACCACCGCCCGCACCTGAT
>DAHVRJ010000078.1:0-25578 GCA_027322505.1 Demequinaceae bacterium
AACGTCGTGGGCCGAGACACCTCATCGGACTTCCCCGCGGCGGCCGATGTTCCCCTCGTGACCGTCGGGGGCCACGATCTCGCTGCCGAGGCCATCTTGGATTTGAACCCCACCGTCGTCCTCACCGACACCACAATTGGCCCGCGCGAGGTCCAAAACCAAATCCGCGAGGCGGGCATTCCGGTCGTCTATTTTGATCCGGAACGCACGCTGGACGGTATTCCAGATTTTATTATGGACGTCGCCACCACCCTGGGCATTCCCGATGCGGGTGAGCAGTTGGTTGAGCGGACACAAGAGGACCTGGAAGCGGCAATAGCTCTTTCGAGTCAGGTGGCCAATCCCCCGCGCATCGCTTTCGTATACATGCGCGGCACGGCGGGCCTGTATCTTTTAGGCGGCCCCGGCTCGGGCGCCGATGACCTCATCGAGGCGGTGGGCGGCATCGATGTTGGTACCGAGATCGGACTGGATAAGCCCTTCACCACGATGACCAGTGAAGCGATGATTTCCGCCAGCCCGGACGTGATTTTGGTGATGTCGGACGGGTTGGAATCAGTTGGCGGGGTCGATGAGATGCTGCAAATACCGGGCATTGCCCAAACACCGGCTGCGGCAGGACGCCGCATCATCGATATGAGCGACACCGAGTTGCTCACGTTTGGTGCTAGAAGCGGCCAGACCGTGCGCGCACTGGCGCACGCCCTCTACGATCAGCAGTAATGGCCCTATCAGCAACTGAGCCGCCCGATCTCGTGGCTCCCGATAAATCCCGCGTAGCGCGTTCTCATCCCCGGCGGCGCGGGATTTTATTGATTATCTTTTTATCTATCGCCGCAGTGATTGCGGCCATTATTGCAGCCGGTATCGGTCAGGTCAGCATTCCGCCGCTGGAAGTTTTAGGCTCAGTACTCAACCGTATTGGCATTGATATTGGCGCTATGCCCACCCATCCACAGGGTGAATCTACGCTGTGGATCGTGCGTTTCCCGCGAGTGATTCTAGCGCTGCTCGTAGGGGCCGCACTGGCGACGGCCGGCGGACTAATGCAGGGGGTGTTCGGTAATCCTTTGGCCGAGCCGAGCATTATCGGCGTTTCGGCTGGCTCAGCAGTAGGCGCGGCCACCGTAATCGTGGTGGGTGGCGCCCTGGTTTCGGGCTGGGCCATTGCCGGAGCAGCGTTTCTAGCCGGTCTGGCCACCACTTTTTTGGTTTATGCCCTCTCGCGCTCGGGCGGGCGGACCGAAGTCGTGACGCTGGTTTTAACGGGCGTGGCCGTAAACGCGGTGGCCAGCGCGCTCCTGGCCCTGCTCACGTTTATGGCTTCCACCGCCGCCCGCGAGCAAATCGTATTTTGGCAGCTGGGCTCGCTCAACGGCGCGACATGGCAGCAAGTGGCTATCGTGGCGCCGCTGGCGCTGGCTGGCATTGGCGCATCAGTCGTCATTGCGCGAAAGATTGATTTACTTTCCCTGGGGGAACGTGCCGCGCGCCACCTGGGCGTCAACGTTGAGCAGCTGCGGATTATTGCCGTAGTGCTCGTTGCCGTAATGACGGCCTCCGGCGTGGCCTTCACCGGAATCATCGCTTTCGTTGGCCTCGTGGTCCCACACCTGGTGCGCATGATTGCTGGCCCGGGGCATCGCATCTTGTTACCCGCCTCCGCGGTCGGCGGGGCGCTCGTGTTGGTACTAGCCGACCTGGTGGCCCGGACGCTGGTGGAAAATGCGGATCTGCCGCTGGGCATGCTCACATCGCTGGTGGGCGGGCCCTTCTTCTTCTATCTGCTGCGCCGCACCCGCGCTCGCCAGGGGGGCTGGGCATGAGCGAGGCGACTTTCACCACGGTCGATCTGGGCTTAGAACGCGGGGGGCGGACCGTACTTAGCGGTGTTGATCTAGAACTTATCCCCGGCGAAGTCGTTGCGGTTGTCGGCCCAAACGGGGCCGGGAAATCAAGTCTGCTCGGCGCTTTGGCTGGTGATTTGCGCCCCGCCACGGGCCAGGTACTCCTGAATGGGACGGATTTAAATTCCTGGGCGGCTGGTGACGTGGCGCGCGAACGCGCAGTTCTTTTACAGCAAGTAACGCTTAGTTTCCCGTTTCGGATTGAAGAAGTAGTTGCCATGGGCCGGGCGCCCTGGTCTGGGCTCCCGCAACAGCTTGAAGACGACGACGCCATCTCTAAAGCAATTTCCGCTACCGAGGTTGCCCACCTGGTTGGGCGCCGTTTTTCGCAACTCTCCGGTGGAGAGCGCGCCCGCGTTGCGCTCGCCCGCGTATTGGCTCAGCGCACAAAAACGCTCCTACTCGATGAGCCGACTGCGGCGCTGGACTTACGCCACCAAGAACTGGTGTTGCGTACCGCGCGTAACCACGCCACGATTACGGGCGGATCCGTGCTGGTGGTTTTGCACGATATTGGGCTAGCCGCGGCGTATGCCGACCGCGTCATGGTGCTGGAGGCCGGGAAAGTCGCCGCGTTCGGGCCGCCGCAAACGGTGCTCACATCAGAACTGCTATCGCGCGTTTACCAGTATGAGGTCGAAGTGTTTCCCCATCCAATTAGCGGCCAGTTAGTAATCTTACCAATCCGCCACTGATCTCGGTTCGTGGCGCAATCAGCGTCCGCCGCAAGCCCAATCCGCATTTTGCAACCCCAAGTTCGCAGTTAGCGACCTTCGAAGACCCCCGCGCGAAGCCCCGCGCTAAGACGCCTGGGCGAAGCCCTCTGCGAGAAGACGCCGCGCGAAAACCCCGCGCTAAGACCCGCGCGAAGCCCCCTGCGCTATGCCCCTGGCGCGAAGACGCCTGGGCGAAGCCCCCGTGCGAAGACGCCGCGCTTCCGTTTGGCGGGGTTCTGACGGAACCCCCAAGTTTAATAACGAAAGTCGCCAATAATTTGTCACACTGGCAACAGCAGTCACAGCCGCCCCAAATTTGCGAGGGGTTCCGTCAGAACCCCGCCAAACTCGCTCATACAACACCCTGGGTGGGCCCTCGCCATACCTACCCTGGGTGGGCCCTCGGCATACCTACCTTGGGTGGGCCCTCGACAGACCCGAAGCGCAGCAAACTAAGCAGGTCCGGTTCTACCCGTGCAGCGGCAAGCGCAGTTCGGTAGCAGCGCCATCCACAATCTTGATCGGCACACCCCAGTCCTGCTGGTTCATGTGACACGCGGGAAATTCCACCGCCGGATCAGCATCACAGGACGCGGCGTGGGCGGTTACGTGTAAGACACCCTCGGTAATACCCGACTCGGCACCCGCAACTACGAGCTCGCGCTGCAGCTCCTCCCCATCGCCCGCCCCGGAAACCAAAAGCTCCGGCGGTGTTGCCGATACGCGCAACAGGGTGGACGGGCCAAAGCGATCGTCCAATTTTTGCCCCGTGGCCGGCGTAAACGGCACATCGAGGCGCAGCGCCCCCGGCGCAATATCGGTGGGCGGGCGCTGGGTGCGATGCGCCCCACCGTCGACCTCACGGGCCTCATCCGGAATTTGAATACGCACTACCCGGTGGGCGGCTGACTCCACCACCAGTAACTGCGCGAGCCCATCCCCCACACCGGGAACGACCACCAGGTCACTTGGTTCCGCCAGTCCCTCGGCGAGCGTCGTAACCCGATTCTCATCCGGATCGTAGCGCCGCACCGCCCCGTTATAGGTGTCGGCGATCGCGATCGAACCATCGGGCAAAACGCTTACCCCCAGCGGGTGCTGCAAGCGCGCCTGCGGGGCATCACCATCGCGGAAGCCAAAATCAAAGAGTCCTTCACCAACGGCAGTTTTCACCGTGCCGCCCGATTCCAAGTTTGCATCAAACTCCACCACGCGCAGCGCCGACGTCTCCGAATCGGCAAGCCAAATGCGCCCCTGGTGGTCAGCAACCAGGCCGGATGGTTGGGCGAACCAGGCCGAAGCAAGCGGGCCATCAACTAGGCCCTCATCCATCGTTCCGGCCAGCGGCGCAACGGCGCGCGTTCGCGGATCGAAGCTCCAAAGTTGATGCACGCCCGCCATCGCGATCACAATTTGTTCCGTGACCGGTGACCACACGACGTCCCACGGGGAAGAAAGTTTCTCCCCCAGTTCGTCATTCATCATGAGCTGTTCGCCCGTGCCCGCGATCGTGATCACCGAACCATTAGCCAACTTTATGCCGCGCAGCGCATGATTGACCGTATCGGCAACGACGACGTCATAACCGACTTCGGCCGCTAATTCTTCCGGAAGCAGCGCCATTCCCCCCGGTTCGCTAAACCGCGCGAGGGAAGGGACGCCGTCCTTAATTCCCCGCTCCTGGGAACCGATGCGCCGGATAAGCGTTTCGCCGTCGGGCTCGAGCTCGACCAGCGAGTGGCGCGATGAGTCGGAAACGAGCAGGTTGCCAGTCGGAAGGGGGATGGCTTTGCCGGGGAAGCGCAAAATTGTGGACGGCGGCTCTGGCGGCACGAACGGACCGTCACCGCGGTGCAGCGTGCCTTTTGCGTCGTGTTCCGCGACGAGTTCGGAGAGCAAAATGCGCAGGTTTTGGGCGTGCCCTTCGCCGGCCATGTGCGTGACGATGTAGCCCTCGGGGTCGATCACTACGAGGGTGGGCCAGGCGCGGGCGGTGTAGGCCTGCCAAGTGTGAAGTTCCGGGTCGTCGAGGACGGGATGATTCACCTCGTAGCGCTCGACCGCCGCCGCGAGCGCGTCCGGATCCGCCTCGTGCACGAACTTGGGCGAGTGCACGCCAATGACCACGAGTGAGTCGGCGAATTCCTGCTCGATGGGGCGGAGTTCTTCTAGGACGTGGAGGCAGTTGATGCAGCAGAAAGTCCAAAAGTCGAGGACTATGATTTTGCCGCGCAGGCTGGCCAAACTCAGTTCTTTACCGCCGGTGTTGAGCCAGCCGCGGCCCGTTAGTTCGCTCGCGCGCACGCGCGGGAGGCGCGGGGCTGCCAAATTTTGATCACTCACGCCCTCTAGTCAACACTGTGGTCCGTACTAATTCCACTGGGTGGCTAGTTTTTCAGTAGGTGAGCGTAATTCCGCTGGGTGGAGCTTTTGGCGCGCCTAGCAAGCATTTAGCTCCGGCCAAATTTGTTTTGGGCTAGGCCACCGGCGGTGGATTGCGATCGTCGTAGCGTTCGACCACTTCGCGGTGCGTGGTGTTGGAACGCTGGGCGTTAAGGATAAGCCCGATGATCAGGCCCAGAACTCCAACGCCCACACAAATCCAGCCGATCATCGCCAGATCGACAACGTCGGTGGCATTCGGGAGTGCGAGCGCCAATATGAGTCCGGCTGCGATGAGGAAAATACCGATTCCAATACCCATGGTGCGGTTCCTTCCGTTGATGACCACGACACGTGTTGGTCAGCGTCTCACCATTTGGGCAGGCGCGCGCGTTGAGTCAGTCTCCGCTGCTGCGGGCGCGCTACAGCACCCGGCCACTATCGCTCCAGTGCTGCGGCGCCCGGCCGCGCTCACTCCGGTCCTATTGCACCCGGCCGTGCTCACTTTGGTCACGCTCTTTGTGGCCGTTGCCCCTTCGGCCCGGTCCTGCATCGCGTTCCGCCAGCACCGCATCTTTTTGCGCCTCCGCGGCGAGCATCGCGTTATATGCCTTCAGTTCGGCATCGCCGTCTCGCGCAGCTGCGCGGTCATAGCGTCGAGCGGCCCGCTCTTCGGATTTCGCCCAGGACATCACGGTAAGGATGGCCAAAAATAGCGTGGGAATTTCACCAATAGCCCAGGTTACGGAGCCGCCCACTGCTTGATCTTCAAGCGCAGTTCCACCCCATGGTCGTCCCATGAGCCCAAACCAGTCGGCGACGAAAAGCTCATTACTGGAGATGATTGTCACTCCGAAAAATGCGTGGAAAGCCATCGTTGCGATGAGTAACAAAATTCGCATTGGATAAGCCGGCCGTTTTGGCCCCGGGTCAACGCCCACCAGCACGGAGGCGAATAGGTACCCCGCAAGCAGGAAGTGCACCATCATCAGCACGTGGCCCACGTGCGTTCGCAGAGCCAACTCGAACCACGGCGTGTAATAAAACAGGATCATTGATCCGGCAAAGTTCAGCGCCGCGACTATCGGGTGGGCCATAAAGTGCCCGAAGCGCGAATTAACTACCAGCAGCACCCATTCGCGAACGCCGCGTGTCCCGTCGTGGCGCGCCGTAGACGTGCGCAGCAGCAGGGTGATCGGTGCGCTAAGCACAAAGAAAATCGGCACGAACATGACCAAGAACATGTGTTGGACCATGTGCATGCTGAACATGACGCGCCCATAGGCCGCCGGACCGCCCGAAGACACCCATAGCAGCAAAATGCAGCCAACGGTCCAACTGATCATGCGCAGCACGGGCCACTTGTCTCCGCGCCGGCGCAGTTTCAAAAAGCCCACTAAGTAGGCACCGAAAAACACGGCCGAGACGATCAAAAACAGCAGGTCCACGCGGGTTTGGGTAAACCACGCGGCCGCGTCCAATTCTGCGGGCAGTGGCTCCCCCGTCAAGATCTGTGCGGGGGTGGGGTTGGGCGGCAATTCTTCCGGAACCGGCGGAGCCGAAGAAGACAGTGCCACACCCACACCGATGGTGGCGGCCATGACCGCGACTTCGATGCCGGCGATGCGCCAAAAGAATCGCAGCGCCGTCTGGCGGGTTTTGGCCGCAGCCATCTTGGGAATAACCCACTGGCGATGCAGAAACCCGGCAAAACCTAGGAGCCCAAACAGCACCGTCTTGGCAATTACTAGCCAGCCGTATTTGGTTGTGAGGTCTTCCCACGTGCCCACGCGCAACCACGCGCCAGCCACTCCGGAGATAAAAACCCCGACGAATGACCACAGCGCCAGATTAGAGAACCGCTCGGTGACCGTTACTAAATCATCGCCCAAGTCGCGCGCGACTATCGCCACGATCGCCAGCCCGCCGCACCAAATCGCAACGCCCAGCAGGTGGAGTCCCATCGCGGTAACCGCGGTGTGGTGGCCTTCCGTTCCCGAAGCGTGGCCGGTGATTGCCTGCGGAATGATCGCAATAATGGCCAGGAAAATTGGCCACCCCGCCTGCGTGGGGCGCTGAACACTTACGGCCACCACGGTCATGATTGCCACGACGATAATCTGAACGGCCAACGCGCGCCCTAAGTCGATGCGCGTCACAAAATCCCATAATTCATCGCCGAAACTGGGCGAAGTCATATCGCTACCCGCGGTGCGCGCGTACGTTAATACGAGCTGGGCAACCGCCAGGGCGGTCCACAGACCGGCAGAAAACGCGCCGATCTGCATGGTTTTCAGCCAGGCTCGGGTGCGCGGAGGGATTGCAACCGCGAGCATCAAGAACGCGCCGATAGCCAGCGCCTGCGCCAGCTGCAGGACGGTCGTGACAATGGGCAGCCCCCAGCGCACGGCCACCCCGGGGTCAATTAGCAGGGTTTCAGTCGAGGCGCCTGAGAACCAAGCAGCCAGAATTACGCCTACTATTGCGGCAGGTATGGCCGTAATTAACGCAGTCTGTCGAGAAACGCGACCCACGTGCACCGGTGTCGCGAGTGTTTCGCCCATGCATTCAGGGTACGTCGGGCTGCAAAACGTTGATAGTGCCGGGCAAAGTTAGGGTCGAAAGTCAAAACCCGAACGCCTCAGTTGGTCGAAGACCTAAAGAGACGTTCGGGTTTTGCTCACGCATATTTTTGGGAATTTGGTGCTATTGCGCCTGCGCTAACTCCGGAGCCAGTGCGGAAGGTGCCGGTTGCGAGCCGGTGCGAGGCGCCGTCCGCAATTGAATTCGATTAAGGACGACGGCACTCACCGTGGCCAGCGCCAGTACCGCGAGCGCGGCTAACCCGGCGGCGGGCGAGGTCGTCCAGGTGCCTTCCAGCAGGAAGATGGAAGACACCGAGCAGCTAGGGACTCCCAACAAAACTAGGAACCAGCCGGCGAATCGGCT
This sequence comes from Demequinaceae bacterium, assembly GCA_027322505.1. GTDB lineage: Bacteria > Actinomycetota > Actinomycetes > Actinomycetales > JAJYRW01 > JAJYRW01. Next base: position 7,955 of record DAHVRJ010000078.1, read on the forward strand.
CAGCCTGTGCGCGTCGAGGGCCAACAGCGCGAAGAACAGCCCCCACATGATCGCCCAAGTCAGCCAGATGACCGCAAATACCGGATCGCTTCCGGCGGTGGTGACGGCCTGATAGGCAACCGCCGCCGCAACGAATGCGCAAAACCATCCGAAGCCTTGGGGCTCGAGCTCGAAGACGATGTTCAGCCCGTAGTAGAGATAGGTGATGCCAAATAGGTAGGTCGGCCAGGTGGCGGCCGCAACGGCTGGGTCCCCGCCGCTTTGAATCAAGATGATTGTCGGGAACACGATCTGCAGGGCGCCAACAAACAAATTGAGCGGCGCGGCGGAGCGGGGCGGCACCACGTTTAGCAGTACCAGTCCGTTAACGAGGAGGACTACACCGACCAGGAAAACGCCAATTGTTCCCATGTCAGCTCACCCACTGCACGAATTGGTCGGAGGTGATGACGGGCGCGAAATAGTTGTTGATGCGCTCGAATGCGACCTTTTCTTGCTCCAGTGTCGCGGCGCCGGTGGCGTCCCCAATCACGATGGGTAGCAGTCCGTTGTCGCGGGCATTGCGGACGTTTCCTTCAATGCACCAGTCCAGATGGATGCCGGTGAACACGACGACTTCGACGCGCTTGCGGGCGAACTCGAGGGGCAGGTTGGTGCCAATGAACGCGGTTTGGTGAGCGCGCTCATACAGTTCGTTATCGCCAGGACGGACCTGGGCGCGCAGTTCGTCAACGAGGGCATTGTCCCACTCCTGCTCCTCCTTGGTGAAGGTGCGGTGGGCGGTGAAGGAGTCAAACTGGGCGCTATCGAACTCAGTTTGCGGGTAGTCATCGCGAAACAGTGTGTAGCCCACCCAGTTGAAGGAAATGAAGTTCTCAGCCTTGCGGGCTGCCTCGAGAACCTTCAGCGTCGCGGGCAGGCTGCCGCGCTTATCGTGGCCTTCGGCGTACTGCACGCCACCGGGGCGGTAGAGCGAATTCGACTGGCTAATAGAGACAAACGCGGCGGGGCGAGCGAGGATTTCGCGGAAGTCGAAGCCCTGCCAGTGCGGGGCGAGCTCCGGGATCAGGTGCAGGTTATTGGACTGGTCCGTCGTGGTGGCCTGCGCGGTCGCTGTGGTGTGCGCGGTCGTGGCGGTGCGCGCGGTCGTTGTGGTGGCCTGCGCGGTTTCGGTCGTGGTAGTCACAGTGGTGCCTTTCGATGGGAGCGGGGCAGCCGGGTGCTTAAGAAAAAGCGAGGAATTTGCTCGGCAACCCACGCGATGAATTGGTTTACAACAGCGTGGGGGTCGTTGGTGACCACCGTGTTTGGATGGGCTTCACCTTTGGCCGGTTTGATTTCGAAGGATCCGGCAACTGCTCTAAGCAGTGAAGCGACAAACAGGGGTGGTCCGGCGTTGCGGTTAAAGATTCGGGGGCTACCGCACGGCCCGTGCAGATACGGGACTTAGCCGAGCATTCGGCTGCCGGGCATCGCCGGCATCATCATCGTGAAGTTCTCGTCGGCACCGCGAAGTACCGCGGCGCATGAACGCTGCGTAGCCGAGGAGGTATTGATCTTCACGAAAAGGATAGTAGCAGGTAAAACGTCAGCATTTCGGCAGAGTTAGACAAACGGGCATAAACAACGCGGCAAATCAGTCATCTAAGACCTGGCGTGTTTCCGGCTCGCTAGTGGCGAGGCGTGCTTCCAGCCCGGTAGCGGCGAGGCGTGTTTCCGGCTCGCTAGAAGCTCAGTTGGCGGGGTTCTGACGGAACCCCCTAATTTTTTGCCTGATAATCGCGGCTTTAGGTCACTTCAGTCACAGCAGTAGTGTTACGTCACATTTGTCACAGGGGTTGCGTCAGAACCCCGCCAAATCCAGAACTAGCACGTGCCCGGCGATGGAATTCACTCGGCGGTGGCGCTAATTTGTTACTCCTTGGTTTGCGCAAGCACCTCGATGTGCCGCTGCGCAATTGACCGCACCCCGGCCACCACGAGCGCGCCGGTCAAAAACGCCACTCCGGTCAAAAAGACCACGATCCCCAGCGTCGCCTGAAAGGGCGCTCTTTCGAAATAGCCGCGGGTGGAACTGCCCATGAAGATGAGAAAGCCTAAAAATAGCAAGAACGGCGATAGGGCAAGCATTGCCGTGGCGATACCGGGCAGGCGAATTCGGGAAACACGCTGCGGCGGCGCGAATTTTGGGTCGGATTCAGTCATGGCTGAAGCCTACAAGCCGGGCAGGCGCAAACAAGTTCACGAGAATCTGTGGGGGCCGGCCTCCGCGAAGTAAGGCTGCAACCCCGGCAGACCCAACTGCGGGCCCACCCGGTCCGGCCGCGGCCACCTGCAGGCCGACCTCGGCAAGCCGGACGACCTGGGGGCCAACCAGCGCCCCTGGCGGGCCAACCGCGGCCACCTGGGAGCCAACCCGGTCCAACCGCGTCAGGAGCCAGAAAGTCAATCGTCAAGGACTAATCGACCAAGCCGAAGGCGCGAAATTATCTACAATGCAGGTACCGCACTACGACAGTGCGAACCGGTTCCGGCCGGAATTTACAAAAGATCGACGAGGTCAAAGCAGATATGAGTCCCCGTAAAAACATCGCGTTTCTCTCATTCGGCCACTGGGTTACGCATCCAGAATCTGCGACGCAGTCGGCTTCAGACTCCCTCTTACAAAGCATTGAACTCGCCGAGGCGGCCGAAGAGCTTGGGGCCGATGGCGCCTACTTCCGCGTCCATCACTTCGCGCGGCAGCTGGGCTCGCCATTCCCTTTGCTGTCCGCGATCGGCGCCAAAACTAACCGCATCGAAATCGGCACCGGCGTAATCGATATGCGATATGTAAATCCGCTCATTTTCGCCGAAGATGCCGGCGCGGCAGATCTCATCGCTGGCGGGCGCCTCCAACTGGGAATCTCGCGCGGCTCGCCCGAGCAGGCAACGGATGGTTGGCGCTATTTCGGGTTCGAGCCGGAGTCGGGCGAGTCCGATGCCGACATGGCCCGCCGCCACACCGCCGCGGCACTCGAAGCTGTTTCCGGCAAGCTTTTCGCCGAGCCGAATCCGCAGCCGATGTTCCCGAATCCGCCCGGACTCCTGCGAATCGAACCGCATTCTCCGGGCTTGCGAAATAGAATTTGGTGGGGCGCCGCCTCAGATGCGACGGCTTGTTGGGCGGCCCAGCAGGGCATGAACTTGATGTCTTCAACGCTCAAAGCCGACGAAACTGGGGAACCGTTTCACGTGCAACAGCGCAAGCAGATTGCGGCTTTTCGGGATGAGTGGGCCCAGCACGAACACGGTTTCGAGCCGCGCGTTTCGGTCTCGCGCTCAATCTTCCCCATTGTGGATGACCGCGACCGGCGCTATTTTCTGGGCGGCCAGCAAGCCGATCAGTTTGGCGTTATCGACAACATGAATGCCGTTTTCGGCCGCACATACGCCGAAGAGCCCGACGTCCTTATTGATCAGCTCCGCGCCGATGAGGCAGTGGCAGCCGCCGACACGCTCATGCTCACCGTTCCCACGCAGCTGGGCGTTGACTACAACGCCCACATATTGGCCTCAGTGCTCAACCACGTCGCCCCCGGGCTGGGCTGGCGGTAGCAACAACTGGAAGCGCTCGCAGACCACCGGCATATCCGGCGCGAAACCGCGCGGATCACTCGAATGCTGCCGCCAAAAACGCTCGTGCGACTCGCGCCAATATTCCAACGACAGGTCGCCCTCGCTTTCCGCCGCCGCGTGTGCGGCAGACACCTCGTTAAACGGCACGACCGCAATATCAACGGTTTCGATAAGTGCGCGCGGTGCGTGGGCGCCGTCCAAAATAATGCTCAACTCCCCTATTTGGGGCAGGTCCTCGCCGCTGAATTCCACCTCCCACAGCGCCGATGCCGTCGCCGTTTTTGTTCCGGCCAGCACGAGCGCCACGAGCTCGTCGGCGTGGGCGGGTGTGGCGCCAAAAGACCATGCTTTTGGACGGCGTGCCGGCAACGTAGGTCTTTGCGCGCGGCATTGGCGCCAGTACTTTGCGAGCGCCGCGGCAGCGGGTGTTTGATTCATTACGAAGCCATTTTGGCAAAGCCCCGCAGGCAATTCGAGCCCGGTTCGGGCCCGATTCGGATCTCCTTATTGACACCAGCCCAATCGCTGGTTAGGTTAATGCTTAATTAAGGAGTTGCTTTATGGCGCAGGAAGATCGACTCACTGCCGTGTTCGCCGCGCTGGCAGATCCGACTCGGCGCGCGATACTGGCCCGCCTTTCCCAGGGGCCGGCGCGCGTGGGTGAGGTTAGAGAACCATTTGCCATGTCTGCTCCAGCCATTTCCCAGCACTTAAAGGTGCTCGAACGTGCGGGGTTAATCACCCGAGAGGTGCAGGCCCAGTGGCGCACGCTTTCCATTGAACCCGAGCCACTAGACGAGGCGTCCGCCTGGATTGCCAAGCAGCGGGAGGAATGGGATTTACGACTTGATGCCCTGGCAGACCATCTTGAAGTTATGAAAACCCGTCCCGAACACAGCAACGAAGCTAAGGAGCAAGAACCATGAGCACGGAAACTAAGCCACCGGAATTCACCATCATCCGCACCTTTAACGCCACCCGCGATCTGGTGTGGCGCGCTTGGACACAAGAGGCCGAGCTCGCGCAGTGGCTGCGCCCCTTTGGAGTCACCACGGATTCTGTTTCATTCGACGTCCGCGTCGGCGGTGTTTATACGTACACCATGATGAATGCAGAGACGGGCGAAAAATTCCCCACCGGCGGGCAATTCCTGGAAGTCAATCCCATGGATCGGCTAGTTTTCACTTGGGGAAATCCGGAAGACCCGGTAGAAACGGCGCCGGTCATCACGTTGACGTTCACCGATAAGGGGGAAGGCACGGAACTGACCTTCCACCTGCGCGGGTACGACGGGAAACCCGGCGATGGTTTCGTTTACGACGGCTGGGACGAAGCTCTCACGAACTTCGAACGGCATCTACTTTCAAGCCGCAGCGAGTAACGCCTCGATACGCTGCGCCGCCGCCAAGCCAGCCCGGGCAGCTCCTTCCAAATGGCCCGGTTGCTGTCTCGGTGGAGGCCCAATGAATACGCCCGACCCCCAACGCGGTCTCGAGCTTCCAGACAGGTGACAGAGCGGCCCGCGGCTTCCAGCGTGTGAGCGGCGACGAGGCCGGCAAAACCCGCACCGACAACCACCACGTCCGACCGAGAAAGAATGTCTGCCATTAGGCGCCTTGCGGGTCGAGAACAATTCGGAAGCCGGGCTGGCCGGCAGCTATTTTGCTTAGCGCTTCATTGGCTGCTGTAAGCGGCATCCGCTCCACGATCGGCTTGACACCGTTGAGTTGTGCGAAGTTCATGGCCTCTTCCGTATCGGCCGTGGTTCCGAGATAAGGCCCGCGATTTCGTGGCCGGGAGTAACTGAGGTTTGCGGGCTGGCCTTGGGAAGCTTCCGCCGTCGAGGTATCGGCGTAGCAGACTCCACTTGCATGAACCGTCACACGCACAAAACCAGCCGCCGGTGGCTGGATGGCTACCTCTTCAGGCGCTAAGGGCGCCCGCCGCCTTCCTCATCGCGGCGGCATTCGCAGCCGGCCCGCTACTAGCAGTGTCGAGTTTCGCCACGCTGTCGATCCTGGCCATCGTCACACTCATTCCGCTCACGGTGCTGACCCTGGCCCGCCGCTCACGTGCCGCAACACTGCATACAACTGCTCAACCAACGACCCCACCTGCGGATCAGACATGAACCCGTCCCCGCGCGGAATATCGCGGGACACCACCACCTCGCCTTGCAGCGGACCGGGTTCCAAGGGCAATACGTAAACCCGGTCGGCAAGTCGCACCGCTTCAGATATGTCGTGGGTGATAAATAAAATGCTCCACCGGTTTTGCTGCCAAATATTTAGTAACCAGCGCTGCAGTTCATCACGGGTAATCGCATCGAGCGCGCCAAAGGGTTCGTCTAAAAGCAGTACCGGCCGCCTTTGCACCACGGTGCGCAAAAACGATACGCGCTGGCGCATCCCACCAGAAAGCTGGCTCGGGTACATCGCCTCCGTCCCACTCAGCCCGAAGGGCTTCAGCAGTTTCTGCGCCTCTCTCCGGGCTTGATTTCGGCGCCATCCGGCCACTTCCAGCCCAATCGCGGCATTATCGATAATGCGCCGCCAGGGCAGTAGCACGTCCTGCTGCGGCATGAACGCAAATGGGCGCTGCCGCCCGCGCACCGGCTGACCGGCAAAAAATATCTCACCGGCATCGGGGGCAAGCGCACCGGTCAACAGCGACAGCAGCGTGGACTTGCCACTTCCCGAGGGCCCGACAATTGCCACGACCTCACCCGCGGCTACTTTTAGCGACACGTCTTGCAATACCGCTTTGGTATCAAAACTCTTTGCCAGACCGCGCAATTCCAAGGCGCCGGTCGCCGTCCAAAATTCATCCCCTTCCCCGGTGGAGGCCGCGTACTTCACTGCTGATCACCCGCCGCAATGCGCAGCCACGGTGCGCAAAACCGCTCAATCGCCACCACGATTGAATACAGCGCGAGCGTCAAGATGGTGCTCACGGCCACGGCTGCCAACACCAGATCGGTACGAAATACGTTCTTGGCTGATTGCATGTAGACGCCGAGCCCGGCCACCGCACCGGCATATTCCGCGAAAATCGCTCCCACCACGGCATACGTAATCGAAATGCGCAGCGCTGAAAAGAACGAGGCCGTCGCAGCCGGCAGTCGAATGAGGCGAAACACGACCGTCCGCGAAGCTCCCATCGAAGCCAGCAGCTGTTGGGCCTGTGGGTCGGCGGATTCAAACCCGCGCATGAACCCCACCACCATCGGAAAGAACGTCACGAACGCAACGAGCAAAATCTTGGGCAATAATCCAAACCCGAACCACAAAACCACCAGAGGAGCCAGCGCAATAAGCGGGAGCGTCTGACTCACAATCAGCAGCGGCAAAATCGCTCGCCGCAGCGCGCGGGAAAAATCCAGCACGGTGGCGGTTAGGAAGGCCACCGTCACCGAAAGCGCGAAACCCACCAAAGTGGCAAGCACGGTCGGAGCAGTGTGCCGCAGCAGCGAATCACGCTCTGCGGTGGCGGCGCTGACAACACGCGTGGGGGCGGGCAGCATGTCGGGCGGCACGAGCTGCGCCATCGCCACAACCTGCCACAGCGCCAGCAGTACCAAAAAAGCGAGAAGCGGCGCCGCGATCGCCCGCCCCATGCGCATTACAGGAACTCGTCGGTGTAGTACTGGGTCCAATCCGGCTCCTCGGTGACCACGTCGCCTTCCGAATCGGTAAGGAACTCACCGGAGAACAAAAATTCGCCGAATTCCTCCCACGCCACCGGGTCGGCTGTTCCAATTTCGCGCTCCGGAGCGATCAAGTATTCCTCATCGACAAGCACCTGCATCGAGCGGTGCACCAATTCTTCGGCAGTGCCCAGGGTGTCGGGGTCCGCAGCGATCAAAATATCGGCGGCTTCGTCCGGATTTTGCGCCGCATATTCATAGCCGCGCGCGGTGGCCTGCACAAAAGCGCGCGCCGCATCGGGGTCTTCCTCCAGGTAGTTATCCGAAGAGACAATTCCGGTTGCTTGCTGCTGGGGCAATCCGAAATCTTGATAACTGAATGCCCGGTACGGGTGACCATCAAGCTCAGTTTGAATGTTCTCCCACGTCGCCACCGATAGTGTGAAGTCAATTCGCCCCTGCGATAGCGCTTCATACGCTCCGGTGTCCAGCACAACCTCTTCAAATTCACCCGCCCCGCCATCGCCCCGGATGGTCCCCTGGGCCAGCGCGGTGTACAGCGGCGCCCCAAAACCGCCGAAGATGTGGCCATCTAAGTCAGCGGGCCGCTGTAAATCTTCCCGATCGCCCAATACGACCAGGCGCCCCGCGTCTTTTTGTGTCACGCGATAGACGGAAATTAGATCCAGGCCCGCCGTGCGCCCCATTTGAACGGGAGCTTGCCCGGCGATTCCAAAATCCGCTTCTCGCGCTGATACGAGTTGCGAGACCGATGCCGACCCGTAGGGCAATATCTCGAGGTCGATTCCCGCTTCCTCGTAGTAGCCCAGTTCATCGGCCACATACACCCCAACGTGATTGGTATTTGGTGCCCAATCGAGTGCGAAACTCACCTCGGTAAGGTGCGGGGTGTCGTCCGCAATCGGTTCTGTTTGCGAACCGCAACCAGCCAGTAGCGCGACGGCCAGGGCCGCGGCCGCTAGTCGCGCACGGAATAAGGTACGAAAACTTTTCTTGGCGTAATTTGCCATATATTGATGCACTTAACGTGCCCTTCCACTAGATGGGCACGGGTTTAAGAGAAGGCTCCCTGCGCTGGAATTACCCAGATCAGGTTCAGCGGTCGAAGGTTGATGACCTTCCTCTCAGCCCGGCCAACCGAGCTCCCGTGTAGCGCCGATGCTAGCAAATCAACATCGTCGCCTAGGCTGGCGGCCAACAGGGTTTGATCACGAAACGGGTGAATACGGTAATGACCACACAAATCACGCCCCAGCAATACGGAGTAGGCGCGCGTTTCACGCTTTCCGTTTATGATTCCGATTATGTTCGCATCATTATAGATGCTTTATCTGCCGCCAATCCCACTGATTTAGAAATAGACACCGGCGATATTTCTACATTCATATCGGGCCCCGAACAGCGCATTATGGAATACCTGCGGGACGTCATTTTGGCGGCGGCAAAATCGGCCGCCCATATTTCGGTTTCAATTTTGCTTTCGCGCGGCTGCCCGGGCGAATTACAATGCGAATTACCGCCCGGAGTCTCGGCGCTGGGGGCCAACCCGGTGCGTTTGGATCAAACTGAGCACCGCGCCCGCGCGCACTGGTCGCTTTACCCGCTACTCGATGCGATTAAGGACGGCGCCACTCCCGCTGAGCCGAAACGGCAGGGCGCCGATGCGGTGCTGGAGGCCGAGGATTCGGCATTGGAAAGCGGCGAAGCGGCACCGCAAGACCGTCCCCGTACCGCCGAGGTACCGGGAGATCATATGGCCCCGATTTATGCGGTGATTGAGGAAGCGAAGCAGGCGGGAATTTATTCCGGCTCCGATCACTTCGCGACGCGCTTAGACGGCGATTTGGCAAATGTTTTGGAAACGGTCGCAAATGCGTGGATTAGCGTGGGTGCGAATGTGCAGCACGTGGTTACGCACGCGACTATTTCAATGAATAGTCCGACACCGGTTTAACGAACAGTCCCACGCCCGTTTAATTCAATTCGAAACGAATTTTCTTGGCAAAGCGTGCCGCAGGGTGACGCATGCTCGATAATTTTCACAGGTATCTCTCGTCAACGGATGCGGCGTCCCGGCGCCCGTCGGGTTTCGCCAGTTTTACGATAAAGGCGAGAGATGTGTCCCTCAATAGTGCGCCGGGAAAGGTGCAGCCTTGCCGCGATCTCCCGATTAGTTAGTCCCTCGCTGATGAGGAGATTTATTTCCGCTTCGCGCGGCGTAAGCGAGACTCCATCTGGCACGGCACTGGCGTATTTCTGCAGCAGAGCATGTCCAAGAATGCTTTGCGTCGCCGCAATGGAATTTATGCAAGCTTTTGCCCGGCGCCGGATGGCATCTGGAACGCTGCTGGCTGCGAGCGTTGCCGCAGCAGCCTCCGCAGCGTAGAGAAGGAGGCCGGCTTTGCTGAGACTGTCCGCCAAATTAAGCAGCGAAACGGGGTCCTCTTCGAGCAGCGCCTGGGCATGCCCAACACGCATGGTGTGCAGATTTCCATCTAAATACTGCGCGATACGGCAGAGCGCTTTTGCCGCCGCTCGATCTTGAAACCGTACGCCAACATAGAGAATTTCAGCGGCGAACCCGAACTGGCCGTTTTCAATAAAAGTTTCAGCAGTGTGCAGCACAAACGTATTGGGCGCCGATTCCATACCCAGATAGCGGGCAGCTGCAATATGAGCCTCCGTCCCGCCCTGAATGGCGGCCGAGGACCGCAATGGGACACGGCGAAAACGCGCAATCATAGTGCGGGCCCGGGCGCGGTCACCGCGCAGCGCCGCCGTTTCTGCTACCAAAGCAATGAGCGCTGCCGCAACGCCCGAGGGGTCAAGAAGATCCGTAACTTCCAACGCAATGCTCGCCAGCCGGTGTGCCTCATCAATATTGCCACCTGCGAACTCCCAGGAAGCGCGTGCTAGATAGAAGGTAACGAGATCTGGTCGATATGCATCATCTGCGGTACTGACTAGGTGTTTGCGCAGAGTGGGGAATGCGGCCGGTCCGTCGCTGCTCAAAGCCGCGATCACATACGCCGCCTGCTGTTCCTCATTCGTCCACGCTGCGCGCGGACTGGACAACGTTTGTTGCAGCGCAATGTGGGTGAGTTTCCTTAGCGCCTGCTGCGGGCGTCCCAGTGCAATAAGAGCAACGGTCTCGGCGATCGCCACGCGCCTGCGAAGGCGAGGTGGACAACGCCGTAGTTCCCGGCTTTTGACTTGAATAGCTTCACGGGCCGCGCGACTGCGACCGCCCCAAACCTGATGCAGCACGCTGTGCGCAATGGACTCAGCGTGTGCGGATTCCTCACTCATCCGGTTCAGATGACTGAGCGCCAGATCGAGTTCACCCTGGTGATAATGCAAGAGTTCTGCCCGAATAATTCGCAGGCGCTTGAACAGTGCACTGGCCCGTTGTGGCGTTGACGTCGCAAGCATCTGGTCTTCTGCGATATCGAGGTGGCCGTGTGCGCGTTCCGGATCGGGAAGGAACCGAGCGGCTTGGGCCGCGTGCAGATGCAGTTCGGCAAGCAGCGCGTTCCGGCTTTGCAGCTCTTTTTCGTTTCGCGTCCCGTTTGGCTGCCCTAAACATTCAGGATGTTCCGCAATGATGTCGGCGATAGCGATTACGGGAAGCCAGTCGTGTGCATCAAGATGCTCCTTTGCAAGTCGCACAACTCCATCAAGGGCTACCGGTTCGCCATGATGTGCGGCCCACCGCAGGGCCGATTCGGTTAGGCGCCCCTCGGCGACGGAAGCTTTGTGTATCCGCGCTTTATCCGATTCGGAGCTGAGTGACCGAATTGCTTCGGCGACACCCGGAGCGGCAAAAACCACCGTGTCGCCGGTATGAGAACACAGCACGCCATCTGCGAGCAGGCCCTGTGCCATCTCGTGGACATCGACCGACATAGCGTTAGTGGGTACCGGTTCGGCGAGCGCCAACTCACATAGAACGCTGAAAGTCGTCGCGGGGAGCGCCGAGATTCGACTTTCCACGTTGGGGGTAAACACGACGCGTATCGGGTCGTCGAGGAGCCTCCAGCTACCGTCGATTCTCTCAATACCACCGCGCATCCGGCATTCCGCAACGAGCCATTCGAGCACCTCAGGCAAAAACCCGCTAAGGCGGGTGAGCGTACGTACTGCTGCTGGATCGACCGAGCCCCCAAGGTGAGATTCGAGGAGGTTTTGCGCTTCAACGAGGGAAAGGAGTCCCAGCGTGAAGACACGCCTTGAAATTCTGGCTCCGGATGCCCACGCTGGCAATTCAGCAAGATCCGCACACGAAGTGATGATCAGACGCAACCGGGAATCTTTGTGTGGCGGTTCCTGCGGGAGGTGAACTGCGTCCAAGTTATATGCGACGCTCCCTCGTCGTGGCCATTCGGTGTCTATGTTGACCAAGTCCTGACCGAGTTCAGCACGCAGGCGGGGTACCAAGCCATCTTTAACAACGCGTGTTCCCCCGCATTGCGGCGGGGCTTGGACGACGATGACCGTGAGCAACTCTGAGGGGTCTGCCAGGACCTCATCGATCGCAGCGCGAATGTCTGGTTCTACAAGGCGCGGCGCATACGCAGCACGAGGTGATCCCACCTGGGCCACGATAGCCGGAAATACGGAATCAGGGGTCTAGCACGCTACTTTCTTTCAGCTTGATCATCTTGACTGACGCTACAGCTGTGCGCTTGACGAGAAATGTTCGTCGGTTCGCAGGTTATGAGCGAGAAAACATCAGGAGACACGTTGAAAGCGATAAAGGCGACGCCCAAAGCGCGTCGAGCCGAAAGAAAATCCCGGTGGTCACGGAGTTTGGCAATGATCGGCAGCGCCGGTTTGGCAGCCGGCATGATTACCGCCGTGCCAGTTTCTGCACAGGCTGCTCCTCCCGCGCCATTGGAATGGCGAACACCCGGGCAGCACACGTGGGTCGTACCCGAGGGCGTGACCCAGGTACACGTTGATATCGCCGGTGGTGCGGGTGGGAATCGGCCAGTTAGCGACGGAGCATTCGTAGGTGGCCACTACGGCGGACAAGCAGACCGTCTCACAGGCCTTCTTGAGGTCACACCTGGAGAAAGTCTGATCCTCTACGTCGCGGAGCGGGGAGGCGATGGCTCCGGAGGCGGCGGGTCCGATAGTGGCGGCGCTGGCGGACGCGGCTGGTTTGCCGGTGGGGACGGTGGATCAGGTTCTATTGGACTTATTGTTCCCTCTTACGGTCAAGGCGGAGGCGGGGGCGGCGGTGCCAGCTATATCGGGCAACCCGGATATCAAGCGCATGCCGTCGTCGGCGGAGGCGGGGGCGCTGGGGGATTTGGGACGTGCGGCGGTAACCCGGGCGGCAACGCCGGGGAAGATGCGTGGAAAGAACCAAAGAACTGTAGTAGCAACGGTGGTGACCCCGGCAGGGTCGGCGGGGGCGGTAAAGGTCCTGGAGAAGAAGGCAATGATGCTGGAGGTTCGAGCGGCCAAGGCGGCGGGGGCGGAGGAGGCGGAGGAGACCTCGGCGGCGGGGGTGGTGACGCATCCACCGATGGCGGTGGCGGGGGAGCAGGCGGAACCACGCGAACCTATAGCGCCTTCTCGGTTGAAGATCGTGACCTAGCTCCACGGGGTAATGGGTTCATCGTGCTTACTCCAGTCTATGCCACTGACACGGAATTTGACGAATCGACATACTCACTCACTGCCGGGCACGACGTACATTTAACCGGGTCAGTTCAATACCAAGGGAATGGCCCAGCTGGACCACCGGAGGGTACGGTCAACTTGTCCTACCGGTCCGAGGCATCAGAATGGGTGGAATTCGCACAGCCAACGCTCGATACTGGTGGCGAGTTTGAATTTACTTGCGCTGAGAGTTGCTTTGATAGCCAAGTGACGCAGTTGCGCGCGGAATATATCCCGGCGGACGCGGCACACTGGCAATCCAGCAGCGGGACGGCAGAACTCGAAGTGATACCAGGTGCTACCCGAACTATTTTAGATGTGGATCCCCCCACGACGGTGACGGGACAAAAGCACGAATTTACCGCGACCGTGGATGTGCAGGCACCGGCCAGCGGCCCCGCAACCGGCGACGTCGAATTCTGGGGGCAATTAGAAACCGGCGGAGACGCAGTAAAAATTGGCACGGCCCCTCTTGCGGCAAACGGCCAAGCGGTACTCGAAGAGCCGGCACCGTTTATCGCTGTGCAGCATGTGTGGGCAGTTTATGGCGGGGACGGGTGGTTTGACACCTCAACCTCGCCGAAACGGACAATCACTGTGGAGCCCGCCACCACCACTATTTCTGCAACCGCCACTCCAGAACCAACCGTCTACGGTCAGGCTTACGTCATCCAGGCCGAGGTGCTCACAGTAGCGCCCGGTCAGGGCATACCAAGCGGTGAGATCACGATAGGCGAGCAAACCATCAACCTCGAAAATGGAGTTGCCGAAGTCGACTACCCCGGCGGCGAGGTTGGTTCACTCGAAATTCCGATCCGCTACAGCGGCGATGAAAAATACCTGCCAAGTGAAACCACGCTGACGCATGTGACCGAGCGGGCGGAAACGCAATTAACCCTGACCCAAGAGACGGAAGTCACGGAATATGGTGAGCCGGTAGTTCTGGACGTCGAGGCGGCGCCAGCAGCACCTGGCGCCGGAGCGGTTACTGGCACGATCCAACTTCTTGTCAATGGGCAGCCGAGCGATATTACGGGTGAGTTTTCCGATTCCCGGGTTGCACTTGAACTGCCCGGTCTCGAAGCTGGAACTCACACAATCACCGCCGAATATCTTGGGTCAGACAATTCCAAGCCCGCGCTCTCTAACGAACTCCAACATGAGGTCTTGGCCACGAGTGCAACGGTGAACTTAGAACTTGCCCGCCCCGCAATCACGACTGGCACCGATGCGCTCCTCACAGTGGAAGTGGACACTGAAACCGGAGTTTTTGCACAGGGAGAAGTAGAGGTGCGTACGGTCGGGTCAGACGCCGCAACCGTTGCATCCGGCACCCTCGATGCCGGGGAAGCCTCCCTGGTATTCGCTGACCCTGGGCTGGGCAACCACGAACTAATCGCAGTTTATGCGGGCACACAAAGTGTTGCGGAGGCAAAGTCACCCCCGGCATCACTGACGGTAAACGCAGCACAAAGCACAACAACTCTGGACGGCCCGACAACCATTACCGCGGGCGAGGAGATCAGGCTGCTCGCGTCGGTAACAACACTGGAGGGAAGCGAAGCAGAACAAAGCGCTGCCGGATTCGATACTTCACTTCTGCCAATGAGTGATATATCCGGTATATGGCAACCTTTCACCGCCGAAGGATCGGTGCAGTTCGTCTTTGACGGTGAAGCAGTCGGAGAACCAATTTCACTGCATACGAACGCGAAAGAAGCATCCGCCGCCGAAGCTATGCTCAGTAGGAGCTTGGACGCCGGGACCTATGAGGTCGAGGCGCACTACTTGGGCGAAGAGCGAGTACTGGCATCTGCGAGTGAGCCGATGACCGTAACGGTTGCTGTAGCCGAACCGGACGGCGAGAGCGCACCCGCGCTTGAGGGCAAGCGGCCGCCAGTAGACTCCGGCGCGAACCTTCCAGTAACGGGTGCAGAGGCGCCACTTCCCACAGCGCTGCTTGGGTTTGGCCTGCTCGCGCTAGGCGCATTAGCTGTGCGTCGCCGCAGCCGTATCAGCGCATAGATCGAAGTAACTGAGGTTGCGCTAAACAACCGACTTGGCTCCGGTTCGTGTCTTTACGCACCGGAGCCAAGTCATAACAAGCCGCAGCCACACTTCTTTTTAATCAACACTCTGGCAAAGCAACTGCTTCATCGTGAGGAAGACTCATTTCGCACAGCTAGTTTTTCAATAGCTCAAGCGCGCTGTGTTTGTGCGCCGCTATGTGGTCAGTTTTATCACTGGCGATCTCGTATTGAGGCTCGTCATCCGTGGCGTGCCGCGTGCGACCTTTGAATTTGAAGTTTTCAGTGTGCTTCTTTGTTATTTTTCCTGAGACCCGGCCGGCTTCGGAATTCCATGCAACGTGGTCCCCGACTTCGAAGTGTTCTGATCTATGGGCCATGTGACAAGAATATGAGCAAGGCTGCAAATTCCGCGACTCAGTTGAGTTGGATATCGCGAGATTAGGACTTTAAACAGCGAGGCACTAATTTTCATCAGACAAGTCCCCCGCCAATTTGGGCGGGCATAGCGTGACCTCAAACGCCTCATTCTTCGGTCGCCGAAGCCAGTCCCAACTCTCCAGCAATCATGCACACCTGTTCAGCCAGGGCAAGGTCGCGCTCGGTTATTCCGTCGACATCGTGCGAGATGGTCGTAACTTCAACGCTGGGGTAGGTCACTAGAACATCGGGATGGTGGTTCATCTCGTCGGCAGCGTCAGCGATGCGCACAACGAACTCGGCACCGATTTTGAAAGAGTCGGTCTTCCACCGAGCCGTAGGTTTGCCATTCACGATCTGCCAGGGAGCCGGAAATTTATTAGATGCTTCTTGGGGATCAATTTTTTGAGTCATATTTCAGGGTCTCGCCAATTGCCGGCCTTCGCCACCGGACTTTAGAACGCTATTGCGACCAGCGGCTAAATCGTAGGTCCGTGCAGCCAGCACAAAGCGCGTTCTGCCGCCACTTAAGCGGCCTCCCGCCAACTATGCGGTGCGGCGTCATCTATGGGAGTCTCCGCCACCTATGCGGTCCGACGCCGCAAAGTGGCGGCCGCAATCATGAGCAGCGCAACGACGCACGCGGCAACGATGCCCAAACTGATCCAAAAATGGCTCGTTGCCTCGGAATGGTCCAGTAGTTCGGTGAGCGCCTCCACCGCGTACGTGACGGGTAGGGCATTTGAAATTGCATAGAGGACGCTCGCCATTTCCTCGCGCGGCCCAAACAGCCCGCACAGCAATAATTGGGGAATTATCAGCGCTGGAAACAGCTGTACAGCCTGAAACTCAGACATCGATATTGCAGACGCCAACAGCCCGAACGCGACACCCAGTTGTGCGCCCACAATGCCGGTGACCAGCACGAGCCACATCGGCCCCTGGACCTCCATACCCAACACCCATGAGGTGAAAACTGTTGCCACCGTGACCTGAATTGCGGCCAGGAGCCCGAAGGCCAGTGCGTAGCCAAACAGGATGCTGCTTTTAGTGATGGGGGTAGTCAGCAACCGCTCTAAAGTGCCGGAGATCCGCTCGCGCACCATCGCAATCGAGGTGAGCAAAAACATCAATATGATCGGAAAAACCACGAGCATAATCAGTTCGATTCGCGAAACCAGCGGTTGGCGCCCATCGAACAAGTAGTGCAAAAGCGTAAGGACGACGACCGGCACGACCAGCACGATCGCAAGAGTTCGCTTATCGTTCAGCAGTTGCAGCAGAATGCGCCTGGTCGTCGCCATGGTCATTGCTAGGTGCACTTCAGCCCGCTCCCGTCTGGCGAATCAAACGCAAGAACGCTTCTTCAAAGTCGTCGGCGCCGGTGCGCTCCAATAGCGTGTTTGGGCTGTCTTGGGCGATTATTTCGCCCTGGCGCAGCAGCAAAAGGTCGTCACACTTTGCTGCCTCATCCATTACGTGGGATGACACCAATACGGTCGCCCCGGCAGCGGCGCGGGATCGAAAGTTTTCCCATAACTCCTCGCGCAACACCGGGTCTTGGCCCACAGTCGGCTCATCCAAAATCAAAACCTCCGGCTTGCCCACCAGGGCGGCAGCCAACGAAACCCGGGACATTTGACCGCCGGAAAGGGCTCGCGCAAGCTGCTTGCGATACTTTTCGAGACCGACCTCGGAGATGACGCGATCGATTTCAACACCCGGGGTATTGAACAGCGCGCCAAAATATTTAACGTTCTGTTCTACCGAGAGATCGCGGTAGATGCTGACGGACTGCGTCATATAGGCAACCCGGCGCCGCAGCTGCGGGCTTCCTGCTTGATGACCCAGTACTTTGATGCTGCCGCCCTGGAACTTTTGCACACCCACCAGGGCGCGAAGCAGTGTGGTCTTTCCAGACCCGGACGGGCCTAAAATCCCGGTGATTTGCCCCGCCCGCAGCTGGCATGTCAGTCCGGCGAACACCTCGTGCTGCCCCCGACGCACGCGTAGTCCTCGCACGTCGATCGCGGCGCAAGCTCTCCGCGCGACTACCCCCACACCAGCGCCTGGCCCGGTTCCTCCAAGATGGTGGCCACATCGGCCGACACCCGCGTACCCAGTTCACCGTCCACGAGCCGGTGGTCAAACGACAGCGCCAGCTGGGTGACCCAGCGAGGTTTTACCTCGCCCTCATGCACCCACGGCTTTTCCCGGATCGC
>DAHVRJ010000118.1:0-6720 GCA_027322505.1 Demequinaceae bacterium
CTCGACTGGGATATCCACCCGCTTGCCCTCGTTCAATGCGCGGACTCCCGCCTCACAGGCACGGGCGGCCTGATAGCCGTCCCACGCGTTGGGGCCATCCACGATTTTGCCCGACGCCACCGCGTTTACCCAGGTCTGCAGCTCGGTGTTAAATGCGGAGTTAAAGCGGTCGGAGTGACCGTGGTGGACGGGCAGAGAAGCGATTTGATTTTGGAAAACTTCCAGCCCCGAGGGATCGCCAAAACGGGCGACTCCCTTTTCAAATACCGCCTCGGTGGTTACCTGGTATCCGAACTGGACACTGACGTTCATTTCCACGTCAACCAAGACATCGTTGGTGAGCTCGAAAATCGCCAAAATGGGTTCGTGTAGGCGTTCGGCTGCCAGAGAGTTGCGCCTGCCGTAGCGCACTTCCACGTTCCTAACCGCGGCGCCGGCCAGCCACGCGGTTGCATCGAATTCGTGCACCACGGAGTCGGCGATGAGCATGTCTTGCCGATAAGTGTCGGGCACGGACGGATTGCGGTGCACACAGCGCAACATGAGTAACTCGCCGGCCTCTTTGCGCGCGATAAATTCGCGCATTTTGCCGTATTCCGGATCGAAGCGGCGGGTGAAACCCACCTGGATATAGGGGCGATCCCGTTTTTGTTCCGCCTCTACAATTCGGCGCGAAGACTCCGAATCTTCCGTCAGCGGTTTTTCACACAGCACCGGCAGACGGGCCTCCAAGATCGGCATGAGCGCCGCCTCGTGAACGTGCCCCGGCGTTGCAATAAGGACGGCGTCCATCGCCTTAGCCGTAATTGCCGCCTCCACGTCGGGGAAAAGTTGGGCATTGGCAGTCAGGTCTGCTGCCGCCTGGGCGCGGGCTTCATCTGGTTCGATTATCGCGGTGACCTCGACTCCGGAAATGCGGGTGGTCAGGCGCTCAATGTGGTCATACCCCATGCGGCCGGCACCAACGACGGCCACACGAACGGCGGGTTGCGACATGCTCTTAACTCCTTAAAGGGGGGGCGGTTAGTTATAGGGAAGGCGCGAGTCGAACTCTTGGCCGTCCCAAATTTCACGGAGCCAGCCGTGGGCCGGATCATCGGTAATATTCCAGGTGCGCTCGCCCGGCCCGGCCATCACGTTGAGGTAGTAAACGTCGTAACCGGGGGCCGCAGCGACGGGGCCGTGATAGCCGTAGGGCACCAGCGCGGTATCGCCCGAGCGCACGATTTCATTGATTGCAATTTCGCCCGCATTTGAGGTGTAGGTCGCAAAAAGGGCGAATGGGTCTGCGCTTTCTGGAGCGTTTAGACCGCGTGAAACAGCCGTTTCAAAGTAGTAAATTTCTTCTAGTTCCGTTTCCACATCGGGAATGAACTCGTCATGCTTATGCGGGGGATAAGAGGACCAGTTCTCGGCCGGCGTGATCACTTCGCACACGATGAATTTGGATGCTTTCAACGCGGCCGGGGTGCCGAAGTTGTGAACCTGGCGGCTTGAGCGTCCCGCGCCGCGCAGTTCCACCGGAACTTCTGATTTTGGAATGTAGTGGACGGGGTGGAACTCGGTGGCAGGCGCTTCAGCTACCGAGATTCGCCCCGAACCCGTTAGACGCGCTGATGATCCCGTTGGCAGGTAGAGCACATCGGTCGGGCCGTGAAAAACCGAAGTGCGTCCCTCCAACTCAACGGTGTCGGACCGTGTTTCACCGTTTTCCGTGTTGGCCTCGTACTCCACCTCGAACGAGCCCGCCAACGGGATGATCAGCCGCTCTAGAGGCAGCGCTGCCAGGGAGCGTGACTGGCCGGTGGTTAGGTCAGCCACTCGCAAACCGGTGTGTTTCCAGTTTGGGGTCGACTCATCAACTACCGTGTGCCAATCATCGCGACTC
Organism: Demequinaceae bacterium; assembly: GCA_027322505.1. Taxonomy (GTDB): domain Bacteria; phylum Actinomycetota; class Actinomycetes; order Actinomycetales; family JAJYRW01; genus JAJYRW01. Next base: position 1,889 of record DAHVRJ010000118.1, read on the forward strand.
AACTCGCCTGATTTATAAAACCAGTTATGCATGCTGCTCCTTCACCTGCTGCCTGTCGTTTTACCGGATATAAGAAGGGGAATTACTCGTTTTCGGGGAAACCGAGGTTAATTCCGCCGTGGGTTGCCGGGTCCAACCACCGGGAAGTAATCGCCTTTTCTTGGGTAAAGAATTCGAACCCGTGCACGCCATAGGCCTTGGACGAACCGAACAGGGAGTCTTTCCAGCCACCGAAAGAGTGGTAGGCAACGGGTACCGGAATGGGTACGTTAATTCCGATCATGCCCACTTCAACTTCGTGCTGGAAGCGACGGGCCGCGCCACCGTCATTGGTGAAGATGGCGGTTCCATTGCCGAAGCGGCCCGAGTTGATGAGCTCCACCGCTTCGTCGAAGGTCTTAATCCGCACAATGGCGAGGACTGGTCCGAAGATCTCTTCCGCATAGGCGCGGGAAGTAAGCGGAATGTTATCGATCAGGGTCGGAGCGAGCCAGAAACCATCTTCAGCACCCGCTACGGAAAAATCACGTCCATCGACGACGATATCGGCGCCGTCCTCTTCCGCAATTTGAATATAAGAGCGCACGCGCTCGCGGTGCTCGGAGGTGATCAGCGGACCCATATCGGGGTTGTTGCGCCCATCGCCCACTTCTAATTTGCCAATGCGTTCTTTAATCTTGGCAATCAACTCATCGGCCACCGGCTCAATGGCCAAAACCACAGACTGTGCCATGCACCGCTCACCGGCGGAACCGTAACCGGCATTGATTGCCTGGTCGGCCACCAGATCCAAGTCGGCGTCGGGCAGGACCAGCATGTGGTTGTTCGCGCCTCCCAGGGCCTGGACCCGCTTGCCGTTCTTCGCAGCTGTTTCATAGATGTACTGCGCAATGGGGGTTGAGCCCACGAACGAGATGGAGCGCACCTCGGGTGCTTCTAACAGCCCATCGACTGCGGCCTTGTCACCGTGGAGAACATTGAAAACACCGTCGGGTAAGCCGGCCTCCTTCCACAGTTTCGCCATCCATATGGAAGCGGAGGGAACTTTTTCACTGGGCTTGAGAACTACCGTGTTTCCAGCCGCAATTGCGATCGGGAAGAACCACAGCGGCACCATCGCTGGGAAGTTAAAGGGGCTGATGATCCCCACTACGCCCAGTGGCTGCTTGAGCGTGTAGACGTCCACGCCGGTGGAAACATTTTCGGAAAAGCCGCCCTTGATCAGGTGGGGGAAACCGCAGGCTAAATCGACAACTTCGAGTCCGCGCTGAACCTCTCCCGCGGCGTCAGATACCACCTTTCCGTGCTCGGAGGTGATGATTTCGGCTAGCTCGTTTTTGCGCTCGTTCAGCAGTTCCCGAAACTTGAAAATAATGGCTTGGCGACGTGAGATGGACAAGTCACGCCAGGCGGGGAACGCGGCGCTGGCCGCGTCTATGGCGGCCTGAATTTCTTTAGTATCGGCCAGGGGCACCTGCTTGGTCTTTTCACCAACTGCGGGGTTGTAGACGTCTGCGTATTGGCCAGAGTGCGCCTCGTATTCGGCACCGTTAATCCAGTGTCCGAGCGTGGGGGTAGTCATTGGTTCTCCTTAAATATTGGAATAATGCGAATTTTTATTAGTTATGGACGAGGGAGGCGGCTATGTCGATCGCGCCCTTCACGTTGTCGTCCGCGGGGTATAAAAGCGTTCTACCGACCACAAGGCCGCGCACTCCGGGCAGTGCGAGCGAAGTCTTCCACCGGGCATAGGTCTCATCGGGGTTCGTCGACGCGTCCCCGCCAAGTAAAAGTGTGGGCAGGGTGGTGGCTTCCATCACTTTTTCCATGTGGTCCACGGCCGGCAATTTCAGCCAGGTATAGGCCGAACTGTTTCCCAGTGCGGTGGCAATTGCTGTGGAAGTTATGGCCGCCTCGGGCGTGAGCTGATTGGTGAACTTGCCATTGGTCCGCACGTTCATGAAAGGCTCCAACATGATGGGGACCCGGGCGGCGGCGGCCGCGCTGACCATTTGGCTATTGGCGGTCATGGTGTTGAGTGATCCCCCTTCGCTTAAATTGATGCGCAGCAGGGTCTTAGCGAAATCCAGTCGATCGCGCACGATGGAGGGGATGTCATAGGCGGTCATCCGGTCATCCATCTCAAATGAGGAACCGGCTAGGCCACCCCGGTTGAGGGAACCGACCACAATTTTGTCTTCGAGTAATCCCAGCAGCGCGAGATCGTCGATAATGTCAGGGGTTCCCAAAACGCCGTCCACCCCCGGATGAGTCAGGGCAACAGCAAGGCGTTCTAGCAGGTCATAGCGGTTCGCCATAGCTTCGGCGTCATTGCGCACTTTTAATGCTCCGCGCGCGGGATGGTCTGCGGCAATAATGAAGATTTGCTCGCCGGTTAACACTTTGCGGGTGCGTCGCGCCGCGTATACCTCGGAAATTTTGTGGGGTGCTGACGCCCGGATTTCGCGCAACTTAGCGAAAGCCTGGGGGGTGAGGATCTGCGTTGTGGTCATTTGCCCTGCCCCAATTCGGTAAGTACGGCGGATATCTCATCGGTCGTGGGCATCGCTGAGGCGCATCCGCGCCGAGTGGCCACGAGTGCGCCGGCGATATTTGCAAAACGCAGGGTGTCTTCAAGGTTCCATCCCTGCAAAAGGCCGTTCACTAGAGCCCCGCCGAAACTGTCGCCGGCGCCAAGACCGTTTACCACCTCTACGGGATATGGCGGGACGGTGACGGTTTCATCAGCGGTTTTTGCGAGCACACCGTTCGGGCCCTGTTTAACGACTGCGAGTTTTACGCCGCGTTCCAGCAGCGCATCTGCAATGCGCATGGGCTCAGTTTCATTTACGGCCACCTCGCACTCCTCGAGGTTCCCAACCGCAATCGTTACCGACTCCAGCGCTTTTTGTACCTGCTTGCGCGCTGCCTCTTTGGATTCCCAAAACATCGGGCGGTAATCGAGATCAATAATGGTGTGCTCAGCGCGGGCCCGTGCCTTAAGCGCGTCGAAGTGGGTTTGCCGCGAGGGCTCTTCTGAGAGTCCGGTGACTGTAAACCAAAAGACTTTTGCGTTTTTTAGCGCGCTCAAATCCAGGTGGGAGGGTTCAACGTTTAAGTCTGGCGCCTTGGGGAAGCGGTAGAAGTAGATGGGGAAGTCATCAGGCGGGAACATTTCACAAAACGTCACCGGAGTGGGATTCGACTCGTCCACAAAAATATGGGACGCATCAACCCCGAGGTTTGCCACCTCGTTGATACAGAATTTGCCAAACGGGTCATCGCCAACCCCGGTAATAACGCTGGCCTTTAATCCGTGCCGCGCGGCCGCCACTGCGACGTTCGTTGCACTTCCCCCGAGGTACTTCTGGAAGGTTTCCACCTCGTCGAGGCCGACTCTGCTCTGCAGGGGGTAGAGGTCTATCCCTATACGTCCCATAGTTAGTACGTCGTAGAGAGGAGAATTCATTGCCACACCGCACTTTCTCCGAAACGTTTAATCTGCCCCGAGTCTATTGTCAGGACAAATGGGGTGTCAAGCCTTAAATGTTTGCCTCCCGCGGGGGAGCGGTTGATTTTCGGGCTATGAAATCCGGTTGAATTACCGTCGTGCTGCCCGGTGGGTTCTGCCCCGCGATACGCGCTGCCATGCGGTTAGTGACCATTTCAATGGCGGTTTGCGTCAGGCTTTCGGGGCGTTGATCCACGCTCGTGAGGCTGATGAAATTCAGTTTCGCCGTCGCGGTGTTGTCGTATCCGGTAAGGGATATTTCGGTGGGGATGCCCAGCCCGTGCCGGAAGAGCGTGTCGTAAATTCCCAGCGCTACCTCATCGTTGAAAGCGCAGATTGCCGTGGGTTTTGTGGGTTCTTTGACCAGTTGGTAGACGCTTCTTTGGCCCGCTTCGGTGGATTGCCCACCTGCGATCACGCGAATGTTGTCGGCAAGGCCAGCGGCTTGCATGGCCTGCTTATACCCATTGCGGCGCTGGGCGGCGATGGGGTGGTTCCCGCCATCGACGTGGATGATGTCGCGGTGCCCCAGCTTGATTAGGTGGGAAACCACTTCGCGCTGGCCCGTGTCGTCTGCCGCGTGAATCACGTCAGCGCCCTCGATCGGATGGGAATATCCCACCAGGGTCAAGGCGCACTGCTTTGCCAAAGTTGTCAGGCTTTCTTGATTAAGTTGCGGGCCGAGCAGGATCAGACCATCACAGCGCAGTCCCTGAAGGAAGGCGATAGCTCGGCGCTCGCCAGTTATGTCTGAAGTTTGTGCGGTCGTTTTCACGCCAGATTGCGTATCAGGTTCTTTGGCAGTTGGGGCGCCAAGCTGTGTGCCAGTTGGGATGCCAAGCGGTGCGTCAGCTGGAGCGCCAAGTGGTGCGCCGGCTGGAGCGCCAATGAACGCGGGGATTACTTCTCGGCCCACCTTTGTCGCGTACTCGTGGATTTTCTGCGCTAAATCGATGTGGAAACGGTTGGCCGGGTCCAAGGTGATGCCGATGACCCCGGTGTGTGTGAGCTTCATCAAACTCGCAGCGCGATTGCGCTGGTATCCAAGGGCGTTTGCGGTTTTTAAGATGCGGTCGCGGGTTTTATCGCCGATACCTGCGGCGTTGCGCATGGCAATCGAGACGGCGGAAATTGAAACGTTCGCTGCGGCAGCCACATCGTGCATGGTCGGCCGCTTTATCTCAGAGCTCACGGGGTCTTCATTGCTTTGCCGGGGCGCGGGCTGCGAAGCCGATTTTCTCAAATGTCTTGACATGGGCAGTTTTTTCCTTCACGATCATCCTTAAATCCATACTAGTAAAACGTTCTAGTAAAATGAAAG
>DAHVRJ010000105.1:0-5938 GCA_027322505.1 Demequinaceae bacterium
CCGCAGGTGCTGATCAGCCCTTGGAAATCACCCGCAGCCCGAAAGCCCCCGTTTCTTCCGCAGTTTGTGCTGCCTGAACTGGCCGCGCTGGCTTTCTTGATAAGCGCGAAGACTGGCAGCTAGGTCGCGAAAACTCAGAACCGAGTTTTACCTGGCCCAAAGCCCCGGATTCGGTAAAGCCAAAACTGCCACTTGCTTCCATGAATTTTCACATTCCCGAAATAGGACCCCCAAGTGATCACCGCCACCGCCCTGCGCAAAGTTTTTCCCGGTAATAAGCACCGCGCAGAAGTCCACGCCCTGGCCGGCATCGATTTGACCGTTCCCGCTGGCGTTATCCACGGGATCGTTGGCCAATCCGGTGCCGGAAAATCCACGCTGATCCGCTGCCTGACCGCGCTGGAGCGCCCGACATCTGGATCGGTCACCGTCGATGGCCAAGAGCTGACGAACCTGGCCGAAACCGATCTGCGCGCGGCCCGCCGCCGCATCGGAGTTGTGTTCCAGCACGTCCATTTACTCGAACAGCGCACCGCCCTGGCCAACATCGCCCAGCCGCTGGCCATTGTCGGAGTTCCCCGCGCGCAGCGCGCACAGCGTGCCCGAGACCTGCTTGAACTCGTTGGCTTGCAGGGGCGAGAGGGCGCGTACCCCTCCGAACTCTCGGGCGGGCAGCGGCAGCGCGTTGGCATCGCCCGGGCCCTGGCCGCCGAACCGCCCGTCCTACTCCTGGATGAGCCCACCTCCGCGCTGGATGGACAAACCACCCGCCAGGTCCTCGAGCTCGTCCGCGAACTGCGCAAGCGCCTGGGAATCACAGTCGTCATCATCACCCACGAAATGTCCGTGGTGCGCGAAGTCTGCGACACCGTCTCACTCATCGAAGCCGGCAAAATCACCCAAGAGGGCGCGGTCGCTGATGTGGTCCAAGACGGCACCACCCCACTTGGCCGGGCCTTGGTTCCCGCACCAGAAATAATTTTGGACGACGTCCCGCCCCTTTTAGAATTTTCGTTCACCTCGCGTAACAGCGACATTGGGCAAACGCTGCAATCTGTCACCGGAATTACCGGAACCGAAATCTTGTCGGCAACGGTCGAAACCCTGGGTGGGGAACAGGTCGCCCGAGTACAGCTGGCCGTAACTGACGCCGAAAGCGCTGGGGGAGTGGGCGCCGTCCAAAATCGATTGGCCGCGGCCGGAGTGCAGGTGACGTCATGATCGAGTGGTTCCAGGAGGTCTTTTCGAACCCCGCGATCAGTCAGAAGCTGCCCGAGGCGACGTTCGAGACTCTCGCCATGACGCTGGGTTCCGGTTTCTTCGCCGCGGTGGGCGGTTTGCCGCTGGGCGTGATTTTGTACGCCACGAGCGCGACCGGGATTCGGCCGCAGCGCACCGTGAACGCGGTAGTGGGCACGATCGTCAATATTGGGCGATCCATTCCATTTTTGATTTTGGTCATTGCGATTATTCCGTTCACGCGTTTCGTCGTGGGAACGTCGATCGGTTGGCAGGCCGCGACCTTGCCGCTGGCGATTGGGGCAATCCCGTTTTATGCCCGGCTGGTGGAGCAGTCGCTGCGCGAAGTGAGCCCCGCGACGATTGATGCGGTGCGCGTGCAGGGGGCGACGCGAATGCAACTTTGTTGGACGCTGGTGCGCGAGTCGCTGCCGTCGCTGGTGAGCGGTTTGACCGTGACCGTTGTGACGCTTGTGTCCTACACCGTGATGGCGGGCGCCGTGGGTGGCGGCGGGCTGGGCCAGTTGGCGATGAACTACGGCTATTCCCGCTTTTCGGGCGAAGTGATGCTCGTGACTGTCGTGGTCATTGTGTTGATCGTCCAGGGATTGCAATTCATTGGCGATCGAATGTCGCGCCTTATAGATCACCGGTAACGCCGGTTTTGCCGGTTGACACCGGCTACTCGACCCCCGGGCCGCAAGGTCCAAAAATCCGGGCGCTAGTGCCCAAAATTTGGGTGTTTTTGCCCACCGGGCGCCTTCGCCCAACATAATCCGGCATTCCGCCCAAAAACACAGGGCATTTGCCTCAAACCGCGGGGCAGGTCGCCCCGAACTAACAAAAAGGAAAAATCATGTTGAAAAACTCTCGTCGCACGCTGCTGGCCTTGCCAGTCGTTGCTGCTTTAACCCTGTCCCTGGCGGCTTGTGGCTCAGACTCGGACGACAGCGCGAGCGCTGCAGGTGACTCGGGCGCCTCCGGTGCTTCCGGAAGCGATGGCGATACCGCAAGCGGCGATATTGAGACCATTCGCATCGGAGCTTCGCCAAACCCGCACGCCAAGATCTTGGAATTCGTGAACGACGAATTGGCCGCCGATGCGGGCATCGAGCTCGAAATCGAGACCTATGACGATTACGTGCTGCCGAATCGGGCGCTGTTTGAGGGTGACTTGGACGCGAATTTCTTCCAGCATCTTCCGTATTTTGAAGCCCAGGTGGAGGAACACGGCTTTGAGTTTGATCACTTCCCTGGGATTCACATCGAGCCTTATGCGCTGTATTCCACGCAGCATGACGCGGTGGCGGACATACCTGATGGCGCGCAAATCGGTGTGACGAATGACCCCGCCAACCAGGCGCGCACGTTGAAATTGCTCGCCCAGGATGGCTTAATCACGCTCGATGAGGCCGCCGGGGACGAGGCCAGCATCTTTGACGTGACGGACAACCCGCACGACTTTGACTTCGTGGAACTCGCCCCGGAACAGTTGGTCCACTCGCTCGATGACGTCGACGCGGCCGTGATTAACGGAAACTTCGCGCTCGAGGCGGATCTCAACCCCACCGTTGATGGCCTCTTGCTTGAGGACGGCAAGGACAACCCGTACGCGAACCTCGTAGCGTTCCGCAGCGAGGACGCGGATTCACAGGCACTGCAGACGTTAGACGAACTGCTGCGTTCTGAGGAAACTCGGACGTTTATTGAGGAGAACTGGGACTCGGGCGAGATTATCCCCGCGTTCTAGTTTTTAAGCAGGGGCGTGGGGGCAGGTGTGGGGCTGGATGCGGTGGCATCTGGCTCCACACCTAGACGATGCCGTAGAGCCGGTCGCCGGCATCTCCCAATCCGGGAACGATGTAGGCATCCTCGTTCAGTCTTTCGTCTAGCGCGGCTGTCACGACCGTTACGTTTGCCCGGTCACCGATAGCGGCTTCCAAAGTTTTCACGCCCTCAGGTGCCGCGACGAGACAAATGCACACAACGTCGCGCGCGTCACGTTCCAGCAGGTATTCAATCGAGGCCACCAGAGTGTGCCCGGTTGCCAGCATCGGATCTACGACGAAGCACTGGCGTCCTGAGAGGTTTTCGGGCATCCGATTGGCATAGGTAATCGCTTCTAGGGTTTGCTCATCGCGGACGAGCCCCAGAAAACCGACCTCGGCGGTTGGCAACAGCCGGGTCATGCCGTCCAACATTCCTAGACCCGCGCGCAAAATAGGCACGACGATCGGCCGGGGGCTGGCCAGTTTCTTCCCCGTCGTCGCGGAGACGGGCGTCTCGAGCTCTACATCTTCGATGTTGACGTCGCGCGTGGCTTCATAGGCCAAGAGCGTGACGAGTTCATCAACGAGAAGGCGAAACGTCGGCGAGGTTGTGTTCTTATCGCGCAACACAGTGAGCTTATGGGCAACGAGGGGGTGATCTACTACCAACAGGCGCATATGCAAAAACTACCGCGAATCAGACACGATAGGCACGTGACCAAGGCCGTGATTTTCCCATGAGACCTATTGACCCGTCAGATGACGCCGCAATGCGGGCGGCAATCGATCAGGCCCGACACGCCCTAACGACTTCAGATGTTCCCATTGGGGCGGTTGTTTTAAATGACGCCGGCGAGATTGTTGGGACGGGTTTCAACGCGCGCGAGGCGGAAAAAGATCCGACGGCGCACGCGGAACTACTCGCTTTGCGTCAAGCCGCTTCTGTGTTGGGGAGCTGGCGCCTGGATGGCTGCACGCTCGCGGTGACGTTGGAACCGTGCACGATGTGCGCCGGTGCGATTGTGCTGGCTCGGGTGCCGCGGCTCGTGTTCGGAGCGTGGGATCCAAAAGCGGGAGCGTGCGGATCGATGCGCGATGTCGTGCGCGACCGGCGCCTGAACCACACCGTCGAAGTAATTGGGGGCGTGCGGGAGGCCGAATGCGCACAGTTGCTGGATGCCTTTTTCGCCGATCAGCGAATCCGCCCACGGAGCGGTTCAGAGCGCGAAAACTAGGCATATGGCAGGTATAGGCCGTACACGAGGGAAAGAAAAATTAGTGTCTATTTAGGGTCAGCGAAAATTTTGACTCCAAAAAGTAGACCTGATTTGGGCGTGGCAGGCGCAGCGGAGTAGGCTTTCCAGCGGTGACGTGTCCGAGTGGCCGAAGGAACGTGCCTCGAAAGCACGAGCGGGGGCAACTCCGCCGGGGGTTCAAATCCCCCCGTCACCGCGTTGTGATGAGTCGCGTGATGCTTTACAGACGCGATCGCGTGATCACTTACAGAGTTTGCCCCGGTTCCGCAACTTGCTTTTCGGAGCCGGGGCTTTGCTGTGCCTAAACGAGTCCCTACTGAGTCAACATAGGCGCGGTCACTAGACTAAGCCGCTAGTCTTAACCGTCAATAAGAAATAACCGCCAACAAGAAAACGGAGTCACCGGTGCTCGCTCATGTCCGCCGCTCAAGAAAAAAGTTCGTCGTTCCCCTCGCAATTGGTGCGACTCTTGCCTTAAGTGGCTGTGGTGCAAGCGGCGCTGATGTTTCGCCCGAGGGGCAAATTGACTACGCGTGCGCCCTGATCGACGACGTCAAAGAAAAGCGCACGGCTCCGGATGATTGGGGTACACCTATTGGCGACGACGCGGATCCGGCCATAATTCAGGCTGCATCGGCTGCCGCGCTCGCCGGGGCGATGACCGGTGGCGGCAGCGAATCCTCTGCGGCGATGGGGGAGGCTGCGATGGATGTTTTGCAATCGGTCTCACGGGCGCAAATGGAATCAATGCAAGAAGGCGTCGACGCCTTCGCGCAAGCCTGCTCCGACCGTTAGTCCGGCTGCGGCGGGTAGGCTTGTTCGGCCCGCTCGGGCTGCCTCGTGCGCAACGCCTGCCCGGCCGCTAGGGCCATACCGCGCTCTTAAGCGCCCTTGCGCGTTTGAGTCTTCTTTGCGGCAGTCTTTTTGGCTGTCGTTTTCTTTGCGGCGGGCTTTTTAGAAGCAGACTTCTTAGAAGCAGACTTCTTCGGGGCTGGTTTCTTTTCAGTAGTTTTCTGTGCGCCACTCCGATTCGGCGCCGTCTTCTTCGCCGTGCCATCTTCTGCAGCCGCGGCTTCTTCTTCGGCCGGCGTTGTGGCGGCGCCGCGATCAATGCTGCGCCGCAGGGCATCCATCAGGTCGATCACCTTGCCATGATCCGGCTCGGAGTCCCCTTCGCCAAACGTGGCCGCCGTATCGACGGCCTCACCCTCTTCTAATTTCGCCTCTACCAGCTGTCGCAGTTGCACCTGGTATTCGTCCTCAAACTCTTCTGGATCAAAATCCCCAGTCATGTGATCGACCAGCGCGGAAGCCAAATCCTTCTCTTTACTGGTCAGTTTCGCTTCCCCCAAGTCCGGGCTCTCTATCGCCCGCACTTCATCGGGCCAGGTCATGGACTGCAACACCAAATCCCCCTCGCGTACGCGCAGTACACCAAGACGCGTTTTTTGCCGCAGCGCAAAAGTCACAATCGCGGTGCGATTCGTCTCTTGCAAAGTATGGAGCAGCAACGCATACGCCTTAGCCGCCTTCGAATCGGGCTTCAAGTAATAACTGCCGTCAAGCGTTATGAGATCGATCTGTTCCGCGGGCACAAATCGCACAACATCGATCTCGCCGCGCGCGGCTGCCGGCAACTCTTTTAGATCTTCTTCCGTAATGATTACCGTCGTC
>DAHVRJ010000137.1:0-4056 GCA_027322505.1 Demequinaceae bacterium
TGGTTACTTCCCTTCCCCAGCCGAATATTCCCGCCAGTACGGGCTCAATGAGCAGCGCCTAGCGATGATCGGCCCCGATTCGCTCATCATGCACCCCGGCCCGATGAACCGCGGCCTCGAAATTTCCGCCAAAGCGGCCGACGACCCGCGCGCCACGATCGTGGAACAGGTCGCCAACGGCGTGGCCGTGCGCATGGCCGTGCTCTACCTCACCCTGACCGGTGAATTTCTGCCCGCCCAGGAGGCATCATGAACACCACGGAATACTCCGAATACCTGATCATTGGCGCCCGCCCCCTGGGTGGTGAAAAGACCGACATATTGATTAAGGACGGCGTCACTTCCGCCATTGGGGAAAGCGCGGCTGCGCAAGCCTCGCCCCAGGCGCAGCGGGTGGAAGCGGACGGCTGGATTGCCCTGCCCGGCCTGGTCGATTTGCACACCCACCTGCGCGAACCGGGCCGCGAGGACGCCGAAACCATTACCAGCGGCACCCAGGCCGCTGCCCGCGGCGGATTCACGTCCGTCCACGCGATGGCCAATACCTACCCCGTTGCGGACACCGCCGGTGTGGTGGAGCAGGTCTGGCGCATCGGCCGGGATGCCGGCTGGTGTGACGTGCGCCCGGTGGGCGCGGTCACGGTTGGCTTGAAGGGGGAGCGGCTGGCTGAACTGGGAGCGATGGCTTCCTCCCCACCGCAGGTGCGCGTGTTTTCCGATGACGGCATGTGCGTCTACGACCCGGTCCTGATGCGCCGCGCCCTGGAATACGTCAAAGCCTTCGACGGCGTAATCGCCCAGCATGCCCAAGACCCGCGCCTGACCGAGGGTGCGCAAATGCACGAGGGCGAAGTCTCCTCCGAGCTGGGGCTTACCGGCTGGCCCGCGGTGGCCGAGGAGGCCATCATTGCCCGCGATGTGTTGCTGGCCGACCACGTCAACTCCCGCCTGCACGTGTGTCACGTTTCCACGGCGGGTTCGGTAGAGATCATTCGCTGGGCCAAATCCCGGGGAATTAACGTCACCGCCGAGGTCACACCCCACCACTTGATGCTCACCGACGAACTGGTGCGCGGCTACGATCCGATATTTAAGGTCAACCCGCCCTTGCGGACCCAAGCCGATGTTGACGCGCTGCGCGAAGCAGTTGCGGACGGAACGATCGATATTGTCGCCACCGACCACGCCCCCCACCCCAGTGAATCCAAGGACTGTGAGTGGTCCAGCGCCGCGGTGGGAATGACGGGCCTTGAGACCGTTCTCTCGGTCGTTCAGCACACGCTGGTCGACCCCGGACTGATCACCTGGGCCGATGTGGCGCGCCTGCTGTCAACTACTCCGGCAGAAATTGGCCGGGTTTCCGATCAGGGCCGCCCGTTGGCAGTGGGGGAGCCGGCCAACATCACCCTCGTTGATGCAGACGCCACGTGGAGTGTCGATCCCCAAGACATGGCGACGAAGTCCTCCAACACGCCCCTGCGGGGTCGCACCATGCCCGGAAAGGTCATGGCCACGTTCTTGCGCGGACACCCCACTGTGCTGAGTGGAAAACTAAATAAGCCGGCCCGGAAGGAAGTCGTGTGAGCGCTGAAAATTCCCATACACCCGCCGTACTAGTCCTGGCCGACGGTCGCGCCTTCCATGGCCGCTCAGTTGGCGCCGCGGGCGAAGCGATCGGCAATCTGCGCTTCGATACCGAGCAGACCGGATACTTCGAGGCCATCACCGATCCCGAAACTGCCACTAATCAGGCACCCACGCTGTTGGCGTTTACCACTCCGCACATCGGAAACACCGGAATCGCCGACCCGAACCGCGAGCCGACGGTGGCCGGGATCATCATGCGTGACCCCTCGCGTATCGCATCGCACTGGGACAGCCGCGGGGATTTAGAGCCCTACTTAGTCGAGCACGGGGTCGTGGCAATCAGCCACATCGACACCCGCGCCCTAATCCGGCACGCCGGGCGCAATCACTGGGCGGGCAAGGAGGCCGAGCACAATCGCCGCGCAGGCGGGGAAGTGGGGAGTAACCACCGCGCGCGGGGGGAAGTCGGGGGCAATCACCCCGCGGGCGGGGAGCCCGTCGCCGCCGGCCTCTTTACCGGTGAGCGCGCGTGGGCCCCGGTACACGAGCTCGTCGAAAACGTAAAAACCGTCTTTGCTGCACACCTCAACACTGTTTCTGACCAGGAAGGTCTGTAATGCCGCGCCGCACCGATATTTCTAGCGTGCTCGTCATCGGGTCGGGCCCCATTGTTATTGGCCAGGCCTGCGAATTCGACTACTCCGGCACCCAGGCCTGCCGCGTCCTGCAAGAAGAGGGCATGCGCGTGGTCTTAGTGAACTCGAACCCGGCCACGATCATGACCGATCCCGAGTTCGCTGATGCCACCTACGTCGAACCGATCACCACCGAGGCGCTCGAAGCGATCATCGCCAAAGAACGCCCCGACGCGCTGCTGGCGACCCTGGGCGGCCAGACGGCTTTGAATGCCGCAGTCGACCTGCACGAGGCCGGCATCTTGAACAAGTACAGCGTCGAACTCATCGGCGTGGATTTCGATGCCATCCAGCGCGGGGAAGATCGCCAAGAGTTCAAAAAAATCGTCAAAGCCTGCGGCGCTGACGTGCCCCGTTCGGCAATTGCCCACACCCTCGATGAGTGCTTCGAAGCGGCCGAAGAACTCGGCTACCCGATGGTGGTGCGCCCCTCGTTCACGATGGGGGGCCTGGGCTCGGGCATGGCCTTCAACGCCGATGACCTGCGCCGCATCGCCGGCCAGGGCCTGCAATATTCCCCCACCGCCGAGGTGCTGTTAGAAGAGTCGATCCTGGGCTGGAAAGAATACGAACTCGAACTCGTCCGGGACTCAGCAGACGATGTCATCGCCGTGTGCTCGATCGAAAACATCGACCCCGTCGGCGTCCACACCGGTGACGCCATCACCGTTGCGCCCGCCGTCACCCTCACCCAGCCGGAATACGAAAAGATCCGCGAGATCGGCATTCAAATTATTCGCGCGGTGGACGTCGCCGCGGGCGGATGCAACATCCAATTCGCGATTGACCCCGATACGGGCCGGGTCGTAGTAATCGAAATGAATCCGCGCGTCTCCCGCTCCTCGGCGCTGGCCTCGAAAGCCACCGGATACCCGATCGCCAAACTCGCCGCGCGCCTTGCCATCGGCTACACCCTGGCCGAACTCACTAACGATCTCACCGGCCAGTCACTGGGCGGTTTCGAACCAACTCTCGACTATGTCGCAGTGAAGGTACCGCGCTTCGCATTTGAGAAGTTTCCGGCAGCCGACGCGACACTGACCACCACCATGAAGTCGGTGGGCGAGGCAATGGCCCTGGGCCGCAATTTCACCGAGGCGCTGCAAAAAGCGCTGCGCTCCCTGGACACCGTCACCTCCGGGCTCTTCCACTGGGAGGGAGAAACCCCCAGCGGTAAAGACCTCGACGACCTCATCGCTTCCACCTCGACCGCCACGGTTGAGCGCCTGCTTAACGTCCAGCAGGCGCTGCGCGCGGGCGCCTCGGTCGCCCAGCTGCATGAGGCCACCGATATTGACCCGTGGTTCCTGGATCAAATTGCGCTCATCAACGACGTCGCCCAAACCGTGCGCGCTGCCAGCGTCCTAACCGATGAATTGCTCTCCGATGCCAAAACACACGGCTTTTCCGACGGCCAAATCGCCCAGTTGCGCGGAATTTCCGAGGCCCAGGTGCGTGAAATGCGCTGGCGCATCGGACTGCGCCCGGTTTATAAAACCGTCGACACCTGCGCGGGGGAGTACCCCTCCACGGTGCCCTATCACTACTCCAGCTATGACGAAGAAACTGAGATTCAGCCGCGCGACAAACCCGCGGTAATCATCCTGGGCTCGGGCCCCAACCGCATCGGGCAGGGCATCGAATTCGACTACTCCTGCGTCCACGCCGCCCTCACACTGGGCGAGGAATACGAAACCGTCATGGTCAACTGCAACCCCGAGACGGTTTCCACCGACTACGACACCGCCGATCGCCTGTATTTCGAGCCGCTCAC
>DAHVRJ010000141.1:0-3993 GCA_027322505.1 Demequinaceae bacterium
GGCCACCAATTCACAGTGGAAGGATTCGTTCAAGACGATGAGGTGGTGCTGTACGGAGTTGTGGATTCGATCCGCGTTCCGGGCTGGTCGAGCTTCTTGCGCTACCAGTACCCATCTGTCTTGCCCGCGCCGGTGCGAACGCGCGCCCTAGAAATCAGTGAGCGCATCGTTTCGGTCATGGGTTTAAACCACACCACGTTCAACATCGAGTACTTCTGGGATGAAGACGCCGATCGCATGACGCTGCTGGAAATTAACGTCCGGCATTCCCAGTCCCACGCACTGCTATTCGAGATGGTTGATGGTTTTGCCAACCACGCCTTCATGGTCGACCTCGCCCTGGGCAACAGGCCACAGCCGCTCCAAGGCGCTGGCCCGCACACGATCGCCGCGAAGTGGTTCTTGCGCCACTTTGCAGATGGCATCGTGCGCCGCGTGCCGTCGAAGAAGGAAATCGCGGCACTGGAAAAGCGATTCCCGGGCACGGTGATTAGCACAAAGTTGCGCGTGGGCGATCGGCTCAGCGACTCCTACGGCGAAGACTCCTACAGTTACGTGCTGGCGGAAATTTTCACCGGCGGCAACACCGAAGCAGAACTGCAGCGCATTTTCAACGCGTGCGTAGCCGGGTTGCGCTTCGAAATCGATGATATTCCAACCGGCTTCACACCCGAGGCGGACACCGCAGCGCCGACAACACTGGTTTAAAGATGCGGTGAACGAAGGCTCGCACCTCCTCAAGAACGAAGGCTGGCCCTCCTCCACAATCAGGGAGAGGGGCCAGCCTTTACTCTTTTTCGCATTTTCACGACCCGCGGTGCTGAGCCGTGGTTCCCGCTGGTGACGCGGGTTCCCGCTGGTGACGCGGCCATTCGATTGGCCACGCCACCACCAGGCTTAAGTCACGCCACCAGTGGATTCAAGTGTGGCGCTTAGTTTGAGTGCTTCTTTGCCTTTCGGATGCTCACGAATCCGATGCCGCCGCCGATTGCGACCAATCCGATAACGACGTAGAGCAAGAGCTCGGCACCCGTGCGGGGAAGTGCTTTGCCTGCGTCATCCGAATCGGACTCATCCGAATCCGGGTCGACCACACCGTCATCATCCGTATCGGAATCTGACCCGTCACCGCTCTGGTCATCGCCATCCTGGCCGGAGCCATCTTCAGCAGCGCCATCTTCGTCGGCACCATCTTGGTCATCGCCGTCTTGGTCTTCGCCATCCTGATCGGTGCCGTCTTCGTCACCACCAGTGTCGTCACCGATAACAAGCTCGATTTCAGATGATTCGGAATCCGCCAGGGGAGCTTGCGCCTGGAACTGCGCTATCAGCGATGTCGTGCCCGCTGCAGCGTCCTGCGGAATTTGAATGCTGGCGTGATATTCCTCGCCCACCTGCTCCACTGGCGCCGAAGCGGTGAAGTCGTCGAAGATGAATTCCACTTCTCCAGCAACTACTCCCGCATCAGCAGCCGACACCCGCACGGTCACGGTGTCGCCGGGTTCGATACTCTCCCCGGAATCGAGATCAACAAATTCCGTATCCGTGGCTACTAAGGACAGCGGTTCGTCCTTTGCATCTTCCCACTGATTCAGTGTCACCGGCATGACACTGCCGTGACGGGAGTGCGGGAGAG
Organism: Demequinaceae bacterium; assembly: GCA_027322505.1. GTDB lineage: Bacteria > Actinomycetota > Actinomycetes > Actinomycetales > JAJYRW01 > JAJYRW01. The sequence goes on from DAHVRJ010000141.1 coordinate 1,637, forward strand.
ATCCTGGAACTGTCTGCCACGAAGGATCTGCCAAAGACTCAGAGAACAGCGGCAGATATCCGGCGCCGGTGAAGTCATCGACGAACAGATAGAAGCCTTCATCAGTGCCATCGGGCAATGAGACGTCTCCGGGATTGGCCTTGAAGATCGTCGGGCCCTCGGTGGTCCGTGAGGTATTGCGCGCTTCCTTCGATAGGCAGCTCACGTCTGTTTTCCACGCGTAGTCGCCAACTCCCGTGGGAGCCAGCATGGATTCTGATGATTCTTGCAGGATGTCCTCACATCCCGTTACTTCTTTGGTGAAGCGGTAAAAAACACCGTCGTCCTTGATCATCGTGGTGTCAATGCGATCGCCGGCATCTTGCCAAACCCGTGCGGGAGAGAAGTTCACGAAATCACGGGTCGTGGAATACATCACCTTGGAGTAGGTGTGGTGGGGCGTAGCGGTTTTGTCATAGGGGCGTGATCCGTCTAAATAGATCCGCGAGGACCAGTAAACAACGTACTCGCCGCGTTCATCGTCCCAATATGCCTCAGGCGCCCAGGTCATAGAAGCAAACGGCCCTGAAACTTCCACGTGCCGCTGGTTCCCCCAATTGCGCAGATCGGTCGATTCCCAGATCTCTAGGTAGGCGCTGCCATCATCAAGCGCTTCATCCCACGAGGTGCCACTGCCAATTGAAAGATCGGTGGCAATCATAAAGAACCGGTCGCCCTCAACTGAGCGCATAATGAACGGATCGCGCAGTCCCTTGGTTCCTTCTTCGGAACTTAGAATGGGATCACCATCGTTAAGCACATCCCAGCTCATCGCACTGTTTTCTTGTGAGGCTGCCAGGCTGATGCGCTCCCCATCCAGCGTGTCTGCAGTGAAATAGGCAAAGAGGTAGCGCTCATCTTCCGCCTCGCGGGGAAGAGCGGTCACGCTAGTTTCGAACTCACGCACCTCAGTCTGGTCCCCGGAGCCGACCGTCGCGGTCAACACCACGTCAATGTCGGGGCTGCCCCAATCTGGACGATTTACTACACCCGGGGCGGCAGACCCAACCGGTTCATCTGAAATCACTTCCGGCTTAGAAGAAGTCCATTCAATGGGCGTACCCGCGCTGCCCTTTTGCGGCAGATACAAATTCCCGAGCGCGGTTTCGGGAACAACCAGATCATCCGCATCGGCAGTTACATCATCGGCGGTGAGCGCCGGAACATTAACCGTAAATGGTTTGGTCGCAGACGCTGCAACACCGCGGACTTGGGCGCTGGCTTCCAGCGTCACCTGCGCGTCGGATTCCCCGATGGACGGGCGGTTCACTTCACCCGTTGAACTAATCACGTCTGGGTTTGAGGAATTCCAACTAATTCCCCGCAACGTAAACAGGTCAATATCGGAGGTTACTTCGTCGGTATCACCAAGGTCGACAGCTGCAAGCAGTTCATCTGCGGTCTGCGAAAGTTCAGCTTCGTGCTCGCTACCGTCTGCTTCGGAAAGAGAAACAACTTCACTGTCGCTCAAGGCACGGTCGTAGACGCGGAAAGCGTTCACTTCGCCCCGGAACAGCTGATCCGGGTATGGCGCCCGGCCAATGGTATTCATTGTCTGCTCGATGTCGGATGGGCGCAATGAGGTCTTAGCCACTCCCGCACGCTGACCGTCGGTGTAATACGTGAGCGTGTTTTCTTCTGCATCGATCACCGCAGTTACGCTGTGCCAGCGATCAGCCGAGAGCGTGTAGCCCGTCGCGTTATCTTCTGCCTGGCCAGATTCCACGGTGATAGCCGAACGCGGGCCCCGCACATTTGCGAACCAGTATTCGTCCGTGTCGTTATTTCCAATATTCCACAGGAAATGATTGGTATTTAGCATCGACGAATGTACGCGAACGTCCATCGAAATGGTCGCCGATTCGGCATCGCTTAGAAGATCATCGGGAAGGCGTACCCAGTTTCCGTCTGAAGTTTTTGTGCCCCCGGTAAATGTGAGCGTTCCCGCATCGCTGCGCTGGGCTGGGTCGTAGTTTTGAATTTCCGCATTTAACGGATCCTCATCATCGGCCGCGCCCTGCGAGGTGTTGTGCAGTGTTGCGCCATCCGACTCGGCAAATAGGTATTCTGCGACGAGTCCCTCGCGCAATTGGTCGGCAGCTGGTGCTGGGTCTGCAGAACTTTGGACGGCACTACCGGTAACTAGTAGAAAAGCCGCGGTAACCGCAGCAAAACCTCGTATCCGAATTCCGTGAATACTCCGGGATTCTCGATACGTCGACGCCTTGGTCGCAATCACAAAAACTCCTCTTTAAGCCGGATGGACCGCGGCAATGTTAGCACTAACAATTCGGCGTTGGCTGCGGACTTCATGATCA
>DAHVRJ010000109.1:0-32400 GCA_027322505.1 Demequinaceae bacterium
TGCGCCGCTGCCAACTACAGCCAAGACGGTGCCCACTTCGACGGTTTCGTCTTCTTGGACTCGGATTTCTTGGACGGTGCCGGCTACGGGTGAGGGGATCTCGGTGTCGACCTTGTCGGTGGACACTTCGAGTAAGGGTTCATCCACCTCGACGGTGTCGCCTACCTGCTTCAGCCACTGCGTGACCGTGCCTTCGGTGACCGATTCACCCAGTGCGGGCATTGATACTTCTTCAGACATTTAATTCCTCACGTCTCTCGTAACAGTCGCCGAACTACATTGCGTGCAGTGGCTTACCCGCCAGTGCCAGATGCGCTTCACCCACGGCCTCACCCTGAGTTGGATGCGCGTGGACAAGGGCGGCCACATCTTCTGGGTAGGCCTCCCAGCCCACGATGAGCTGCGCCTCTCCTATTAATTCACCAACGCGATCGCCCACCATGTGTATTCCTACTACCGGGCCATCCTTTTCGCGTATTACCTTCACAAAACCAGCCGTAGCAAGGATTTGGCTCTTACCGTTTCCAGCCAGGTTCACGTTGAAAGACTCAACATTGTCAGCGCCGTAGGCTTCCTTTGCCTGCTCTTCGGTGAGGCCGACCGAGGCGACCTCGGGGGAGCAGTAAGTAACGCGCGGTATATCCGATTCAATAATAGGCATCGGATTTTGGCCGGCCAGTTCTTCCGCAACAAAGATGCCCTGTTGGAATCCGCGGTGCGCCAACTGCAAGCCCGGAACGATGTCGCCAACGGCGTACACCCCGGGCACTGAAGTCTCCAGGCGCTCATTCGTAGTGACGAAGCCGCGATCCATCGCAACTCCCACTTCGTCAAAACCAAGCCCGTCAGTTGTTGGTCCCCGGCCAACGGCTACCAGGAGGATGTCTCCTTCAAGCGTTTCGCCGTTTTCGAGCCGGACGGTTACCCCAGAATCGCTTTGCTCAACACTTTCAAAGCGAACCCCGGTCTTGAACTTGATGCCCCGGTTTCGGAACGAACGCTCCAACACCTTGGAGGCCGCAATGTCTTCTGCGGGAACGAGGTTCGGCAGCGCCTCAACGACGGTTACTTCAGCGCCAAAGGAACGCCACACACTGGCGAACTCCACGCCGATTACGCCACCGCCCAAAACGATGGCGTTTTCAGGCACGTGATCGAGTGTCAGGGCCTCATCGGAGGTAATGACTCGGCCCCCGATTTCAAGACCGGGAAGCGAGCGGGCATAGGACCCGGTCGCCAAAACAATGTTTTTGCCGCGGTACCGAGTGCCGTCCACTTCGACGGTGTCGGCGGCGACGAGCTTGCCCCAGCCTTCGACCATAGTGATGCCGCGAGCCTTAACCAGACCCTTAAGCCCGTTAAAGAGGCGCCCAACGACGCCCTCTTTGTACTTGTGTACGCCGCCCATGTCGATCGACTCAAGGGTGGAGTTGACGCCAAACTGTGATGAGTCGCGAGCCGCATCTGCCACTTCAGCCGCGTGCAGCAGCGCTTTGGTGGGTATACAGCCGTTGTGCAAACAGGTGCCGCCCAACTTGCCACCCTCGATCAATAAGACCGATTGGTCGAGCAGCGCGCTGCGCAATGCAGCGGCATAGCCACCGCTACCTCCTCCCAGGATGACGACGTCATAGACGGTGTCTTGCCCGGTGGGCGTACTTTCAGCCACGAACTGCTCCCTAGAAAGATTCATCTAAAAGGCGCGGATGCTACCGACATTATCTTTCCATTAGATGCTTGGCGACCCTAATCCGGATCACCGTGATGCTCACCACGTAGGCTTTTACTTGTGAGGTTTTGGAAGAAACGCAAGTTGCGCGCCCCAGCGAAGGGCACACAGCGCAAGAAAAGTGCATCGGACGCGCGGGCCGATACGCGCGATCATTTCGCGCGCTTCATAGAGACGCGCATCGGCGTTGAGGCTTTTGTTGAGCCTCCGACCCACGTGACTTCCCCGACACTGGTTCTTATCGCAAACACGGGTGAGTGGACACGCCGGCGGGTTCCCTCTCAAGAAGAGGGATGGAAATTGGCGCGCGAACTCGACATTCCCGTCTACGACGTGAATCAAGTGGGCTACCCCAACCGGATGCGCGAATGGAACAGCAAAAAGCGCGCGCAGTGGCAAGAAGGCAATAAGTAGCACCGCCGGCCCCACCCATGTGCGGTGGCGGAGCCGGCGGTAATAAACGCACCGGAGTAAACCGGCGGCAATTACAGCGAGTTACTTATTCGCGTTTTCCAAAAAATGAACCAGCGTGCGCACGCCATATCCGGTGCCACCGACTGGCGTGTAGCCCCACTTGCCGCCGTCATTAAATGACGGACCAGCGATATCAATGTGCGCCCACGGGGTGTCTTCAACAAATTCCTGGAGGAATACGCCCGCTGAAAGCATTCCGCCCCAGCGCTCACCGATATTGGCGATATCGGCCACCTTGGATTTCAGACTTTCGCGCAACTCTTCGGGCAGCGGCATCGACCAGGCCAGTTCCCCGGCCCGATCGGCGCATTCGACGACTTCATCGCGTACTTCGTCACTACCCATGACACCGGCAACGCGAGTGCCCAGCGCCACCATCTGGGCACCGGTTAGCGTGGCGATGTCAATGATTACGTCAGCGCCGTCTTCGCGCGCAGCAACGAGCGCATCGGCCATCACCAGGCGTCCTTCGGCGTCCGTGTTCAAAACTTCAACGGTCTTCCCGCCGTAGACGGTCAGTACATCGCTGGGGCGCTGCGCGGTTCCGGAGGGCATATTTTCAGCCAGGGCGAGCCAGGCCGTGATGCGTACGGGCGCATTAAGTTCGGCTGCAGCAACCATGGTGTGCAGCACCGCCGCCGCTCCGGACATATCCGACTTCATCGTTTCCATGCCCTGCGCCGGCTTAATTGACAAGCCGCCGGAGTCGAACGTGATGCCCTTTCCAACTAGGGCAACGTGCCGGGCCTTCTTGGAAGGAGTCCAGGTGATCTTCACCAGGCGCGGCGGACGTGCAGAGCCCTGGCCGACGCCCATGATGCCGCCGTACCCATCGGCAGCCAGCGCCTTTTCGTCTAAGACCTCAATCTTCAGGCCCGTGCCCTTAACGGCTTCCTTAGCCCGTTCGGCGAATACAGCTGGCGGCAAATCATTAGGGGCGGTGTTAATGAGGTCGCGCGTGCCAGCCACAGAATCGGCAATAACTCGCGCCCGGTCAACGGCTGCCCGCACTTCCTTATCGCGAGTGGACGCCACCGCGAATTCAATTTTTTGTGGGGAGATCTTGGGGTTTTTCTCATCTTTGGCCCGGTAGGTGTCATACCGGTAAGCACCCATGAGTGCGCCCTCGGCCACGGCGCCGGCACCAGGAGCGGAGTCCACCGGCACGGCGACGCCGACCTTGGCGAACCCATCTGCGCTCAAAAGCGCCGCTCCAACTGCCCGGCGCAGATTCTCAGCCTTCTGGGAATCCTCTTGTGCGCCCAGGCCGGTCAGAATGAGGACCGAGGCACTGATGTCATCGCCGGCGGGTACGCGCACAACATTATCGGCTTCGCCGGTTACACCCAGCCCTTTAAGTTGCCCGTCGAGCGACTTCGTGACCGCACGCGGCAGGTTTTCACCCGCAATCTGTGCGGAATCGTCTGTCTTTATAACCCCGACAACAAGGGCGTCGACGCGCAGCTCGGCGGGGTTCTTTCCAGTTAGAGTTAGTTCAGCCACAAGTTCATGCTAACTGGGCAGGACGATCGGACCAAAGTAACGGTCGTATTTACAGTAGTGTCTTTGGTTGTGTATCACTTGCTTTTCCGTCACGTTTTCGCCCACATGGACCCCGAACTGGCCCACCGCTTGGCCTTCGATCTCATTCGAGCCGTGGGCGCCTCACGCCTGCGCTCCGTAATCGCGGCGCAAACTGCCCCTCCGGCTTCGGCTGCGGTGCAGGCCATGGGGATCGAGTTCCCATCCCGTTTCGGGCTGGCCGCCGGTTTCGATAAGGATGCGGCCGCCGCCCGCGGTTTGGCGATGCTCGGTTTTGGGTTTGTCGAAGTGGGCACAATCACGGCCCACCCGCAGCCCGGTAATGACAAGCCGCGCCTGTGGCGCCGCATTGATCAGCGCGCTTTGATCAATCGAATGGGCTTTAACAATGGGGGAGCGGCCGCTGCCGCCGTGCGGCTGCGACGCCTGCGCTCCACCGGGGTTGGTCGCGACTTGGTTATCGGGGTAAATATTGGCAAAACAAAAATTGTGCCCGAATCGGAAGCAATTGCCGACTATGTGATTTCGGCCCGACTCTTAGCGCGATACGCCGATTACCTGGTGGTGAACGTCTCTTCCCCAAATACGCCGGGGCTGCGTTCGCTGCAGGCCGTGGAGACACTGCGCCCGTTGCTATTGGCCGTTGGCGCCGCAGCCAATAAGAGCGCCAAGCGCGAAGTTCCATTGCTGGTGAAAATAGCCCCAGATTTAGCCGATGCGGATATCACGCAAATCGCCGAACTCGTCAACGAACTCAATATCGCCGGGGTAGTAGCGGTCAACACCACAATTGACCATGACCACGGCGTGGGCGGCCTTTCCGGGCCCCCGCTATTGGATCGGGGACTCGCGGTCGTGCAGCTTTTGCGAGCCACATTGGATCCCCAGCGCACGATCATCGGCGTGGGCGGAATTTCAACAGCCGCCGACGCACGGGCCTACCTGGCCGCCGGAGCTGACCTCTTACAGGGCTACAGCGGCCTGATCTATGAGGGCCCGTTTTGGGCCGCCAAAATCAACCGCGAAATCGCAGCAGATTAGTTTTCTCCGTGCAAAAATCACCAGCGACTTTTTACGGCCATCCACTGCCGCCCGCCACCGGCCCCTGGGCCTGGACCTTTAGCCCCGATGCCGGCCACGAATCACCATCTTTTGCCAGCCGCCTGGACGCTCAGGGTTGGCTGGGCGAAAATCTAAACCGATTGGGGACGGCGTCTGTCGCCTTTGCGCAACTAACTCGCCATGGTCAGGCGGTAGGGCAGGTAATCACTCTCGATCAAAAGCGCGCTGAGTAGGAGCGTTTTTTGCGGTGAGCAGCGGGTCTGTTTGATAAAGACCCTGGAGCACCTCATCAATGCGGGCTCGAAGTTCAGCCGGAATTTCTACACCGGAGGCTTGTACGTTTTCTGCCACCTGCTCGGGGCGGGAGGCGCCAATGATGGCCGTTGCCACATTCTCATTTTGCAACACCCACGCCACAGCCAGTTGTGCCAGCGACAAGTCCAGCTCTTCAGCCACCGGCTTTAAGTCCTGGACGGCGGCAAGGATGTCATCTTGCATCATGCGCTGAATGAAAGCCGACCCGCCCTTTTCGTCGGTGGCCCGAGATCCCGCAGGTGCGGCCTTGCCCGGGAGATACTTGCCGGTCAAAACACCCTGCGCAATGGGCGAAAACACGATTTGCGAGATTCCCAGCTCCTGCGAGGTGGGAATTACCTCGCCCTCAATCACCCGATACAGCATCGAATACTGCGGCTGATTTGAAATAAGTTGAAAACCCAGCTCCTGGGCGTATTCGAAGCCCGCGCGCAGTTGATCGGAAGTCCACTCACTTACTCCGATATACAGCGCCTTGCCCTGGCGCACCACGTCAGCGAACGCTTGCATGGTTTCGGCCAGCGGTGTCTTGGTGTCATACCGGTGGGCTTGAAACACATCGACATAGTCAGTTTTTAACCGGCGCAGTGAAGCGTCGATGGACTCCATAATGTGCTTGCGCGATAGGCCCTCATCGTTGTGGCCCGACCCGCCCGCGGGCCAAAAAACCTTGGTGAGAATCTCCAGCGATTCGCGCCGCGTTCCTTTAAGCGCATCACCCAACACTTCTTCGGCCGCGCCGTTAGCGTAGGTATCTGCAGTGTCGAAGGTGGTGATTCCCGCGTCCAAAGCGGCGTGCACACACGCCTTAGCGGTGTCGTTTTCGATTTGCGAGCCATGCGTCAACCAGTTGCCGTAGGCAATTTCTGTTACGCGCAGGCCACTATTTCCTAAGAAGACTGATGCAACCATGCCGCCACTCTAAACCGGATGAAACCACGGGCGCATGGTCAAAAAATTATTGGGAACTGGTTACCGTTGCGGATTGAGGCATGCCGGTCATCGTTTCCGGATTGCGGCATCTCCTTCACCTTTCCGGATTGGGATACTCCCCGCGACCAACTTTAGGTTTGGGCAAACGCGTGCGACGAATTTGAAAAGCGCGCATAACGCCATACATCACGGTGCCGGAAGGAATCTTGTCTTCGCCAAAGCGACTGCGCAGCCCCTTTTTCAAAAAGCGGCCCAGGATGATTGCGTCAATTACCGACACCAAAACGATCGCGTACAGCGCGATGATGGTGTAGAACGCAAACAGCGGATTATCGCCGACAAACAGCACCGCAATAACGACCACGAGCGCCACCGGCAGGAAAAATTCCCCAATATTCCAGCGGGCATCGACATAGTCGCGGGCCCAGCGGCGCACCGGCCCCCTATCGCGCGGTGGCATGGCTTTTTCGTCACCGCTAATGAGCGCCTGGCGCTGTTTTTCACGCAAATTCGCGTTGGCTTGCCGCTGTGATTTGCGCGCAGTTGACCGGTCAGGAACCAGGGGGCGACGATTACGCGCTTCGGCTTCGGCGCGCTTTGGTGTGGGGCGGCCCTTGGAACCTGGGCGGACTTCAACCTCGGGCTTGGGGGGCGTTTCTTGCGACTTCTTTCTCCGGAACACGGCATTAAGGGTAGTTCACCGGTGCGCGATACCGTATAAGGGTGACGCCTATGCCAGAACAAAACCCGCCCCATATCCCCGCCGACATAGTTCGGGAGGTGCGAGACGCCGTCCAAAATCAACACGAAAAAATGCGGGCGGACCTGGAAGAACTCGTGCGCATCCCGTCGGTATCAGATCCTGCTTTTGACCAAAAATACGTGATGGAAAGCGCCCAGCGCGTTGCGGAAATGCTGCGGGAGGTGGGCATGCCGCAAGTGGAGATCCTGCGGGCCGATAAACCCGATGGTGCGCCCGGGGCACCGGCAGTTATTGCGCATCGCCCGGCGCAGGCGGGTCGGTCAACCGTCTTACTTTATGCCCACCATGATGTCCAGCCTCCGGGCGATGAGGCGCTGTGGGATTCCCCGGTTTTCACCCCAACTGAGCGCGATGGGCGCATTTATGGGCGCGGTGCCGCTGACGATAAAGCTGGTGTCGTGGCCCACCTGGCGGCGCTGCGGGTCTTTTTGGGTTCCAAGTTGGACGCCGGCGTTGGCGTAACAGTCTTGATTGAGGGCGAAGAGGAAATTGGTTCGCCATCCATGGGTGCGTTTTTGGATAAGTACGAAGACCGCCTGGCCGCGGATGCGGTAATAATCGCCGACTCCATCAATGCTGCAGTTGGGGTACCGGCCTTTACAACGTCACTGCGCGGGCTGGTCGATTTGGTCGTGGAAGTACGGACTTTAGAGCAGGCCGGCCACTCCGGGCTCTTTGGTGGGCCGGCACCCGACGCCCTTACGGCCCTCGCCCGCCTTTTAGCGACTCTTCACGATGAAAATGGGGACGTTGCAGTGGACGGACTGGTGCGAAATCCAGATCCGGGCGGTCTAGTCGAAGAGACTTCCTGGCGTGCTGATGCCCAGATTTTGCCCGGTGTGCAATTAATGGGGACAGGATCTTTAGCGCAGCGCTTGTGGGCTTCCCCGGCACTTTCCGTATTGGGGATCGACGCGCCACCCGTGGCGGGGGCTGCGAATATTTTGGTGCCGAGCGCGGCAGCCAAACTCTCGATGCGCGTGCCCGCCGGGCAAGACCCAGCCGTCGCCGCCCAGTTGTTGAAAAAGCACCTGCGCGCCAATGCTCCCTTTGGTGCCGAGGTGATTATTAAGGACGGCGAACTGGGCAAGCCATTTTCCGCCGCCCAGGCACACCCCGCCATGGAACTGGCAAAGGCTAGTTTCGCCGCTGGCTGGAACCACGCTGTGGAAGAGATCGGAATTGGCGCCTCAATTCCGGTAGTGGCGGATTTTGCCCAGCGGTTTCCCGATGCGGCCATCTTGGTCACCGGCGTCGAGGACCCCGGTTCCAATGCGCACAGCCCAAACGAATCGGTGCACTGGCAAGACCTGTTGAAAGTTGCGGTGTCGCAGGCGTTGTTTTTAAGTCAGTTGACCAAAGAAGAGGGCAATAACTGACGTGCGGGTCATCGTAATAACGGACGGGATTGGTCAAATTGGTGCCGTCACAGCAGCGCAGACGGCTCAAGAAGGCTGGCAGAAGGCCGCAGATGATGAGTTAGATCTCATCCCGGTTTCGGCTGGTGGCCCCGGTTTTTTGCAGGCGCTACAAGCCAATCTTGCCGGTGAGTTAACCGTGCACTCGGTGACGGGGCCGCGTGGCAGCGAGGTTCCCGCGACGGTTTTCGTAACCGAGGTGGGCGGGTCACGTACCGCTTATATTGAAGCGGCCGAAGCTTGTGGTTTACACCTGCTAACTTCGGCGCAGCGCGACCCTAAGCGAACCACGACCCGCGGGGTAGCCGAGCTATTAGAGGCGGCGGTGGCGACCGGAGCTGAGCGAATTGTGGTGGGCGTGGGCGGCAGCGCGACCAACGATGGCGGCGCCGGAATGCTGGCAGGATTGGGAGTCGGTCCGGGCCAATTGCTGGATCGCGGGCCGGGGGCACTGACTGAAGTTGTGGCTGCGGATCTAGATTTTGGGCCGGCGCGCGAACTCCTTGCCAAAGTGGATTTGATTGTCGCCAGTGCCACGCAGGCGCCCTTGCTAGGTTTTTCCGGAGCCAGCGGGACGTATGCGCAAAATAAAGGTGCCAGCCGGGAACAGGCGCAAGAGATGGAACGGGCGCTGGCGCATTTTGCTGACGCCTGCGCGGAAGCGACTGCTGATTTGCCAACGGAAGACCCGGGCATCTTGCTCACACCGGGCCAGCCGCAATCGGGGATTGATGTGGACCAATTGCGGGCGCTTCCAGGTTCGGGAAGCGGCGGGGGATTGGGCTTTGCTCTGGGACTTTTAGGTGCACGTATCTTGCCGGGCAGCGAGGTGATGGCAGCGGCCATTAACGTGACGCAACGCGCAGCACAAGGCGATTTAATCTTCGTGATCACGGACGGCCTTGATGCCACCACACTGGGGGATGGCCCCATCGAAATAGGCGTGGCCGCCGGAAGCGCAAATGCCCTTGCCACTATTGCGCTCGCGCGGCGAGCGGAGGCGGGAAACCGCGAACTGGCAACGGCGGGAATATCGGCTGCCTATGAGTTAGTTGATTCTGTTAGCAGACCGGGTGCCGGCGATGACTTAGAATCTTTGCGGGACCGGGTGAGGCGCATTGCGCGATCTTGGACGCGGTGATCTACGCTATTTACGAGCCCCGTGCCGGATAATTCAATCCTTCGGGTGATCAAGTAAGGGATGGACAAAATGAGCGAAACAATCGAAGAAACCACAAGACCTTCCCACGGCATCGAACTTTCGGACGTAGCTGCCGACAAAGTGCGCAGCCTGCTGGAACAAGAGGGCCGCGATGACTTGCGCTTGCGTTTGGCCGTCCAACCCGGGGGCTGTTCTGGTCTGATTTACCAACTTTATTTTGATGAGCGACTTCTTGACGGGGACGCAGTTCAAGACTTTTCTGGCGTGGAAGTAATTGTCGATCGCATGAGTTTGCCGTATTTGGATGGCGCGAAGATTGACTTCTCCGACACGATTGAAAAGCAAGGCTTCACCATCGATAATCCCCAGGCCGCCGGTTCATGCGCCTGCGGTGACTCCTTCGGTTAAACCGACGAAGTGCTGGGCAGAGCAGGGCGCTGTGCAGCACGCCGCAAGAGCGCAAAGCACGGATACCCCATTGCTAAATCGAGCAAGGCGCGTGGTGGAGGTCTTGTTCAGTCCTATTGAGGGGTAGGCTTACACTGTCGAGGACTAAGGTCCCTGGTTTGTAGTGCTGTTTTCACCTACAAAGCAGGGCATCGATTTTGGAAGGCCCCCTGTGCATTCGCAACGAGGACATCGCGCTAAGAACGCGAAGCTGCGGCTGGCGATACTTGGTGTCGCGGTCGCTTTATTGACGTCTGGATGTAGTGAGACCGTCGCCCGCGGTTGGCTCCCTGAAGGCGCCACCGAACATACTGATCGGGTCACGAACCTGTGGGTAGGTTCATGGATCGCAGCGCTGTTTGTCGGGGTGATGGTGTGGGGATTGGTCATCTGGTGCGTTGTGGTTTACCGCAAGCGCAAGGGCGATGAGCAATTACCCGTTCAATTGCGCTACCACATTCCGTTAGAACTGCTATACACGGCAGTTCCCGTACTTGCGATCTCGGTGCTGTTCTACTTCACTGCCCGTGACCAGAACGTGATCACCGATGTTGATCGTGACCCAGACCTGGTTGTCAATGTTGTTGGAAAACAGTGGTCTTGGGACTTCAACTACGTCAGTGATGACGTGTGGGACGCCGGAGTTCATGGCTACCTCGATGAGGGCGTCGAAGGAATGGAAGCTTCACTGCCCACGCTCTATCTGCCGGTAAACGAGCTCGTTGAATTCCGCCTCGATTCGCGAGACGTAATTCACTCCTTCTGGGTGCCAGCTTTCCTTTATAAACTCGACATGTTCCCCAACCACACCAATACCTTCCAAGTGACGCCCACAAAGAAGGGGCACTATGCAGGCAAGTGTGCAGAGTTGTGCGGTGACTATCACTCAGCGATGCTTTTTAACCTAGAAGTTGTCGACCGCGAAGAATATGACGCCAAGATGCAAGAGTTGCGCGATGCGGGTCAAGATGGCCAGCTGGGCCCGGAACTGAGCCGCCAGCAGAGTAACGAGCAGATTTGGCGGACCAAGGCGGAGCAGGGAGAATAGTTTTTAAATGTCTACGGTTATTACTAAACCAGGCGCAGCGACTCCCGAGGTTGTAGATACCGAACCCCGGCACTCGCTGGGGCGCCGCATTGTCAACGTGGTCACTTCCACTGACCACAAGGTCATCGGGTACATGTACCTGGTCACCTCCTTCTTGTTCTTCTGTGTTGCCGGTGTGATGGCCCTGATTATTCGGGCCGAACTTTTCAGCCCCGGTATTCAGGTCGTTCAGAGTCACTCCCAGTTCAACCAGCTGTTCACCATGCACGGCACGATTATGCTGCTGCTATTTGCGACGCCGCTTTTTGCCGGATTCGCAAACGTTGTTATGCCAGTCCAGATTGGCGCGCCCGACGTGGCGTTCCCGCGGTTGAACATGTTCTCGTACTGGCTGTACCTGTTCGGCGGACTCATCGCTTGTGGTGGTTTCTTAACGCCCCAGGGCGCAGCCTCTTTCGGGTGGTTTGGGTACACGCCCCTTTCAAATGCGACCTTTACGCCCGGACTGGGTGGCGACCTGTGGGTATTTGGTCTGGCGCTAGCCGGTTTCGGCACCATCTTGGGTGCGGTCAACTTTTTGACCACGGTCATCACGATGCGCGCCCCCGGCATGACCATGTTCCGCATGCCGATCTTTACGTGGAACACCATGTTGACCAGCCTGCTGATTCTGATGGTGTTCCCGCCGTTAGCTTCGGCACTGTTCGGGCTTGGCGCAGACCGACGCCTCGATGCGCAAATCTTTAACCCCGAATCCGGGGGAGCGATCTTGTGGCAACACCTTTTCTGGTTCTTTGGCCACCCTGAGGTTTACATCATCGCGCTGCCCTTCTTCGGAATTGTCTCGGAGATCTTCCCGGTATTTAGCCGCAAGCCAATCTTTGGTTATAAGGGCCTCGTTTACGCCACCGTGGCGATTGCAGCACTTTCACTGACCGTTTGGGCGCACCACATGTACGCCACCGGCCAGGTTGCATTGGCGTTCTTCTCATTCATGTCGTTCACAATTGCGGTTCCAACCGGTGTGAAGTTCTTTAACTGGCTGGGAACGATGTGGGGCGGAAAGCTCACATTTGAAACGCCCATGCTGTGGTCGATTGGGTTCCTGGTTACCTTCCTATTTGGTGGCCTAACCGGTGTCATTCTTGCCAGCCCGCCCATGGACTTCCACGTAACGGACACCTACTTCGTTGTCGCACACTTCCACTACGTGGTCTTTGGCACCGTGGTGTTCGCGATGTTCGCAGGGTTCTATTTCTGGTGGCCCAAGTGGACGGGTAAGATGCTGGACGAGCGTTTGGGTAAAATCCACTTCTGGATGCTCTTCTTTGGCTTCCACGGCACGTTCTTAGTCCAGCACTGGCTCGGTGTGGAAGGCATGCCGCGTCGCTACGCCGACTACCTACCCGAAGACGGATTCACGGTGTTGAACCAGGTATCGACGTACGGGTCAATATTGCTTGGCCTATCGACGCTGCCGTTCCTGTGGAACGTCTACAAAACGGCCCGCACCGCGCCGAAGGTCACGGTTAATGACCCGTGGGGCTTTGGTGGATCCCTCGAGTGGGCGACAAGCTGCCCACCGCCGCGCCACAACTTCCATTCAATTCCGCGCATCCGCTCGGAGCGCCCGGCCTTCGATCTACATCACCCAGAAGTGGCCGCGGTGGACATTGTTGATCCAGAACTCACCAACGTTGATCGAGTGGTGGGACCCGCTGACCTACGTGGGCACGACGCCATGGGTGGCGACCACACTGGAAATGGAAGTGAGACGAAGTGAGAGTAACCGTCTGGATTTCACTGGGACTGGCTTTCTTCTTTGGAGCAATCTCGATCATTTACGGCCTCCTATCTGGATGGGAAGCCGTCGGCGTGGCCGCGCTACTGCTGTGTGGCGGTCTCTTCGGGCTGATGGGTGGCTACCTCGCATTAATCTCACGCCGTAGCAGCGTGGGCCCCGCAGACGACCCGCACGGCGAAATCGAAGAGGGCGCTGGCGATCAGGGCGTATACGCTCCGTGGAGCTGGTGGCCACTAGGAATCGGAGCCTCGGCTGCGATTGCATTCCTGGGCCTGGCCGCCGGTTGGTGGCTCTTCTTTATTGGCCTTGGAAGCGCAATATTTACGCTCGCCGGCTTTGTCTTCGAATTTAACCGAGGGCAGCACGCGCACTAAGCAGTTGCGCTGCTCCGATTGGAATAGAAGGGGCACAAAGCGGCTGATATTGACACTGGAGTGTGGGTCACAATCGTTTTTCGGTTGTGGCCCACACTTTTTGGTCGCGGTCCCCACCTTTTACTGATTACGGCCGCCCTTATTCCTGATTACGGCCGCCACTTTTTACCGCGCGCGGCTGGCTTTCGCGCACGACTAGCGGTCTGTGGAGTGAAACGCACGGCTGGTGCGCCTTTGGCTCCACACAGCTGGCTAGCGCCCGGGGCTGCGCGGTCTGTGGAGCGAAACTCACGGCTGGCGCGCCTTTGGCTCCACACCACCGGCTCTCGCCCGGGGCAGCGCGGTCTGTGGAGCGAAACGCACGCCTGCTGCGCTTTTGGCTCCACATAGGCGGCTTTCGGGCGAGACAACAAAAGGGTGGGTAACTAACCGTGCTGGTTAGCTACCCACCCTTTTACGTTTATCTGGAATTTTGACCCCAGCGGGGGCGGAGCCTGCACTTGCGGCAAAACCCCTAAAACATCGAAACCGCTAGAGCGGCGAATGTACTCGCAACGGTTCTAGACGCGCAAAGGCTTCACCAGCGAGGGTTCTACAGTCACAATGGCTTTAGATAGAGAAAACTCCGTCGCAGTCCCTATGTCTTTAGACCGAGAAACTCGGCCGCGGACACAATGGCTCTAGACCGAGAAAACTCCGCCGCTCAAGCAAAACTTCCGTTTAGGAGAGTTGTCCGCCGCCAGGAACGATGAGTCCGGAGGTCTTCGTGCGTGCCGCATCAAAGCGATCCTGCACGTCCTGCCAGTTCACAATGTTCCAGAATGCCTTGACGTAGTCGCCCTTAACGTTCTGGTACTGCAGGTAAAATGCGTGCTCCCACATGTCGAGCATGAGGAGGGGCACGGTGCCGACAGCCAGGTTGCCCTGATGGTCGTAGAGCTGTTCGATTACGAGCTTTTCGCCCATGGATTCCCAGGCGAGAATGGACCAGCCTGATCCTTGAATTCCCAGCGCAGAGGCCGAGAAGTGCGCGCGAAAGCCATCAAACGAACCAAAGAACTCATCAATTGCTGCGGCCAGTTCGCCAGTGGGCTTATCGCCACCCTCGGGGGACATGTTCTGCCAAAAGACAGTGTGGTTTACGTGTCCAGCCAAGTTGAAAGCGAGGTTCTTTTGCAGCAGGTTGATGGTTCCCAGTGAATCTTTCGACCGGGCTTCTTCCATCTGCTCAAGTGCAGTGTTTGTTCCAGTTACGTATGCCTGGTGGTGCTTGTCATGGTGGAGTTCCATGATCTTGCCGGAGATATGAGGCTCCAGTGCACCGTAGTCATACGGAAGATCGGGCAGTTCATACTTAGCCATCGGTTCCTCCTCAAGTGTCGCGTATGGCATCGCGACGATTCGGATACTAGTCGGGGCCCGCGAAGCTCAAACACTTTTACGTGTCCTGGTTTAGCGGGACGAGACATCTTCCAATGTCTACCGTAGTCCGACTACCGTACTCAGCGCGCGTTGTGGCTGAGCGTTGGTCAAATATATTTACTCGGCAGTGATGGGAGCTTCTGCTTTTTCTTCTGCTTCGATCGCAGAACCATCAGCAGCTCCCTCAACTTGCTCACTTATCACGGTCTGTGATGCAGCCGCCACTTCGGCTGGTGTTGGCGGTTCCACGCGCTCTTCGAAGAAGAAACGCGAGACGCGCTGACGCAGCTTATCGGCGCGGTAGCCGGGCCGACGTACACCACGTTCGTCTTCAGCCGGCTCGATTTCCAGTGGCCGGTGAACGACGTAATTAACTCGCAGCCATGTTTCATGCTCGTCCAGTGGGCGATGGACCTCGGCATACTGTCCGTCTGCACTGCGGACGATGCGGCCCGACTCGTGTCCGTAAAGAACTAGATCGCGGTCGCGGCGCTGCAGCCCAAGACAGACGCGCTTGGTGACGTAGAACGTGAGCGGGGGAGCGATCAAGAGGGCTCCGCGGAAGAACTGCGTGACCGCGTTAATCGAAAGGTCAAAGTGCGTAGCCAAGATGTCATTGGCGCCGGCGAGGACGATGATCACGTAAAACATGATCGACATCGTTCCCAGTGCCGTGCGAACCGGGGCGTTGCGCGGCCGGTCGAGGACGTGGTGCTCGCGCTTGTCTTTAGTTACCCAGGCTTCTAAGAACGGATAAAGCGCGGCAAGGGTGAACATGAGGCCGGGAATCAATACTCCGGGCACCAAGATGTTCGGGGAGATCGTAAACCCACCGATTACCCATTCCACGCCCGGCATGAGGCGCAATCCACCCTCTAAAAAGAGCATGTACCAGTCAGGCTGGGCGCCTGCACCAATTGGTGAGGGGTCATAGCCGCCGTGTGCCCACACCGGGTTGATGCTCAAGGTCGCGCCCATCAGGGCGATGAAGCCGAAGACGATGAAGAAGAAGCCACCGGCTTTAGCCGCATAGACCGGGAACACGGGCATGCCGCGAACGTTCTTATTGGTGCGTCCCGATCCCGGGAACTGGGTGTGTTTATGTACGACGACCAAAATCAGGTGCACGGAAACTAGCGCGAGAATCAATCCCGGCACGATCAGAACGTGGACGGTGAACAAGCGCGGGATTAGTTCCGTCCCGGGGAATTCGCCGCCAAAAAGTGCGAACGAGGCATAGGAGCCGATAAGCGGGATGGAGCGAGCGACGCCGTCCGCAATTCTCAGCCCGTTACCGGACAGCACGTCATCGGGGAGGGAATAGCCGGAGAAGCCAGCAAGAAGCCCCAGCGTCAGCAGGCCGAATCCTACAAGCCAGTTCAGTTCACGCGGCTTGCGGAAGGCCCCGGTGAAGAATACGCGCAGCATGTGCACAGTTGCCGCTGCAACGAAGATCAGAGCGGCCCAGTGGTGCATCTGACGCATTAAAAGTCCGCCGCGCACCTCGAAGCTCAATTCCATCGTGGAGTTGAAGGCTTCGGAGACCATTTGGCCCTGCAAAGGCTCATAGGGGCCGGTGTATTCGATGGGCGCCATCGAGGGCACAAAGAACATCGTCAGGAAAGTTCCCGAGATGATCAACACTATGAAGGAGTAGAGGGCAACTTCACCCAGTAAAAATGACCAGTGATCGGGAAATAGCTTGCGAGCTAAACCGCGTACCGCCTTGGATGCACCTACTCGTTCATCCAGGTAGTTCGCGGCGGCGCCGACTTTGGTGTTGCTCAATTTCGTTCACGCTCCCAATAGCTGGCTCCAATGGGTTCATGGAAGTCACTTTGTGCGATCAAGTAACCCTCGTCGTCAACGGTGATGGGCAATTGGGGCAGTGGTCTATGTGCTGGCCCGAACACAACCTTGCATCCATCCGCGACGTCAAAGGTTGATTGGTGGCAGGGGCACAGCAGATGGTGAGTGCGCTGCTCATAGAGCGCGACCGGACAACCAACGTGGGTGCAAATCTTGGAGTACGCGACGATGCCGTCATAGGACCAATCGGCGCGATCGGGTTCCTCTTTCAGCTCCTCAGGATTCAAACGCACCATGAGAACGACTGATTTGGCCTTTTCTTCGAGGAAGTTCTCTTCCTCCTCCAAGCCATAAGGAATGACGTGGACGGCAGAACCAATACTGACGTCTGCGGCCCGGATGGCTTCACCAGATGGGTCATATGCCAACCGGCGGCCCTTGCGCCAGGCGGTGTGTCGGAATGCTTCAACGTTCCAGTCTCCGCCCACACCCAACAGTGGCACCGCAAGCGACAGGGGAGCCAGCGCCACCGCCGTGATGAAGGCACCCTTTAACAGGGGACGGCGACCAATGCCGGATTCTTCCGCGCCCTGCTTGAGCATGTCTACCGCTTCAGCACGTACTTCATCAGAGCCGCGCTGAGGATGGCGCTCTTCAGTCATTAAGCGATCGGGCATGAGGGTCTTCGCCCAGTGCACGGCAGCGGTGCCGATACCAAAGAACCCAAATCCGAGTCCGAGACCCAAAAGGAGGTTTGAAAGCTTCAAATTCGCGATTGTCAGTTCCGGAATCGCGAAGTATGCGGCGATGAATAGAACAGTTCCAAGGATCGAAACTGTAAACAGTCCGACAACCTGACGCTCCGCGCGCTTGGCAGCCTTCGGGTCAATGTCAGCCTGACGTGGGCGGTGTGGCGCATCGCCGGGATCAGTGAAGTGCTCTGGAATAGCTTCCGACCCGGGGGAATCCGGGGAGCTCACAGATTTTTTCTCCAAAGACGAGTCGTTGCTCACGAAGAACGTGCCCCTAACCAAACAGCGCAGCCAATCAAACCTGCGATACCAATGATCCAAGCTACAAGTGCTTCACTTACAGGGCCAATGCTTCCCAAGGTCAGGCCGCCGGGTGAAGGAGTTTCTTCTAAGTACTTGACGTAGGAAATAATGTCGCGCTTTTCTTCCGGCGTGATCGTTGCGTCATTGAACTTGGGCATTGATTGGGGGCCCGTGTCCATCGCCTCGTAGATGTGGCGAGGCTCGACACCAATGACCGGCGGAGCGAACTTGCCCTCGGTAAGGGCTCCTCCGACACCGGCCACGTTGTGGCACATGGCGCAGTTTGTGCGGAAGAGATTCATGCCGTTGGCCTTATCACCCAAAGCGGGGTCGACCATTTCGTCAGTGGGAATTGCCGGTCCGGCGCCCAGCGAGGCGACGTATGCAGCTAGTTGTGCTGTTTGCTCTTCATTGAAGTGCTTGGGATGAGCCTCGGCTTGGGGACCTTGCATCTGCATGGGCATTCTGCCCGTCCCTACCTGGAAGTCAACGGAGGCAGCACCGACCCCAATCAGTGACGGGCCCGCTTCCGTTCCTTCGCCCACGGGGCCGTGGCAGGTGGCGCAGTTTGAGCGGAACAACTGGTTGCCGGTATCAATGTCTTCCTGTGATACGTCGGCAGCTGTCGCGGTCCGCGGCGCAGCGAGCGCGTAGACCACTCCAACCGCTACGAGGGCGAGCAGCAGGATGATTACCGGAGCGAACCGGCTGTTCCTGCGGGCGGCAAGTGCCTTCACGAATAAGTCCTTCGAACTAGACGGGAACGATTGCGCTGGGGATACACAAGGAACATCCTTGGCGCGATGCAGCTATTGGATTATGTAGATGATCCAGAACATTCCGATCCAGACCACGTCAACGAAGTGCCAGTAGTAGGAAGCCACGATGGCAAACGTTGCCTCATGCTGCCCGAAGCGCTTCGCGGAGAAGGCACGGCCAAGCACGAATAGGAAGGCGATGAGCCCGCCGATCACGTGCAAGCCGTGGAATCCAGTCGCGAAGAAAAATACCGAGCCATAGGGACTGGAGGAGATGGTAAGTCCAGCCTCCACCAACTCGGCGTACTCGAAAATTTGTCCCGCAACGAACGTGGCACCCATGAGGTAGGTGAGGATGAACCATTCCTGCATACCCCATCGAGCGACATTAAAGATTGACCCGGTGCGCGATCGCTGGAAGCGCTCGGCGGCGAACACTCCAAACTGGCAGGTGACCGAACTGAGCACCAGGATCATGGTGTTGCCAATGGCGAAAGGCAGCGTGAGTTTTGCTGTTTCTACCGGCCAGAGTTCGGGGACCGTATTCCGGATCGAAAAATACATCGCGAAGATGCCAGCGAAGAACATGAGTTCGCTGGAGAGCCACACGATGGTTCCGACCGAAACCTTATTGGGTCGGTTGAGTGCGGGTTGCTGGGAATTCGGCACAGCCGTGACGGATGACACAGTGACATTATGCCTACATCTGTTCCGGAATGGGTCATTAGGCCCAGATTAATTGGCGTGGCGCGTGCTTTACTGCATAATTTCGGGCAGAAATATCGGGCAGGCGACACCCGGATGACTCCGAAGCGAAGCTTTGGCAGCGAGCATCCCAGCTGCTAAATCAGTGGGTCTCAGCGTGGCCCTGTTGCGCGAGCGTTAGCATCGCATCGAGCGCTAGCATTCAAAGCGAGAGTTCTTTAATCTTACGAGTCGAGGGCAGGATTGAAATGGCCAACACCGATGTCGACCAGGGCGCAGCGGCGAACGCGGAAAGCACTAGGACGTTAAACGTCTTGCTCTACAGCGACGACGTCGATACTCGCGAGGCTGTGCGCCTGGCAGTTGGCCGGCGTGCTGCCCGAGATCTTCCGGCGATTGAGTGGTTGGAACGCGCGACGCATGATGCGGTTGTAAAGACTGTCGATACTGGCGATGTAGACCTGCTGATTTTGGATGGCGAAGCAGCTAAGTCCGGCGGCATGGGACTGTGCCGTCAACTTAAAGACGAGATTTATAACTGCCCGCCGGTACTGGTGCTTACGGGCCGGGTGCAAGACGCTTGGCTGGCCTCATGGTCGCTGGCGGACGCCGTAGTTCCCCATCCGTTAGATCCGGTGGCCGTTAACGCTGCGGTCGCGGACTTAATCCGCAAACTGGTTAAGTGATGTCGCCGGTAGCCACTCCTACCTGGCCCGAAATCTTCGCCCACCTTGTAGCGGGCGCTGATTTAGACGAGGCAGCAACGGCTTGGGCGATGGACCGCGTGATGTCGGGGGAGGCCTCCCCGGCCCAGTTGGCCGGTCTGCTCATCGGCTTGCGCGCTAAGGGCGAGACAGTTGCTGAGTTAACGGGTCTGACGCAGGCAATGCTCGATCACGCTATTCGCTTGGACGTACCGGGCCCGTCAGTGGACATCGTGGGAACCGGGGGAGACCGGTCGAATTCGGTCAACATCTCCACGATGGGGGCGCTGGTGGTAGCCGGCGCGGGCCTGCGCGTAATTAAGCATGGGAACCGGGCCTCGTCATCGAAATCGGGTTCGGCGGATGTTCTCGAAGCGCTCGGGGTGAAACTAGACCACGATGTGGAAACAGTCGATCGCCTTGCGAGGGAAGTTGGAATCACGTTTTGCTTTGCGATGCTGTTTCACCCGGCATTTCGTCATGCGGGCGAGGCGCGCCGCGACCTAGGAATTGCCACTGCTTTTAATTTCTTGGGCCCGCTAACCAATCCGGCCCAGCCCGGCGCAACGGCAGTGGGATGCTCGGACCTTCGTATGGCACCCCTGATGGCGGGCGTGTTCGCGCGCCGGGGCACTAATGCCCTAGTTTTTCGCGGTGAAGATGGCTTAGATGAACTAGCTCCGACCGCGCCGAGCCGCATTTGGGAGGTCACTGGCGCCAGTGGCGAGGTCAAAGAACACCGAATTGACGCGGTCGCCGATTTAGGAATGGCTCCTTGCACGCTCGAAGACTTGCGCGGCGACGATGCGGAATTTAATGCCAATGTGGCGCGCGAACTATTTGCGGGAAAGCCCGGCCCCGTGCGCGACGTCGTTGTACTTAACGCTGCTGCCGCAATTACCGCCGATGGCAGCTTAACCGGTGGAGGATCGCTAATCGAGCGCTTGCAACGCGGACGAGAACTGGCTGCGGCGGCAATCGATTCGGGTGCGGCGGCGAACGTGCTGCAGCGCTGGGCGAGCGCTAGTTAGCCCCCGCCGAAACTCAATCACCTAAACCGAGGTCGAATGCCTGGGCAAGGTCATGTTTGGAGTAGCTGCGAAACGCGATGTGGGTTTGCGTTTTAATCACCCCGGGAACCTTGGATAAGCGATCGGCAATTACACCGGCTAAGTCCTCGTGGTGAGCTACCCGCGCAACGGCGACTAGATCAACACCGCCCGTGACGGAGTAGACCTCGGAGATTCCATCCAAGTTCGCGATTTTCTCGGCGACTTCCGGGATTACGTCCGCTTCGGTATCGATCATCACAATTGCCGTAATCATCTGCGCTCCTTAATTGCGTTCGTAGTGCTCATCATGCCCGGTGCGTGGCTGCAATGCCGAGGTCAGGTCCCGGTACTGACCCGCACCCAACCGCGGGCTGTGCCACGAACCACTAATCGAAACTAAACGAGTTCCCGGCGTCTCCAACCACTTCAAAATCATTTCTGCCTCGTGCGCGGTGCCGGCTGGCGCTGGAGCGGGTCGGGGCGTGAAGACACCGCCGGTTTCTTGCAGTGCGGCCGCAGCCGGACGGGGATCGACTCCGCGCGGCGTTCGCGTTGAGCCGGCAAGCTTGCCGTAGCGAACCAAAATAATCTCCCAGCCACCTGCAGGGTGTCGGCGGGCAGCCAAAATCTCGGGTGCCGCGGCGATGGGCGCCAAGCGTTGGGCTCGCTGTGTTCCATTAAGGACGGCGCCAAGTCGGTTGCGCATATCCGTAGCCTCTTCATAGCGCTGCTGGGAGGCGAAGTGCTTCATGCGCTCTTGGAGTCGGTTGACGACTGGACTGGGGTCTTCCAAGAGGGCGCGGCGCACGTCAGTAATAACTTCTTGGTACTCAGTAAGGGTTTGCAATCCAATGCACGGGGCATGGCACTTGCCAAGATCTAGAAGAGTGCACGCTGAGGCATTGGCGCGCGGGGTAACTGGCAAACGACCGCCACACTGGCGGACGGGGAATACCTCGTGCAGCCCCTCCAAAGCCAGTTCAGCCTGGTGCCGTGAGGAGAACGGCCCTATATGAACCGCCTGTTCAGGGTGGGTGACGATGACGTCGCGGACGATTGACAGCCGCGGGTAGGGCTCTTCGGTAACGCGTAGCCACGGCGCCTTGGCTACGCGCCGACTGCGCTGGTTATAGGGCGGTTGCTCCTCATCAATGAGTCGCAGTTCGCGCACTTCTGCTTCGAGCTCAGTAGCGCAGACAATTGGAATAACCTCCGCCGCAATCTGCACCATCTCGTTAATGCGCTTGCGCGATTCCGCGGCTGTGAAGTAGGTCTTGACGCGCCGATAAATATTGTTGGATTTACCCACATACAAAATGCGGCCCGTGGCGTCTTTAAACACGTACACACCCGGAGACTGGGGCAGATCGCGCGCCAAATGGGCTTTTTGTCGCCTGGCCGCAGGTACAGGCGCTAGAACGTGGCGCAGATCTTCCACGTGCGTGATGCCAAGGGGCCCGCAGCGATCCAGGAGACGATGAAAGACAGAAACTGTTGCCCGAGCGTCAGCAAGAGCGCGGTGATTTGGGGTGACCGGTACCGCAAAATAGCGAGCGAGGGTGCCCAATTTGTGGTTTGGGACTTCATCACGCGTGACGAGCTGGCGAGCCATTCGCACGGTGTCCACGACCTGAGTGCGCGGAGCGGGATAGGCGTGTTCTGCCAGCGCCCGTTTCAAAAACCCCATATCGAAGGGGGCATTATGCGCTACTAAAATCGCGCCACGGATGAACTCGATAAATCCGGGCAGCACCGCGCTAATCGGCGGTGCATCAGCGACCATGGAGTCGGTGATGCCGGTCAAGAGAACGATTGAGGGTGGGATTGTAGTGCGCGGATTTACCAGCGTCTGAAA
Organism: Demequinaceae bacterium; assembly: GCA_027322505.1. Lineage (GTDB taxonomy): Bacteria > Actinomycetota > Actinomycetes > Actinomycetales > JAJYRW01 > JAJYRW01. The sequence continues at coordinate 22,432 of DAHVRJ010000109.1, forward strand.
TTCGCCGACCACTTCACCGCCGCGAACTTTGACGGCGCCGATTTCAGTGATTTGGTTCCGCTTGGCTGACCCGCCCGTCGTTTCTAAATCAAAGACGACGAACGTGGCCTCTTGCAAGGAGAGCCCAAGATCATCGAACGTGGTTTGCACCGCAGCGGTGGTCATAGTTAAAAACTGTATGTCAGCCCACTGACAACTAAGAATGTCAGTGGTCGCCTTTAGTGTTTTTCACATGATTATTGATTGCGAAACATGCACAGTAAGGGGACCAGCTTGCGGTGATTGCGTGGTCTCGTTTTTAACGATTCCCGTTCGCCAGCCGGAACCGGCGGAACTGGATGCGGCTGAGCAAGAAGCGATAGCCGTCTTGGCGGCCGAAGGGCTGATTCCACCGCTGCGACTTGAACAGAAGGCGGGTTAGCCGCTCGAAACTATTGGCCAGACCAATACCGCGACGTGGCGGGTCGATCAATTGCCGTTTTGGGGATCAACTACTTGGAATCCGTGGGAGCCGAGCCGGCGTAGATCTCATCGATCACGTCCGCGAAGTCCGATAGGACGCGATCACGCCGCAGCTTCAAAGAGGGCGTTAGATAGCCGTCTTCTTCAGTGAAGTCGCGGTCCAAAATGCGAAACTCCCGAATTGATTCAGCGCGAGAAACCTGCTTATTGGCGCGCCCAATGGCCCGTTCAATGCTGGCTTGCACATCGGGGTCTTGCGCGGCCTGTTCAACACTCATTTCCGATTTACCGTTGTTGACCAGCCACGAAGGCAGCATTTCCGCATCAAGCGTTATTAGCGCCGCAATGAAGCGTTGTTTGTCTCCCACTACCATGCACTGGCTGATCAGGGGGTGGCTGCGCAGCGAGTCTTCCAACGTTGCCGGGGCCACGTTTTTGCCTCCGGCGGTGACAATTATTTCTTTCTTGCGGCCCGTAATACGCAAGAAACCATCATCATCAAGCTCTCCGACATCGCCGGTGTGGAACCACCCGTCTACCAGTACCTCTTCACTGGCCTGGGGATCATTCCAGTAGCCGCGCATAATGTTGTGGCCTTGCAAGCAAATCTCGCCGTCATCGGCAATCCGAACAGCAGTACCGGGTAGGGGAGGCCCAACGGTTCCAATTTTGGTGCGCTTGGGCGTGTTGACGCTGGCCGGCGCCGTAGTTTCGGTAAGCCCATAGCCCTCAAGAACTACCAGCCCCATTCCCCGGAAGAAGTGACCCAGCCGCTCGCCGAGCGGGGCGCCACCAGAAATGGCATGTGTCACCTGGTTGCCAAGTGTTTTATGCAGCTTGGAGTAAACCAGTTTGCTGAAAAGTGCGTGCCGCAGGCGCAATCCGATGCCGGGTTTTCCTTCATCGAGCGCGCGGGAATATTCCACGGCTGTTGCTGCGGCCATTCGAAAAATCTTGAGTTTGCCATCCGCAGCGGCTTTTTGTTCTGCCGAGTTGTAGACCTTCTCGAAAACTCGAGGTACCGACAAAATGAACGTCGGCCGGAAAGTACCCATGTCTTCAATGAGATCTTTAGTATCTGGGGTGTGTCCCAGTACGGCGCCGGCTGGGAACACCAGAACACCGATGAAGCGCGCGAAGACATGGGCCAGCGGCATAAACAAAAGTGTGCGCGACCCGGGAGGGCACACCTCATCTCCCAGTTCGGCCAGCGCGTTTAGTGCAAGCTCTACAAAGTTCCCGTGGGTTAGTTCGGCTCCCTTGGGGCGTCCGGTTGTGCCGGAGGTGTAAATAATCGTTGCGGTCGAATCCAGACGTTGACCGGCCGTGCGTGCGGTTAGCGCATCATCGGGAACTTCTATGCCGGCCGAACTAAGGTCTTCGATCGCGCCGACCTCGATGGTCCAGGTGTTTTGAATTTCGGGCAGGTCTGAACGTACTTGCGCCAAAACTTCTTCATGCTCTGGAGTTTCCATAACGATTGCGCTGGTACCGGAATCAGAAAGGATCCATCGCAACTGCTCGGGCGCCGAGGTTTCATAGACCGGCACCGGCACAGCCCCTGCAGACCACAAAGCAAAATCCAGCAGAGTCCATTCATATCTGGTCTTTGACATGATCGCGACGCGATCACCGGCATCCACGCCCGCGGCGATGAACCCCTTCGCTACCGCGGTTACGGCCGCCCCAAACTCCTCGGCGGTCATAGGCACCCACTGCCCGTCAATTTTGCGCTCCATTATCGTGGCGCTGGGATCGCGCGCAATACGCTCGGCTAATAAAGCGGGAATATTCGACGACGCGTCCGGCGTCGCGAGCGCGGGGAGGCGGAACTCATTCATCATTGACTCCAGGATCGGGCACCATATGGACTTCTCACCCTAGCGATAAATAGTTCAAGAGTTCGACAAAGTACGCTTTGGGTTACAGCGTGGCGTTTTTGGTAAAACAGTAAATAGAAAAGGACGAAGTTCATGCGCACTATCGGAGTCGATATTGGCGGCACCAAGATTGCGGCAGGCGTCGTTGATGGGGACGGCAATATTTTGGAGCGCTTACGTCTCGATACTCCGACCACGAACGTCCAGGATGTGGAAAACACGATCATCAGTGTCACGCAAAAACTGGCTGCCAACCACGATGTCTCTGCAGTTGGATTAGCTCCAGCCGGCTTCGTCGCAGCTGATCGATCCCGGGTGCTTTTTGCCACCAACATGGAATTAACGGGAAGCGCGATCGGGGAGCGCGTCCAAGAAGCCACGGGCCTGCGGACCGTGGTTGAAAATGATGCCAATGTTGCGGGCTGGGCGGAATATCGCTTCGGTGCCGGCCGGGGCGCATCGGACATGGTTATGTTGACGATCGGCACCGGGCTGGGTGGGGCGCTAATAATCAACGACCAACTGGTGCGCGGGTCATTTGGTGTGGCCGCTGAGCTGGGACACCTGCGGGTGGTGCGCAACGGCCGAATCTGCAATTGCGGCCAAGAGGGATGCTGGGAGCGCTACGCTTCCGGCACAGCGCTGGGGCTCAGCGCGCAAGCTGCTGCGACCGCGCAGGTGGAGCGGGCCGGAGCGCTGCTGGCTGCCGCAGGCGGAGACGTTCACGCCATCGAGGGCCCGCACGTGACGGAGTTAGCCGCACAGGGCGATGAGTTATCTCGTGAACTAGTTGCAGAGCTCGGCCACTGGATCGGCGAGGGCATCGCGATGATGGCCGCGGTTTTAGATCCCATGCGCGTGGTTGTCGGTGGCGGGGTAGCCGAAGCGGGCGAACTCATGCTGGGGCCAGCGCGTGCGGCCTACGATAAGTACCTCACGGCCCGCTCGCACCGCCCCCGGTTAGAAATTGAAGTGGCGACAATGGGTAATGACGCCGGAATTATTGGCGCCGCCGACGTCGCACGAATCTAGCGTGGGCTATACGCGAGCGCCGTCGTCAAAATCGTCCGAATCACGCGAGTGGGGCATCCTCCATACCAAAATGGCCAAACCACCTAAAGCCATCGCTCCGGCTATCCAAAAGATTAAATTGGGGGCACTGCGCCAAAACAGTGCCAGAATAAACAAAATGAGCGGACCACCTACGGCACCGATCCAGGCCAGCGTTAGGAGCGGGTCGCCGTCCATAATTGGTCCGGGATCGGGCGGGACGAACTCATCTGCCGGATCGTCTTCTGCCTCATCGGAAAAACCGAGGTGGTCGTCATTGAATAGGTCAGCTAAGGACCGTTCAGAGCTGGTCCCAGCGCGCCAAGAACTGGCTGCGCGGGGTTCGACCTCGGCAATAGAATCATCGGTTTCAGGGGAGGTGTCTGTTGAGTTTGATTCGGCAGGCGGTACCGTCAAAGGGCCAAGTCCTTCGATGATGGCTTGCCAGGCAGCCTCGTCAGTTTCGTCATCCTCCGGTGAGGAACCAGTCATGTTTAACACTCTAGATTGCCCGCCCGGGTTACGCGTCAGTACCCGGTGGAGGTGACAGGTTGTTTTACTGGTTGATGAAGAACGTCGCCCTGGGACCCTGGATAAAAATGGTGTTCCGGCCCTGGGTGCGCGGCTTAGAAAACGTGCCCACCGATGGGCCCGCGATCATGGCAAGTAATCACCTGTCGTTTTCAGACTCGGTGTTTTTGCCACTGGTGTTGGACCGCAAGATCGTGTTTTTGGGTAAGTCGGACTACTTCACGGGCAAGGGCATCAAGGGGCGCCTTACTGCCGCGTTTATGCGCGCCGTGGGCACCATTCCGGTCGATCGGGGTGGGGGCCGGGCCAGCGAGAAAGCGCTGCGGACGGGCCTGCGCGTACTTGAAGAAGGCGGACTGTTCGGGATTTACCCGGAAGGCACCCGCAGCCCAGATGGCCGTCTTTATCGCGGGAAGACCGGAATCGCGCGCCTGGCGGTGGAATCGGGAGTTCCAGTTTTGCCAGTAGCGATGGTCGATACCGAAAAAGTGCAGCCAATTGGCAAGGTGCTACCGAAAATTGGCCGCGTCGGGGTGGTCATCGGCAAACCGTTGGACTTCTCGAAGTACTCCGATATGGCACATGATCGCTTTGTGTTGCGGGCGGTCACCGACGAAATCATGTACGACCTCATGGCGATCTCCGGCCAGGATTACGTCGACGTTTACGCCGCGTCCATGAAGGCGCGCATGGCCCGTGGCGAACGGGAGCCCGGCGCGGCGGCGGTTAGCCGTACCGAGGGCGAAGAGCGAACCGCGCCTGGCGGTCGACCCGCTCCCGAAAAAGTTATTCCAACCCCGCCGAGTCGAAAAGAGCGTCGGGGCAAGTAGGCGCGCATCCGGGGATTGCACCCGCCCGGAGCGATTACACCCATCCGGAGCGATTACACCCATCCGGGGCGATCGCACCCACGCGCGATTTGGCATCGCAAGACCCGCTCTTCGCATTAAAGACCGCGCTAAGTAGACTTGCCGCGTGCGCTTAACTGCGCCAAAAATGCATCAATATTACGATATTCACCCCAACGAGAGGTGCTGTATGTCCGTCCGCCGTGTCGCGATGCTTACTGCAGGTGGTTTTGCCCCCTGCCTTTCGACTGCTGTCAGCGGTCTGATTGAGCGCTATTCCCAGGTCGCTCCCGATGTGGAACTCATTGCGTATCAGCATGGCTATCACGGGCTTTTGACGGGCGATTACATCACAGTTGACGAAGAGGCTCGTAAGAATGCAGCCATTTTGCAGCGCTTTGGTGGATCCCCAATTGGTAACAGCCGGGTGAAGCTCACCAACACCAAGAATCTGGTTGAACGAGGCTTGGTAAAAGAGGGTGAAAACCCGCTGACCGTCGCGGCGCAGCAGCTCGTAAAGGACAACGTTGACGTCCTGCACACCATCGGTGGCGACGACACGAACACCACCGCTGCTGATTTGGCTGCCTACCTAGAGGAAAATGGCTATCACCTCGACGTGGTCGGTCTACCGAAGACGATCGACAACGACATCATTCCAATTCGCCAAAGCTTGGGAGCCGACACCGCTGCCGAGCAGGCCTCCATTTTTGCCCAAAACATCATTGGTGAGCACCGCGTTAGCCCGCGCATGCTCATCGTCCACGAGGTAATGGGCCGCCACTGCGGTTGGCTCACCGCGGCTGCCGCGAAGAAATATCGCAGTTGGCTCGATGAACAGGAATGGGTACCCTCGATCGGCCTGTCGCGTGAACGCTGGGATATCCACGGCGTTTATCTGCCGGAACTAAAAATCGATATTGCTCAAGAGGCACAACGCCTGCGTACCATCATGGACGAGCAGGGCAACGTCAACATCTTCCTTTCCGAAGGTGCGGGCGTGCCGGAAATTATCGCCGAGCTCGAAGCCGCCGGTGAGACGGTTGAACGTGACCCCTTTGGGCACGTCAAACTGGACACCATTAACCCCGGTCAGTGGTTTGCTGATCAGTTCGCCAAAGTAATTGGCGCGGAGAAGGTAATGGTGCAAAAGTCTGGCTACTTCTCTCGCTCGGCTGCTTCTAATGAGGCGGACTTGAAACTGATCAAGACCATGACCGACTTGGCAGTAGATACTGCTTTGAAGGGTGAGTCAGGCGTGATCGGCCATGATGAAGAAAACGGTGACGAGCTCACCGCAATCGCCTTCCCCCGCATCGCCGGCGGGAAAGCGTTCGATGTGACCGAGGACTGGTTCGGTCAGATGCTTGCTCAGATTGGCCAGCGCCTCGAAGCGGCGCCGCCTGCTGAGCACTGAGAAATAGGGCTTTTTGTGAGTGTTATACCTGAAACTGATGTTGTTGCCGGTTTAGACCACTGGCGCAACTTAACCGCGTTGCAGCAGCCAACGTGGCCGGATGCTGATGAGCTGACTGCAGCCACGGCGCATCTGTCGAAACTGCCTCCGCTGGTTTTTGCCGGCGAGGCCGATGGTCTGCGCGACCAGCTCGCCGCTGCCCAGCGCGGTGAGGCATTTTTGCTGCAGGGCGGTGACTGCGCCGAAATCTTCGCTGACGCCACCGCGGACCGGATTTCTGCGCGGATAAAGACAATCCTGCAGATGGCAGTCGTGCTGACGTATGGCGGCTCGATGCCCATCATCAAAATGGGGCGCATGGCTGGGCAGTTCGCTAAACCGCGGTCCTCCGATGAGGAAACAATTGACGGCATCACCCTGCCGTGCTACCGCGGCGATGCGGTCAACGAGTTCGAATTCACCCCGGAAGCGCGCCGCCCCAATCCATACCGGATGGTCGAGGCTTACCACGTATCGAGCGCGACGCTGAACCTTATTCGAGCCTTCACCACGGGCGGTTTTGCGGATCTGCGGCACGTAAATGCGTGGAATAAGGGCTTTTTGGCCAATAACTCCGCCTACCGTCGCTATGAATCGATGGCCGCTGAAATTGATCGCGCAATGCGATTCATGGAGGCCGCCGGCGCGGACTTCGAAGCGATGAAGACGGTGGAGTTCTACTCCAGCCATGAGGCGCTCCTACTTGACTATGAGCGCGCCCTTACCCGCATTGATTCCCGTACCGGGCAGGCTTACAACACCTCCGCCCATTTCCTATGGATCGGGGAGCGCACCCGCCAGCTGGATGGAGCCCACGTGGACTTCCTTTCGCGCGTGCGTAATCCAATTGGCGTTAAGTTGGGCCCGACGGCGACAGCTGTTGACGCGATCGCGCTGGCGGAAAAACTCAACCCAGAAAACGAGCCGGGCCGCCTGACGTTCATCAGCCGAATGGGCGCGGGGAAGATTCGCGACATTTTGCCCGGCTTGGTCGAGAAGGTCACGGAAGCTGGTTTGGCGGTCACTTGGGTTACTGACCCAATGCACGGCAACACCTTTGCGTCGCCGAACGGCTACAAGACGCGGCGCTTCGAAGACGTCATGGACGAGATCCGCGGCTTTTTTGAAGTGCATCGCTCCTTGGACACCGTGCCGGGCGGCGTTCACGTCGAATTAACTGGCGATGATGTCACCGAAATTCTGGGTGGCTGTTCAGAAATTGACGAAGCCGGCCTTGCGCGGCGCTACGAAACCTTTGTAGATCCGCGGCTAAATCACCAGCAGTCACTCGAGATGGCGTTCCAGGTAGCTGAACTGCTGCGCGATAGCTAAGGTCAATAGCTTTTAACATGGACCCCGCCGATCGTGTCACCAATGAGCCATGGATCGAGCCGCCCCGGGCGTTACCGCCTGGTCAGCGGCTGGTGCATGAACTGCCCATAATGCACTACGGGCCGGTGCCACGGCCGCGCCCAGATCGATGGAACTTCACGGTCGGCGGGGAAACCCAAGACGGGAAAGAACATCACCTGACATGGGATGAACTAGCTCAGTTGCCAGAAATTGCAGTCACCGCCGATTTACACTGCGCCACGCACTGGAGCGTTCTCGATAACCATTGGCAAGGATTTCCAGCCCGCGAGGTCGTTGAGCTTTTTCCGCCTGCCGATCACATTCGCCACGTTGTGGTTTATGCCGAATACGGCTACGCCGCCAATGTGCAACTAGCTGACCTGGCTTCGCCACGCGCTATTTTGGCCACCCACCACAACGGTGAACCGCTCACCACTGAGCACGGCGCGCCCCTGCGTCTTATCATTCCGCATCTGTACTCCTGGAAAGGACCAAAATGGGTCCGAGGCTGGGAATATCACACTGAGGTGCAACGCGGTTTTTGGGAAGATCGCGGGTATCACATTATTGGTGACGCCTGGCGTGAAGAGCGCTACTCGCATCAAGAGTGAGCGGGCACGAACAACTACTCGCATCAAGAGTGAGCGGGCACGCACAACTAGCTGAGCGTCAAGGTTACTTCTTCACCCTTTTTCAGTTTTTTACCCGCGCCCGGGTTCTGCTCCGAAACGCGCTCGCCCCATACCCACCAGTCATTCATTTGGCGGGTTTTAACTTCAAAACCCAGATCCTCTAATTCTTTTTTGGCCTCATCGACGTGCTTGCCTAAGACGTTGGGCACCTCTATGCGTTCTGGACCACGCGAAACAACCACTGTCACGGTGTCACCGCGATAAAGGGTGCCGGAATTGGGCTCTTGTGAAAGTACGTGGCCGGCCGCGAGCGTATCGGAATACTCTTCTGTGATCTCGGCCTTCAAATCCACGTCTTCGAGCGCGGCCACCGCGTCTGTTTGCGACATATTTACCGTCAGCGGTACATCGATCGGCTCGCGTCCGGCGGAGACTTCTAAGACAATCTCGTCGCGCCGGGTTACCTCTGTTCCGACTTCCGGCTCAATGGATACGACGTTTCCTTCCGCAATTTTTTCGCTCCATGGTTCGTCTTCGGCTACCTCAAACTTCAGGTCATTGGCTTCCAGCTGCTCGATTGCTTCGTCCAAGGGCACGTCGATAACGTCGGGAATCTCAAAGTGTTCTGGGCCTTTGGAGACCACCATTTGCACTGTTGTATCTTTTTTGACATTGCTGTCGGGGCCAGGATCGGTTGAAATAACGTACCCGGCAGGAATTTCGTCGTCGAAAGCTTCGGACTGGGCTGACTGCAAGTTGTGTTCAGCCAGCACCGTCGTCGCAGATTTTGCGGGAGCACTTACGACATTGGGCACGGTGGTAAATGAACCGGGGCCCTGGAAGAAATACCACCACGTGCCGCCGCCAAGAAGGAGCAGCACCGGCAATGTGATCCAAAGCCAAAGCAGTGAGCGCTTTTTGTTACGTCGCTGACCAGCACCGCCTTGATGCTGGCGGCCGGTAGATTTTCGCAATTTTTTGGAAGCCGCTTTGGGCTTGGCAGTTCCAGCTGGCGCGGCCTGGCTTGCGGCGGACTTGGTATCCACAGAAGCAGCGGGGGACTTGGTATCCACAGGAGCGACTTGGGTCGCGGGGGACTTGGTATCCCCAGAAGCGACTTGGGACGCTGAGGTGTCGCCATCCGCAGGAGAGGCCGGGGCCGGCGAGGGGCCTGAGCCGTCTGCGGGCGGCGGGGGAGCGGGCGCTGGAAACCGCGAGGTCTGCGTGCTTGCCAGCGCCACCGTCTCGTCGCTGGTGGCATCGCCCTCCCCGCTTGTGAGCCCACCGGTGGCTCCGGGCTCCTCCGAATCAAGCGGCTCCCCGGTAGCCGGCGTTCCCGCAACGAGAGCGGATCGCAGTTCATCATCCGAGGGACGGTAGCTGCGCTGCTCAACCGGAACCGCCTGGTAGACAGCCAGTAACCGCTGGAGGGCGGCGTCCCCATCAACGGGGCGATCATCTGGATCACGCGCTGCTAACTCGGCAATCAAATCGTCCATCTGGGGCGGGATCCACTCCGCTTTGGCGCGGGCAGCCGGCAGGTCCTCGTGGACGTGCTGATAGGCAACCTGAATTGGCGTCTCGCCCACGTGCGGCTGCGTGCCGGTGAGCATTTCATGCAACAAAACTCCCACGGCATAGATATCGCTGCGCGCATCCGCTACGCCGCGGGACAGCAGCTCAGGCGATAAATAGGCAACCGTGCCCATCACCGTGTTCGTCGAGGTGGCTGTCGCATCAGTAACGGCGCGAGCCAG
>DAHVRJ010000163.1:0-8372 GCA_027322505.1 Demequinaceae bacterium
CGAACACCTGCTGCGCAACGCCGAAATTGGGGACGCTCCGGCCGATGACGGAAAAGTTGAGCCAGGCATGATCGTCACGATCGACCTGGCGGGCAGTGAGATGGTTTTCTTGCTCGCCTCACGCGAAATGTCTTCGCATAGTGAGCACGAGGTCTTTAGTACGGCATCCCCCCTGGGGACTGCGGTCAATGGGCATAAAACCGGTGAGGAAGTTTCCTACACCGCGCCCAACGGCAAAGAAATTACCGTCAAGATCAAGGAAGCCAAGCCCTACACGGGGTGATTTACGCCCGGTAGCCTTCCTGCCCCACCACGCGATAACCCGCGGTGCGGAGCGCGTCGAGGACTTCTCGGCAGTGCTCGGCGCCGCGGGTTTCTAGTTGCATCGAAATTTCCACCTCATCGACGCTTAAGTCCACTCCCGCGCGGGTGTGTTCAACGTGCATCACATTGGCCGACAGGTCCGCCAGCAGGTTTAGCAGGCGCGCCAATACGCCCGGGTTATCCGTGACGTGGATGCGCAGGTGGATGAAGCGCCCCGCCGCTGACAGGCCGTGGCGCAGCACGCGCAACAGCACGACCGGGTCAATGTTTCCGCCAGACAGGATTGCAACCGCCGGCCCGGGCAGATCCAATTCCTGCGCCAAGATGGCGGCCACACCTACCGCTCCGGCCGGTTCGACAATGAGTTTGGCGCGCTCCGCTAGTGCCAGGAGTGCTCGCGAGATGACGTCTTCGCCCACGGTTATGACGTCAATATCCAGGGCGCGAACGATTTCAAATGGTGTGGTGCCCGGGGTGGGGACGGCGATCCCGTCCGCCATGGTGCCGTTCGGCGCCACGGTCTGCGGTGCTTGGGCGCGCAGCGAGGAGGGGTAGGCGGCGGCGCGTTCGGCTTGCACGCCAACTACGCGCACGTGCGGGGCCGCTTCGGCCAGCGCCGCCCCCACGCCGGCCAGTAGCCCGCCCCCGCCAGTGGGCACGAGCACGGTTTGGACGTCCGGTACCTGGTTGAGTATCTCCAGCCCAATCGTTCCTTGACCAGTGACCACGTCGGGATGGTCAAAGGGATGGACCAGGACGGCGCCGGTTTCGCGGGCGTACTGCTCGGCATGGGCGAGGGTTTGGGCCACATCGCTGCCGACCAGTTCGACCCGTGCGCCATAGTTGCGCGTGGCATCCACTTTCGGAAGGGCCGCATCGCGCGGCATAAAAACTGTGACATCAATACCCAGTTGCCGCCCAGCAAGCGCCACACCCTGGGCGTGATTGCCGGCGGAGGCAGCTACGACACCGCGAGCGCGTTCGGCGGCCGAGAGTCGAGCTAGGCGCACGTACGCACCGCGCAGTTTGAACGAGCCGGTGTGTTGGAGGTTTTCGCATTTTAGGTACACCGGCCCGCCCCAGACCTCGGTCAGGGCGCGGGAGTGTTCGACCGGGGTGGGCGCGATTATGCCGGTTAGTAACTTGGCGGCTTGCTTAATCGCCTCCAGGCCCACGGTCGTCATTTGGTCTCCTAGTTGCTAGCGGGCGGGGTCGATCCCGGGGCGTCCACTGTGCCGCGTTCCCCATCTGCGTCATTCGATACGTTATGCGGGTTATCCGGGTTATGCGGGGCCTTCGGGTTATGAGGATTTTTGGCGCCGCCGTTCGCCGCGTCATCCGGGCCTGTGACCGGGGAGGCCGCTAAATCGGGGAAGGGATCTGTTCCATATAAATATCTAAATATCGTGTTCAGCAGCGCGGCCAGCGGCACGGCGAAGAGGGCACCAATTATTCCGGCTGCCAGTGTTCCGGCCGTAACCGCCAGGAGAACGGCCACAGGGTGGAGAGATACTGCCCGGCCCATCAGGAAGGGCTGGAGCACGTTGCCCTCGATTTGTTGAACAGCGAGCACTACTCCGAGCATGACCAGCGCCACGATGGGCCCCTGGTCCACCAGGGCAACTAGTACGGCCACCGCTCCGGTGAATACCGCACCCACGATCGGAACGAACGACCCGACAAAGACCAAGATTCCCAGCGGGATTGCGAGCGGTACGCCCAAAAGTGCCGCGCCTAAACCGATGCCAATTCCATCAACTGCCGCCACAACTATTTGCATGCGCGCATAGCCGCCAAGTGTGATCCAACCACGCACGGCCGCCTGATGCACCCGATTTTGGCTGCGCTTGGGAAGCACGTTGACACACCAGCGCCAAATCCGGTCGCCTTCCATGACGAAGAAGAACAGGCAAAACAGGGAGATAAGGGTTCCTGCTAGCACGTGCCCCACTGTTGCCGTGGCCGACATCGCGCCCGAAACGATGCTGCTGGAGTTATCGCTCAGCGCTTTTGTGAGCTGATCCAAATACGCCTCGAGGTCGTCGGTGGAGATTTGCAGCGGGCCCTCTGCCATCCAGCGCAGCAGTTCTTCGAATCCGGCCTGGGCCTTATCCCACAACTCCCCGACGCCGGTAACAATTTCACGTCCCGCCACCGATAGGAGGCCCGCCACGACGGCAATTAGCCCCAAAACGGTTACGGCGGTGGCAAGGGTGTTGGGGATTTTTAACTTGCGCACCATGAACTGCGATATCGGGCGCAATAAGACGGTTAGGAGCATTGCCACGAGCACGGGCACGACAATGGTTTTAAACGTGCTCATTACCCACAGCGCCGCAATAACACCGGCGGAAATTACTAGCGTGCGCCAGACCCACGCCGAGGCGACCCGCACGGGGTAGGGCACGTTGCGCTCCGCCCTATCCCCCGCAATTGGGGACGCCAGCCCCGAGTCTCGGGCCACGGGATGGCCGGCACCAGCTTCGGGCCGATCCCCTTCTTCGTTGGGTGTCTTAGAGGTTGTCATTAAGTGCCTGCTCCAGGTCGGCGATCAAATCGGTGGCGTCTTCGATCCCTACGGAAATACGCACTAGGTCCGCGGGGACTTCCAAGTCAGAGCCGGCAACGGCAGCGTGGGTCATTTGGCCGGGGTGTTCAATCAGCGACTCCACCCCTCCCAGTGACTCTGCGAGGGTGAAGATGCGCGTCTTATCGCACACTTCCAATGCCTTTTCTTCGCTCCCGACGCGGAAGGAGATCATTCCACCAAAGCGGCGCATTTGTTTTCCGGCCAGCGTGTGGCCCGCATCCGACAGCAAGCCCGGGTAGTGCACCTGGCTGACGGCCGGGTGTTCAGCTAGGAAAGCGGCAACCTGTTCGGCGTTATCGCAGTGGCGTTCCATGCGCACCGCCAGCGTCTTCAGTCCGCGCAGCGCCAGCCAGCTGTCGAAGGGTCCGGGCACGGCGCCGGAGGCGTTTTGGTGAAAGGCCAGCGCGTCGGCAACCAGGTCGGTGCCAGCCGGGCTTTCTACCCCGCCGGGTAGTTGCGCCCCGCCGTTGACGACCAGTGCGCCCCCAACCACATCGGAGTGGCCGGCAATGTATTTGGTCGTGGAGTGCACGACCACGTCCGCGCCCAGCCCCAGTGGCGTTTGTAGGTAGGGCGAGGCAAAGGTGTTGTCCACCACCAGCAGCGCGCCGGCGGAATGTGCGGCCTCGGCCAGGGCCGGAATGTCCGCGATTCCCAGCAGCGGGTTCGTCGGCGTTTCTGCCCAAATGAGTTTTGTCTTACCGGGACGGATCGCGGCGGCGATAGCGGCGTCGTCCGAAATTTGGACGGGCGTAGCCTCAATTCCCCAGGCGCCGAATACGCGGGCGATGAGCCGGTAGGTGCCGCCGTAGGCGTCATTGGGGATTACGACGTGGTCGCCGGGGCGCAGGACCGCGCGCAAGAGGGTGTCTTCGGCGGCGAGCCCGGAAGCGAAAGCAAAAGCGCGCACTCCTTCGGCGACGGGCGTGCCATCGAGGGAGACGGCCTCCGCCGCGGCCAGCGCGTCCTCAAGCGCCGTACGGGTCGGATTGCCGGAGCGGGAGTATTCATAGCCGCTGCGCATGTTCCCCACGCCGTCCTGTTTGAACGTCGAGGTTTGGTAAATAGGAACAGTTACGGCCCCCGTGGTGGCGTCCGGGTCTTGACCGGCGTGGATTGCGCGCGTGGCGAATCCGCTGGTAGCCCACTCGTCAGGATCGTTTTCAGGTCGCATACTGGTAGTCACGCCCCGAGTTTAGTTGCAAGTGCGGGGTTTCGTAATCCATCTGGAGGATGACATGGCTTTACTACCCCAGCGTGAAGAGCGTCCCTTCGCGGTTCCGGAGCGCCACATGACGCTCGACGCGCCCCTGGAAGGCCCGTGGCCCGAGGGTGCGGCGGTCGTTTATTTCGGTATGGGCTGCTTTTGGGGAGCCGAGCGCATCTTTTGGCAGCTGCCCGGTGTGATTTCCACCGCCGTGGGCTATCAGGGCGGCGAAATGGCCCACCCTCTCTACCAAGAGGTGTGCACGGGGCTTACTGGGCATGCCGAAGTGGTGCAGGTTGTTTATGACCCCGCGGTGCTGGCGGAGGCGGATTTGATGCGCACGTTCTTCACCGAACACGATCCAACGCAGGGCAATCGGCAGGGAAATGACGTCGGCTCGCAGTATCGGTCGGCCATATTTTGGACGACGCCCACCCAGGAAGCGGCAGCGCGCGCCGTGGCAGAGGCTTATGAAACGCAACTTCGGGCGGCCGGGTTTGGGCCGATCACCACCGATATGCGGCCGGTTTCCGAGGCGGGCGAGTTTTATTACGCCGAGGATTATCACCAGCAATACCTGATCAAGAATCCCAACGGGTACTGCGGCATTGCCGGAACCGGGGTGTCGTGCCCGATGCCCGTGATTAGTTGAGGTCGCACAGCATTGTGATGTCGTTGTCGTCCTGTTCGACAACCACAAAGCCCTCTGATTCATAGAGTTTGCGCGCGAAGTTGTCACCCTCGACGCTCAAACTTATGCGCGGCACCGTTTTGCCGAGCTCCGCTTTAGCAGCCTGAATGAGATTGCGTCCCAGGCCCTTGCCGCGGGCCGCTGGCGCGAGCGCGATCGCGATTTCCGGGATGTCATCAGCTACGTAGCCGTAGGCCGGCGCGGCGGCCGTGTAGTACCGCCACCACACGGCGCCGGCTGGTTTTCCTTGGACTTCTGCGATGATTCCGCCGTCGCCAGCGCGGCCCCAGTTGTTGACGTAGCGCCGCATGCGCTCATCGGCAAGGACTTCGGCCAGGTCGGCGTCGCGGCCGGGTTTCCAATTAACGGTCTCAACAACCATTTCGAGCAGAAAGTCCCAGTCGGCGGGCGTTAGCGGGCGCAGCATGCGGCGGGCCTTTTCTAAGAGTGCGGCGGCTATTTAGTGTGGAGGTTTATGCACGTCTAGCGCGCCTAAGGCTCCACATTAAGACTGGTGCGGCTGAGGTTTACCTCGCGCCGCTACTCCACGCCCACTACGTCCACCACGAACACGAGCGTGTCGCCACCGCGAATGCCGGCCTGCGGCACGCCGCGGTCGCCGTAACCGAGCGCTGAGGGAATCGAAACGAGCAGGCGCGTACCGATCTTCTGGCCCACGAGCGACTGGTCCCACCCGGCAATGACCATGCCCACCCCGATTGGGAATGAGATCGTAGTGCCGCGGTCATAGGAGTTGTCGAAGACGTCGCCGTTCCAAACCTGGCCCAGGTAGTTAACGATGATCGTTTGCCCTTGTTGGACTTCAGCGCCCTCGCCCTGTTCCAAGATCTGGACCTGCAGGTCGGTCGGAGCGGATTCGCTCGGGAAGGTCAGGGTCGGTTTATCTCCGAAGGAACCGCTTGCGGCGGGGAGTGTGTTTGTCATGAGAAATAAGTTTAACGAGACACTCGCCATGAGCGAATCGAGCGTCACTCCCCTAGCAGCGCAAGCGGAATCACTGCGATGCCATCAGCACGGCGATAGGCCGTCGTTCCCGTCGTAATTACAGCGAGGTCTACTACTCGATCCGGTATTTGCTCACGCAGCCAGACGAGATGTCTCACGTCAAGATCTGTTATGTCGGGCGCCAGCTTTATTTCTATACCCAGCACTTGACCTTCAAGCCCCTCGACAATGAGGTCGATTTCACGATCGCCTCCGGTAAGCCGCATGTGTCTTATACGAGCTTCTTGCGATTGCGCGAGGCCCCGTACACCTAGTGTTACTAGTGATTCAAACAGCGGTCCAGCCATATGAGCACCGGCCCCACTTAGGAGCCCCTCAGCGGTTAAGCCGAGCAATCGCGCTGCCAACGCTGGATCGGCCAATTGATGTTTCGGAGCTTGCTGCAGCCTACGGAATGGGCTGTTACTGGGAGACCAGCCAAAAACGGGGTCAAGCAACCAGAGTTTACTTAAGTTATCGCGATAAGAAATTGTCGTGCTCTTGGCGGGTTGGCTGCCATCACCGCTGGTCGTTGCGTCCAAGAGCCGCGAATATGCGGTTGTCGTTGATGATGCAGCCGCGTAAGCAGCAAGCCATCTGCGCAAAGTCTCCGGTCGCCGAACCTGAAATCCAAGTTCTGGAAGGTCTCGATCTACGACGCGCGATAGATAAGCATCGAGGAGATAGCGCCTCGCACGGGGTGTTTTCGTCATTATGCCTGGCAATCCGCTCGCTACTATTGCATGCGCGTAATCGGCCAGGCCAAAAGTCGTAGTTCCTTCTATAGGTTTCCCACCCGCCAGCAGGTCAGAAAACGACACCGTCGGCTGAGTTAACGCGCGCTCATGGAGGCCCATCGGTCGCATTCGCAAGGACAAAATTCTACCGGCACCGCTATGTGTCCCACTAGCGTCAAACGGAGTGGCCGACCCCGTCAATATGAAGCGCCCCGGCGAAATTCCAGCGTCTACCTGGCGCCGAACCGAGTCCCAAATTTGCGGAAGGTTTTGCCATTCATCAATAAGGATGGTGCCTTTTGGCAAGGATCTGAGTTCAAAATCGGCTCGCAAAATTTCCCGCTGTGCCGGATCGTCGAGCCGAAAAATCGTATCGGCCCGGAGCATCGCAGTCTCTGTCTTACCCACGCCCTTCGGACCGTCTAGTGCGATCGCGGGAACGACAGGTAGCAGTTCATCGAGTTCCGCATCGATCGATCTTCGCAGGTACGCCATATGCATACACTACCGTTTGCGGGAACCTTACGCTACCTTTTGCGACCGTTCTACACTACCTTTTGCGGGCACCTTACGCTACCGTTTGCGACCGCCCTACGCTACCTTTTGCAGGTTTCGCGCCAACGTTTATCGCGAGAAATTCACCAATTCGAGCGGCCCCAGTACCCCGATCGGGCGCCCAAGTTCCAGCACCATGACGGCGCCGCGTTCGGCAACTTTTTCCTGCCCCGCAGTTACGGGTTCATGTGCGCCCACCAACGGCAATGGCGCGCCCAGGTGCTCGGAGACCGGCTCGCCCGCCGCGTCCGGATTTCTCGCCAGGATTTGCAGGAGTTCAACCTGGGTCAAGGCACCGGCTACCTCGCCGATCATCAGCGGCGGCTGCGCGCCGACCACGGGTAGCACGGACGCCTGCGTGCGGGCAAAAATGTCGACTGCCTCTTGCAAGGTGGCGTCTTTGGGCAGGTGTTCTATTTGGGACGGCGCCCGCCCAGTTGTACCCAAAACGGCACCCAGCGTAGGGGGTTCAGGGTGAGAGGCGCCGTCCTTAATTGTGTTGTTAATGGCGGTTGGAAAGCCGTGGCTGTCCATCCAGTGGTCGTCGAAAATCTTTGACAGGTAGCCGCGTCCGCCATCGGGCAGGAGGATCACGATCACGGCTTCGGCGGCGGCCGCGGGATCTTCGTTTTCGAGCCGGCGGGCGAGTTTGAGTCCGGCCTCAACAGCCATTCCGCACGAGCCGCCCACCAGGAGACCCTCTTCGCGGGCCAGGCGGCGGGTGACGTCGAAGGATTCAGAGTCGGTGACGGCAATTATTTCGTCAGGAACTGCCGGGTCGTAAACCGAGGGCCAAAAGTCTTCGCCCACGCCCTCGACCAGATAGGGGCGGCCCGTCCCACCGGAGTAGACAGAGTTCACCGGGTCGGCGCCGATTATTTGCACGCGCCCGCCCGCGCGATCGGCGCTGACTTCCTGTAGGTAGCGGCCGGTGCCGGTGATCGTTCCCCCAGTGCCCACACCGGCGACAAAGTGGGTGATTTTGCCTTCCGTGTCGTTCCAGACTTCCGGGCCGGTGGTGGCGTAGTGCGCGGCAGGGCCCTGCTGGTTGGAGTACTGATCGGGTTTCCAGCCGCCCGGGATTTCACGGGCGAGCCGGTCGGAAACCGAGTAGTAGGAGCGCGGATCATCCGGTGCGACAGCGCTGGGAGTGACGACTACTTCAGCGCCGTAGGCCTTGAGCACGTTGCGCTTATCTTCCGAGACCTTGTCAGGGCAGACGAAGATGCAGTTATAGCCCTTGCGCTGGGCCACCAGGGCCAA
>DAHVRJ010000031.1:0-1568 GCA_027322505.1 Demequinaceae bacterium
GCGCGCGGCAGCAGCGGGGCGGAAACCTCGGATGTGGGGTGAACCCGCACCCCGGCGCTGGTAGCCAAGTCAAAAATTACCTGTCGCAGCCGGGAATCGTTCGTCACTACCAAAGCCGCCACCGGGTCATTTACCGCCAGAAGGTCGTTTGCGGCCGCCGGGCCGGGCGCCGAACGTTGGGTAATATCGCGGATTTTTTGCACATTTTCACAATGCCAACTGCCGGGGCGGCCGGCGTGAGGTTAGGGAAAAGCAGTGCGTTGCCCCAACCGCAGATGCGCTGTGGATCAATTGCCAACTAGGCTCAAGGTGTTTGACAAAACCCTGATCTTTACTGGGCGGTGAAATTCATGTCGGATGTCGCAATTTCCACTGGTATTTCCGCGCCCGCAAAGCGTCCAAGCCAGCGGCCCGCCGCGTTTTTTGATCTCGATAAGACCGTGATTGCGGCCTCCAGCAGCACCGTTTTTTCCCGCCAGTTTTACTCACGGGGTCTGATCAATAAGCGCGATGTCGTGCGCAGCGCGTACACCCAGTTTGTTTATCTGCTGGGCGGCGCCGATCACGATCAGACCGAACGGATGCGCCAGTACCTTTCATCACTCGTCACCGGGTGGCCGGTGGAACAGGTGCGTGAAATTGTCGCTGAGGCACTGCATGAAAATATCGATCCGGTGGTCTATGCCGAAGCCGTGGAGCTAATTCGCTCACATCAGGCAGCGGGCATTGACGTGATAATCGTTTCGGCATCCGGCAGTGAAGTCGTCGAACCGATTGCGCGCTTATTAGGCGTTGATCAAGTAATTGCGACGCGCTTGGTAGAGGAAGCGGGAAAATACACCGGCGAAATTGAGTATTACGCCTATGGGCCAGAAAAGGCCCGCGCGGTTGAAAAGCTCGCGACCGAACATAATTATGACCTAGGAGCTTCCTGGGCATATTCCGACTCGATCACGGACGTTCCGTTGTTAGAGGCAGTCGGGCATCCATATGCAGTAAATCCCGATCGAGCGCTACGGCGCATCGCCATTGAGCGCGACTGGCCGGTGCTGACCTTCCGCCGTCCGGTTCGCCTGCGGGATCGAATTGCTGATAGTGGGCCGCAGGTAACAACTGGAGTGGTAGTAACCTGCGCGATCCTGGGCGCCATCGTGTGGTTGGCGCTACGTAATCGGCGCCGGAAACGGTAGAAGAAATCCCACAACAACGGCGCCCCGACTAGGAGCGCCGCTGCTGAACGAAAGCGAAAGAGTTATCAGGCGCGTCCGGTACTGTCGCTACGGGTCGAGCCCGGTCGACAAGTCCTCTACGTGGACTATTCTCGCGTGGGTTCTCGTTTCGCTTCTATTTCGTTGTCTCTTCATTGTGGACCATCGTGGGCAATATCGCTAGGGCTCGTGGCTAGGTTAAAGTGCACGCGTGACCAAGAAAACAATCCGCCTAGTCGTCATGGGCGTCTCCGGCTCTGGGAAAACCACCGTCGGACAGGAGATCGCTAAAGAACTGAACCTTCCGTTTATCGACGGAGATGACCTGCACCCTGCCGAAAACAAAGCCAAGATGGCCAG